>NZ_KB891219.1:42122-378244 GCF_000373365.1 Parafrankia discariae
CGTGGTGTCTCTGCTGCTGCTGGCCAGAGTTCGGCCGTCTGGAGAGAAAGCCACCGACATCACCCCGAGGGTGTGACCGGACAGCGGTGGGCCAATGCGGTAGGGGCGGGTCCGGTCGGTGACGTCCCATAGAATGATCGTGGTGTCTTTGCTGCTGCTGGCCAGAGTTCGGCCGTCCGGAGAGAAAGCCACCGAGGCCACCCAGTCGGTGTGGCCGACCAAAGGCAGGCCCAGTGCGTTTGCGACGGGGGTCGGTGTTACTCCGGGGGAAATTACCGGTGTGGAGGGGCGAGGAAAAGGTTCGTGCGGATTCCTGCTGCGAGCGGCTATAGGAACGAGGACGGTGCCCGCAACGGCGAGTAGGGTGAGCGCCGCGATTATGACGAGGCGGTGGCGCCGGAGATACGACCGTGCGTGGTGCCTGCGGCCGGCGACGTTCTCGCCGCCCGGTTCGCCCTCGGGGGTGCCGCCTGGCATATGCGTAGATGACACTGTGCCGGTGCCGGTGCCGGAAGGTGGCGGCTGTCGGGTGGGCCCCGCTCGGCGTTCGGCTGCGGCGCGTACATCGTCGTCGAGTCGTAGCGACACTCCGGACGAGGCTATCCAGCCCGGTCCGTATGCGGTGACGGCGGCCTTCGCCAGGTCGATCGCAAATGCGTGCGCGGATGGCGGTCGGTCCGCCGGGAGCACGGAAAGAAGCTGAAGGACTGTCGCCATCACCGGCTCGGGTATGCCGATTGGTGACGGGATTTTCTGGTCTGTGTGCTTCAGGCCTGGAGACTGCGTATTCGTAGCTGGATCGAACGGAGGTCCACCGGTCAGCAGCAGGTAGAGGACCACTCCAAGTGCGTACAGATCTGTTCCTGGCCCCAGCCGGGCGCCCGCCATCTGTTCGGGGGCCATGAACAGCGGTGTTCCAATCACCGAGCTCGCGGTGGCTGCCGCACCGCTTACCATTTTGGCGATTCCGAAATCGGCCACCTTGAGCAGCCCATCGGCATCGAACAGCATGTTGTCAGGCTTGATGTCGCGGTGCAGCACGCCCCTGGAGTGCGCACACGACAAGGCTCCGGCCACCGCCAGGCCGACCGCGCAGGTCCCCTGCTGGCTGATGTTCGCCTGGTGGCGGGTGAGTGTTCCTCCAGCCAGCATCTCCATGACGATCAGACGCACGTCATCGGTCTCGACGTAGTCGTACACCCGGACGATGTGTGGATGATCGAAGCCGGCGAGGATCCGTGCCTCGGCGGCCAGACCGGCGGTCAGCCCGAAACGGTCCCGCGTGGCCAGCACCTTGATCGCCACGTCGCGCCCCAGGCGACGGTGCCAGCCGGCAAGCACCACCCCGAACGAGCCGGCGCCGATCTGATCACCCAGCTCGTAGCCGGGCAGCGCCGCGGCCACCTGCGCACGATCAACGATCACGGTGGGGCCTGCCCCAGGAACGACGTCGACTGACGTCCGTCCCGAAACCACCTGTTTCGCCTGACACGATGCGCGAGCCTAACGACCGCTGTGCCTGTCCTGGCAGCAGGGCGGCCTGTGATCGAAGCTCGTGGGAGACGCTCGGCCCGCATGACCTGTCCGCGGGAGAGTCGAGCCGGCGGCGCCGGCGTCACTGATTCCGATCATGTGGGAGACGGTCCGCGCGGGCGGAGGCCGAGAGACGGTCGGCGAGTGCGAGGACGAGGCCGCGCAGTTCGTCCGGTCGCTCGATGACGAACGGCCGGTCGAGGGACGCGAGCACCGGGGGAAGCCAGTCGAGCCGCTCCGCCCGGATCTCGACCCGCAGCCAGCCCGCGGCCCCGGGATCGGCGGCTCCCGTGGACGGCGGCTCCGCCCCGGTGGCGACGGTCGCGACGCTGGCCGGAAGCCGGGCCCGGATCTGCTCGACGGTCCCCTGGATCCACAGGGTCACCTCATGCTGGTACGGGGCCTGGGCCAGCCCGGCGAGGACGTGCCGCGCCGGATCGAACCCGTCGGGCGGTTCGAACGAGCCGGGCAGGGCCCGGGCGTGCGCGATGCGGTCCAACCGGAAGGTCCGGTCCTCGCCGGTCCCGAGATCCGCACCCGTCACGTACCACCGGCCGTTGTGGGCGACGAGCCCGTACGGGTGCAGGGTGCGTTCGCTGCGCCGTCCGTCGGCGGCGGTGTACCTGATCGAGATCGGCCGGTGATGGCGCACCGCGTCGGCGACGGGGAGCACGACCGCGGTCTCCGGAGCGGTGCCCGGCGCGGCGCCGTGGGCGGTCGCCCCGGCGGGCGCGGCGGTGAAGGCGAGGGAGTCGAGCACGGCGTCCAGCCCGTGTGCGAGCCGTTCGGGCAGGACCCGCCGGATCTTGGCCGCCGCGGTCTCGCTCGCGGCGCCGGTCGTCGCCAGCAGGCCCGCCCGGCGGCCGGCGACCAGGCCGAGCAGCACGGCGAGCGCCTCGTCGTCGTTCAGCATGAGCGGCGGCAGGCGGTAGCCGGCGGCGAGCCGGTACCCGCCGTAGCGGCCGCGCACCGACTCGACGGGCACGTCGAGGTCGATCAGGTGCCGCACGTACCGCCGCACGGTGCGTCCGTCGACACCGAGCCGGTCGGCGAGCTCGGACACCGTCCTGGTGCCACCCGACTGCAGGAGCTCCAGCAGGGTGAGGACCTGAGCGGTGGGTCGGACCATCAGCGGAATTTAGCCCGAATACCGGACGGTTTCTGTCCTGTATCGGTTCTAGCGTGTGCGACGACGGCTCAGCCGAACCGAACCAGGAGATCACCATGAGCTTCGTGTCGATCCGCGTCATCACCGGGGACGTCGCTCGTCTTGTCGCCTTCTACGAACAGGTGACCGGCGCGCGGGCGGACTGGTCCAACGAGGACTTCGCCGAGCTCAGGACCACCTGCGCCACGCTCGCGATCGCCAGCACCCGCACCGTCGCGCTGTTCGCGCCGGACGCGGCCCGCCCGTCCGACAACCGTTCCGTGATCATCGAGTTGCTCGTGGACGACGTGGACGACGTCCACCGGAACCTGGCGAACGTCGTCGAGGACGTCGTCAGCGAGCCCGCCACCCTGCCCTGGGGCAACCGGTCGTTCCTGTTCCGCGACCCCGACGGCAATCTCGTCAACGTCTTCACCCCGATGACCCCGGCCGCTGTCGCGAAGTTCGGTCGGTCGCGCTCCGCCTGAAGGCGACGGGCGGCCACCCACGGGATCTCTCAGGACGTCTTCCAGACGGGAGCCAGTGCCGCGCCGACCGCTTCGATGAGGTCGAGGCGGTCGGGGTGCGCGGGCATGTTGACGATGAGCCCGCCGAGTCCGAGGCCGCGGATCCGGGCGGACTGTTCGGCGAGTTGGTCGGGGCTTCCCCAGAGGAGCCGGACACGATCGCGGCTGCCCTGGTCCGCCAGCACGGCAGGCAGGTCGGGTACGCCGCGCAGGACCGGCAGGGCGCCGGCGTGCCGTTCCGCCTCCCGGCGGTCGACCCCGGTGACGACGGTGCCCACCCAGGTCCGGTGGACCGAGGCCGGGTCGCGGCGGAGGTCCGCGCAGTGCGCGTCGAGCGCGTCGAGCTTCCGGCGGATGTCGGTGACGGTGGCGAGCAGGTTCGTCGCGTCGGCGTACTGGGCGACCAGCCGGAGCGTCCGCCGTTCGTCACCTCCGCCGATCATGATCATCGGCCCGCCGGGCTGGAGCGGCTGGGGTTCGTTCAACGCCTGGTGTATCGAGGCCGCGTCGCCCGGCACGGTCGCCGGGCTGGTGCCGAACATGGCCCGGGCGATACGCAGGGCGTCCTCGAGCAGGGCGTAGCGCTCGTTGAGCGTCACGTCGGGATAGCCGTAGGCCAGTTGCTCCTCGCGGTTCCAGCCCGCGCCGATCCCCAGCAGCGCGCGCCCGCCGGACACGACGTCCAGGCTGGTGACGATCTTCGCCAGGTGCGCCGGGTTCCGGTAGGTGACGCCGGTGACGAGCGCGCCGAGCCCCACGTCCCGGGTCCGGGCGGCGAGCGCCGCCAGCAGCGTGTAGCTGTCGAGCATGGGCGCGTGGGCCGGCCCCATGATCGAGATCTGGTGGAAGTGATCCATCACGAACAGGGCGTCGAACCCGGCCCGGGCCGCGGTGGTGGCTGTTTCCACGAGCCGTTCGAAGAGCCGGTGCGGGGGGACCGCCGGCAGCCGGGGAATCTGGAGGCCCAGGCGGAACGGCCGGCGGCCGGCGGTGTCGGCACCGCCGGCGGGCGGCGTGACGGCCGGCGCGGCGGTCACGGGGAGGCCAGCCGTGATGTCTGCGCGGCGCCGGGCGCCGGCGTCGCCTCCGTGCCGGGGGAGTCGCGGTCGACGGACTCGTGCTGGAGATCCGCCGATTTCGCTGCGCGTGCCATTGGTTCCTCTCGGAGATGGGGGCGTGGTTCCCGTCCTGGCCTGCGCCCGGTGTGCCACAGCCACAGCAGGGCGGCCCCGGCGGGAGCGGCCGCGGCCAGCGCCGCGACTCCGCTCCAGCCCCACCGGGTGAAAAGCGTTCCGGCCAGGGCCGAGCCCGCCGCGCCGCCCAGGAAGAAACTGGTGATGAACACCGTGTTCATCCGGGCCCGGGCCTCCGGCCGGGTCGCGTAGATGACCGTCTGGCCGGTGACCAGCGTGACCTGCACGGCGATGTCCATGACGACGGCGGCCGCGGCGAGCGCGAGCAGGCTGTCCGGCGCGAGCCCGCTCAGCGCCATCGCCGCGCAGGCGGCGACCAGGGCGATGCCGGTCGCCGTGTGCCCGCGCGAGCGGTCTCCCAACCGGCCGGCCACCGGGGCGGCGACCGCGCCGCTGGCGCCGATGAGGGCGAAAAGACCGATCTCGGGCTGGCTCAGGTGGTGGGCCGAGGTGAGGTGGTATCCGATCGCCGTCCAGAAAAGGGTGAAGGTGGCGAACATGCACGCCTGGTAGACGGCACGCTGACGAAGGATCGGCTCGTCCCGGAGCAGCCCGGCCATCGACCGGAGCAGCGCGGGGTACCCGATGGTCACCGCGGGTTGGTGGCGGGGCAGGGTCCGGGTGAGGACCACGCCCACGGCGAGCATGGCCCCGGCGGACAGGGCGTAGACGGCTCGCCAGCCCAACGCGCCGGCCAGGAATCCCGAGACGGACCGCCCGAGCAGGATTCCCAGCAGCAGCCCGCTCATCACCCGCCCGACCGTCTCACCGCGCCTGTCCGGCGGCGCGAGGTGCGCCGCCAGCGGCAACAGGATCTGCACGACGGTGGAGGCGGCGCCGCAGACGAACACGGCTCCGAGAAAGACTCCCAGGGAGGGCGCCAACGCGGCACCGACGAGCGCCGCGGTCGCGCCGGTGAGCAACCAGGCGGCCATCCGTCGGTTCTCGACCAGATCGCCCAGCGGGACCAGGAAGACCAGCCCGAGGATGTAGCCGAGTTGCCCGGTCGTGACGGCGAGGGAGGCCGTGCCCCGGCTCACCGCGAAGTCGTCGGCGAGCAGGTCCAGCACCGGCTGGGCGTAGTACAGGTTCGCCGCGCTCATCCCGCAGGTGAGGGCCAGGACAACAGTGAGCAGCCGCAGTCGCCGGGGCGACGGCTGGCTGCCGCCGGTGGTCATCATGTCGCGGACCCTTCGTCTGACACCGGACCGACAGGTGTCGCGCGGGGGCAGGGCTACTGCGGGATCACGTCGACAAGGACCTTGCCGACGACGTTGTTCGCGACGGCGGCGTGGGCCGCGACGATCTGTCGCAGGGAGTAACGATGGAGGGGGAGTCCGTTCTCGGCGCCGACCCGCAGTGCTCCGTCGGCCAGGGCGGCCTGAACCGCCCGTACCGCGTTCGCCTTCGCGATCGCCGGCACCGTGTAGACGAGGACGAACTGGACCCTGGTGTTGGCGAACATCGCCGGGCGGACCGGGATGTGAAGCGCGGGTTGGTCCGCGGTGAAGGCGTACACGGCGATCGTGCCGTGCTCGGCGAGGACCGCCTGGTTCAGCGCCGCGTTCGCGGCCGGGTTGACCTCTACGACGATGTCAACCCCGGCGGGAGCCACGGCACGGATCGCCTCCGCGGGATTCCCGTCCCGGTAGTTGACGACGTGTCGCGCGCCGGCCGCGGTGGCGAGCTCGGCCTTCGCCGCCGAGCTGACGGTCGACACGACCACGGCACCGGCCCAGCGGGCGAGCTCGATGGCCGCGTGGCCCACGGCCCCGGCGCCGCCGGCCACGAGCACGGTCTGGCCGGCCAGCGCGGCCGGGCGCAGGATGTCGGGCCCGCCCTCCCCGACGGTGAGGGCCCGGTGCGCGGTGAGCGCGGGAATCCCGAGGCTGGCGCCCAGCGCGAACGTGCTGCCGTCGGGCAGCGGGACGGCCTGATGCTCGGGGACGACGACGAACTCCGCGGCGGTGCCCCCGGGCCGTCGCCAGGCCGCCTCCCAGACCCAGACTCGCTGGCCGACCCGTTCGGGGGCGACTCCGGTTCCCACGGCGTCGATCGTCCCGGCGCCGTCCTGGTTCGGGGTCTGGGCTCCGAAGGGCACCGGGCGGCCCGGCGCCTCCCCGGCGCGCGCCCGCCAGTCCGTGGGATTCACCCCCGACACGCTGACCCGTACCCGCACCTGCCCGCGTTCGGGCCGCGGGACCGGCCGCCGCACCACCTCGATGACCTCGGGGCCGCCGGTACGGGTGTAGACCGCGGCCGCCATGCGGTTGTCGACCGTCGTATGGGTGTCGACTGTCATACGGTTGTCGACCGTCCTGCGGTTGTCGGTTCTCGCCGGGATCGGCTCAGAAGCTCCTCCCGAGGTCCCGGGCCTGACGCCGGGCCTGCTCGAAGGCCGCCTCGCCGTCGGCCAGCAGGGCGTTCCCCTGGAAACGGATCTCGGTCACGTCGAAAATTCCGACGAAACGCAGCCAGTCGTCGAAGAAGGACGACTGGAAGTCGAGGCCGAAGGACGCCGGGACACCGGGGCTGTAGACACCGCTGGTGTAGACGACGACGGCTCTCCTGCCGCCCCCGAGCAGGCCGGAGTAGCCGGCGACCGGGTCGAACCCGAACGCCCAGCCGGGCTGGGTGACGATGTCGATCCACTGCTTGAGGACGTAGGGGACACCGGCGTTCCACATCGGGATGTTGAACAGGTAGGTCTCGGCGGCGGCGAACCGGTCGAAAACCGACCGGGCCTGCGCCCAGAAGTCGACCTGATCAGGGGTCTGCTCCTGCCCGGAGAAGGCTGCCATCTTGGCCGCCGCGGCCACCCGGCCGAAGTCGGGAAGGTGCCCGTCGAAAAGGTCGAGAGAATCAATTTTTACCTCCGGGTTGCTGTCCCGGTAGCTTGCGAGAAACGAGTTCGCGATGGCGAGCGACTGGCTCTCGCTGTCGCGTGGGGACGCGCTCACGTGCAGCAGGCGGCTCATGGAGACGTCCTTTCTGGGAATGTCTTTCGAGTTTCATGAGGGTGGTGACCGAAGCTGCTGAATGCCGGACGTCAGGCATATTTCGGGCATTCGGTGGCTGTCGTGCGGGTTTCGCGGAGATGTCGCCGGGAGGGGGAGTGGGGCACCGTACTGGGCATTAAACCCGATGAAGTCCCGCCCGGCAAGGGTTCACGCCGACCAAGGTTGAATTAATATTGGGAGGCGTTGATGATTCTGTGGTCCTTGGTGGATGGGATCGCCACTCGAACCCATCTTCAAGGTTAACTAAAAACGGTTACCGACCTATATTAGGTAGCTGATTTTGTGGTCTCTTGCTGCTGGAAGAATTCGCGCGGTCCGGCGAACGAGCGTCACGCGGCACCCCGGTGGGTGGTCGGGGCGGGAAGCCTGGCGGCGGCGAGCTGCGCGGCCTGGCGCACAGTCAGACCTTCGGTCAGCTCCCCGTCCTCGATGACGAGGTCGAACTCGTTCTCCAGGATCACCGTGAGTTCGGTGAGGACGAGCGAGTCGACCCCGAGCTCCTCGAAGGTCATCTCTGGTCGGATGTCCTCGGCGGCCAGGCCGAACTGGTCGATCAGCAGATCAGTCAGAATTCTCGTCATCGTGTTCATGGGTCTCTCCTGTTCTTCTCAGGCTGGCTGGCTGATGGATTCGACGGCGTCCCGCGGAGCGCCGGCCAGCTCGATCCGCGGCCAGGTCAGGACGACAGAACCCCAGGCGAGCCCACCGCCGAAGGCCGTCAGGGCGATTTTGTCGCCGACCGCGAACGTCCCGGCCGCCGTGCCGTCCGCCAACATGAGTGGAATGGACGCGGCAGAGGTGTTGCCGACCGAGTCGATGTTGACCACGGCCTGTTCCCGGCGCACCCCGAGTTGGTCCGCGAGCAGCTGGAGGATGCGGACGTTGGCCTGGTGGCCGACGAGCCAGTCGATCTCGTCCAGGCCCCAGCCGGCGCTTCTCAGCGCCGCCTGCAGCGAGGCCGTCATGTGCTGGACGGCGTTCTTGAAGACCGCCTTCCCCTGCATGGCGAAGTAGTAGTCGCGAGGATCGGGAACAGCCTCGGTCAGCCGCTGGCGCGAGCCACCCGCCGGCACCCTGATGAGGTCCTTGAGGTGTCCGTCCGAGCCCAAATCGAAGGCGAGCAGTGCGCCCGGCTCAGTCCGCTCGCCGGCCCGGAGCACGACTGCCCCGGCACCGTCACCGAAGATCGGCGCGGTCGTCCGGTCCCGCGGGTCGATGATGGAGGTGAACGCCTCGGCCCCGATGACCAGGACGCGCTCCGCGAGTCCGGCCGAGATCGCGCCGGCTCCCACGCCCAGGGCGTAGACGAATCCGGCGCACACCGCGCTGACATCGAACGCGGGTACGGGGCCGAGCCCGAGGCGGAACGCGATGTCCGGGGCCGATGCCGGACACGGGTAGTCCGGGGTGGTGGTGGCGAGGATCACCATATTCGCGGTGGCGGTGGCGGTGGCGGTGCCGGTCGCCGCTGCCGAGGCCAGGGCGCGCCGGCCGGCCTCGACCGCGAGGTCGCTGGTGGCCATGCCGGCGGAGACGACATGCCGCTGTCGGATTCCGGTCCGGGAATATATCCATTCATCGGATGTATCCAGCTGTTCGGCCAGCATCTTGTTGGTCACCACATGTGGAGGAAGGTAGCCGCCGAGACCGGCGACCACCGCGGCTCGTGTCCGCACTGTCCGTTCCCCTGTCCGTGTCGGAGCTGCTCGGTGGACGGCCGTCAACCGACCGGGCTGGGCAGTCGTTCGGTCTCGCCGCGTACATCCAGCTGTGCGTATTCTTCGAGCGCACGCGACACCGCGCGGTCCACCTCCATGACTCGCGGGAAAGCGAAGATCTCGGCGATCGTGTCCAGTCGTTCGGGCAGCGAGCCGCCAACGACGTGATAGGGAATCGCCAGCTCGGTCAGCGTCCTCATCAGCAGCTCGTCGGACATCGACCGGAACCGCTCATTGACCGGACGGTGACCGTCCGTGGTCAGGGGGAGTTCGTTCGGCAGGTGCACGAACGCATCGAAGGTGCTTTTGACATGCCGCTTGAATGCATTCCCGAGCTGGCTCATAACTGATTCGAAGAACTCGATCTCAGGAGTCCGCTCGACCGTCTCGAGATCCCGGAGGTGGAGCGAGGCGTTCGGGTTTATGCCGACCGTCACCCGCACCGACCCGTAGATCCACTCCTGGAGCGAGGAGCCGTCCGAGACGAATCCGTCCCAGAGCCTGCTCTCGTGTACGGCCCGGTCGACGTGCCGGACGACGATCATCTGGAGCAGCTCCGCGGCGGTGCACTGTTCGAGAGTCTTTCCAGGGGCTGCCTCGGGCAGGATCTCGCGCATCGTCATCGCCCTGGTCCGAGGGATCCCGGTGAAGTGGGACAATGCCATCGCCGTGACAGTCTTGCCCGCCGAGTAGGTTCCCGATATTCCAAGCCTCATCGTGTGAGCTCCAGTTGTGGGAGAAGCGGGACGGAGGGGCTGGCCGGGGCGTTCCCCGGGCCGGTCACGGCAGCCGGTGGGCGACCGCGCACCGGACAGCCACCCCGTCGCAGGTGCCGTCGATCGACGCGGTGCGCCAGCGGTGGGCATCCCGGCCGGTGACCAGCCGGCTGTTGGACAGCGACACGGCGGCGGCGAACGGTCCGGCGGAGGATGCCGGGCCGGTGGCGGGCCGCCCGTGGCCCGGCGCGGAGACTCTCGTGTGCCGCATCCACAGCGTGTTGCTGTCGGTTCGGGTCAGCCCGTCCATCTCGTAGAGCAGAATCTGGCCGAGCTGCAGCGCGACGACGAACGAGTCGATCATCGAGACCGGCGGATGGCAAGCGCTCGCCGGCTGACGCCCGGCACGGGGTGGCGGTACCTGCGGTACCGGCTGCGGTGCCTGCGACATCCGCGCCATCGCGTCCGCCCGAGCCGCTGGGACATTCGCGATGATCTGTTCCACGGTCGGCCAGCGATGCCGGTAGCCGGAACCGTAGGGGCCCGGGTCGCTGGATCCGAGTAGCTCGTCCCACCGTCGGTCCGCCGTGTTCTCCGTGCCCGCGGTGCCCGTGCTGTCCGCGGTGCCCGTGCTGTCCGCCGCCTTGGCCCGGCCCGCTGGATGATCGAGCTCGACCCGCGCGGTCATGACGCCGACCTGGCAGTCGAAGGCGGAGACGCGGCGATGTGGCGCGTCCGGGTGCGGGACGGTCGTCCGGAGCGCCGCCCGGACCTCGACGTCGTCCAGGCCGTCCTCGACCGGAGCGGTACCCGCCCGGACGTCAACCTGGCGGGGCCAGATCCGGAACTGGTCGTGGTCGACCAGCTCGAAGGCCCGCGCCGCGCAGCTCATCGCGGCCCGGACGGCCAGCATCAACACGTCGACCGTGGACAGGTGCGGACGCAGCTCGACGTCGCCGGTCTTCACGGACCAGTCCGTCGGATAGTCGATCCTGAAACGAGCCCGCACCTGTGTCGACCCAGTTGTCCTGCCGAAGGAACCGGCATCACGGAAAGCGTAGCCAACCCGCCGGTAGCCTGATCCGAAAAAACGACTGTCGGCTGGCCCGAGATAGTCGTCCACCGACGCGAGGGAAAGGATTCCCTCCCTCGTCCGGGTGACCCCCATAGAAAGCACCTTCCTTCCGGCTGGTCTTCCGGGTTTCACCCTGGGCTTGGTCCTGCCGTGTTCCGCGCTCCTGTCGCTCTCCGCGATTCCGGGACAACCGTGGCGTTTCGAACGGCGTCTCCGTGGCTACTTAGCCGTGATCGTTTTCCGTGTCGGCTTGCAGACAAAGTCTGTTCCGGGGTGCGGTGGCATTGCCCTTAGCGGGATACGGCCACCATGGTCAACGCGTTTGTTGCAAAACAACGGCGACCGGCTCGGTCGAGGCTGTGAATGGTGGTTGTGAAGGATCTCCGTTTACAGCGGTCACAGGTGCGCGCGGAACCACTCGCCGACCACCCGGTCCACGACCCCGGCCAGCGGGATCTGCGGTGCCGGTTCGAGTCCGGGCTGTTCGGCGAGCGGGTGGTCCAGGCCGGGAATCGTGCTCAGGCGGACCCGTTTCGGGTCCCGGTACCCGGCCCGCAGCGCGGCCACCAGCTCGCCGGCGTCGGCGCGGCTGACCGGGTAGTCGAGCTCCCCGCTGACCACGAGGACCGCCGGCGCCGGCCTACGGCCGCTGATCAGCCCGGCGTGGGCCACGAAGTCCAGGTGGTCGGCCGCGGCGTGCGCCCGCTCGCCCCAGTCGTAGGACGTCCCCGCCGCCGCGGTGAAGACGTCGACCACGGTCCGGGCCCGGATGGCCGGGTTCACCAGCGCCACCGCCGAGATCTGCACCGGCAGCCGGGCCACCACGTTGAGCGCGACCGTCCCGCCCAGCGACGCGCCGACGATCCCGATCGGGCCGCCGAGCAGGGGGAGCTCGTCCTCCAGCGCGTCGAGCACCGGGAGGAACTCGTCGGTGGCCTGCCGGACCACCGGGTCGACGTACCGCAGCATCGGATCGGCCAGCGCGGCCTCGTAGGCACCCTCCACCGGACGTCGGCCCACCAGCGGCATCCCGAGATGCACCCGCCAGGCGGGGACGTCGGCCAGTGGCAGCGCGGCGGCGAACGCGCTGTCCGAACGGGGCGCGTCCATCATGTGCCAGGTCACCACCAGTGGTGCCGGGGCGTCGGCGCCACCGGCCGGCGGCAGCGCCGTGAACGGAACGCCGGCCGCGTAGCCGGTGATCGGTGTGCTGTTCCCGCCCGTGACCGCCTCTGTCATGGTGGCGAACCTAGAGCGCCGGGCGCGCCGGGGGGAGAGCGATCTGCCGGCAGCAGACAGGTCGTCGTCCCGGCCCGCCGTGGCCGATGACCACCAGCTGTCGGGGAGGAGGGGGGCGTCGGTGGGCCGACGACCACGCCTTGTAGACGGCCTTCGTCAGCGACGTCCAGGCCGAGATCCGCCGGCACCAGGCGGCGTTCGGCGCGCCCGACCCGGGGTGTGGCCGACGCCGCGTATCCGGACCGTGTATCCGTCCGCCCGGGACCGTCCGCCCGGTGACCGCTCGGGCGGGTCGGGGCACACCCGACGGGTACCACGCTCGGTGTGAACATCGGGCGGGTCCGTTCGCTGGTAGCGGCGGTGGTCCCGCTTGTCATCATCGTGGCGGTCTGCGTCGTCGACGCCGCCGGCGGACCCGCCTTCGTCATCATCGCGCTCGTGGTCATGGCTCCGCTGTTGGCCGCCAGCACGGTCGGTCCCAGCCTGACCGGTTTCTACGCGCTCGTCGCGCTTGCCGGGGCTAGCGCGGTGGAGATCGCGAACCAGGTCGTGGAACCAGGTGCGGGAGGCGGCCAGCTCGCGCGGGTGATCCGGCTCGCCGGCATCGCCCTCGGCGGCGGGATAGCCGTGGTCGCGAGCCGGGTCCGCCGGGCCCGGGAGCGCCGGCTGACCGCTCTCGTGCGGGTGGCCGAGGTCGCGCAGCGTGCCATTCTGAGCCCGGTCCCGGCGGCCGTCGGCGGCCTGCGGTTCACCGCCCTGTACCGGAGCGCGGCCACGGAGGCCAGCGTCGGCGGAGACCTCTACGAGGTGGTGGACACCCGATGGGGCGTGCGGCTGCTGGTGGGGGACGTCCGCGGCAAGGGGCTGGAGGCGGTTCGGCTTGCGAGCCGGGTCCTGGGCTGCTTCCGGGCGCTCGCGGGGCGGCTCGAGGACCCGGCGGACCTGATGGCGGCGCTCGACAGCGAGGTCGCCGCCTTCGGGAGCGAGCGGGGCGAGGATTTCGTCACCGCGGTCGTCGCCCAGATCGACCGCGCCGGGCGGATGTCGCTGCTCAACGCCGGCCACCCGGACCCGCTGCGGGTCCGGGGTGGCGTCGTGGAGCCGCTCGGTGCCGCCGACCGACAGCCGCCCCTCGGGCTCGGTGCCGCGCCGGCCGCGGCTCACTTCCTCGTCGCCCGGTCCGACCGGATGCTCTTCTACACCGATGGCCTGGTCGAGGCCCGCAGCCGCGGTACCCGGGAGTTCTTCCCGCTGCTTCCGGCCGTGTCGGACGCGTTCGCCGTCCCGGAGCTGCCGGTGGCGAACGCGAACCTGGTCGACGCGCTCGTCTGCTGGACCGGCGGCTCGCTCGGCGACGACGTCGCGCTCGTCGCTATGGAGCGCCCCGAGCCGGGGGCTGAGCAGGCCCTACCGGCCAGCGGCGAGCTGGCTGCGGCCACATCGACAGGGCCGGGGGATTTCAGGACCGGGTAGTGAGCGTGACCAGGATCGAGCGGACGGACGTCGCCGGGCGCTTGAGCGGGTTCTCGAGTTCCGGACCGGTGGCGGCGAACTCCCCGCGGAACATGCCCAGGAGCATGGCCGGCCGGGCCCCGGGGGCTCCGTTTCCGACCATTGCGGACTTCCGGGTTTCGTGTATAGGAAAACTATTCCCTCGATGAGACGTCTGTCGAAGTGTGATAGTGAGGATGTTCCAAAATCCCGCTGATGGCATTACAGTGACACGACCGGTTACACCTCTCGGTCTCTGTGGCTACGGGACCTCGCATGTGGCGTGTCGTCGACGACGTGCTGGGAGGTGTTGCTTTATAGCAGCGGGCTGTCGGCCCCCGAGCAAAGAATCCCTGTGTCGCCGGCGAGGAGGAAGCTAGGCATGAAAATTCGACATTTATCCCGTAAAGGATTTTTGGGCACCACTCTGTCCTGTCTGGTCGCGGCCACCGTCGTCGTCCTCTCGGGGGCGCCCGCATCCGCATCAACTGAAACCGATAGAGATATAATCATCGACTGGTATCAGACGAGCGGATTTCTGCTTTTCAACAGGGCGTGACGAGTGAAACCCCGCCGTGGGTCTCCGCGCCCGACAAGGCGTTGGTGAACGGTGCGGTGTACGACGCCATAAACGGGATCTCCCGCGCTCATCAGGCCTACGTCGCCATACCTCCCTCTGCGGATCCGAACGACTCTGTGGGAGCGGCGGCGGCGACTGCTTCCTACCGGGTGTTGTCGAGCCTCCTCCCGGATATGGCGTCGATGCTTGACTCCAAATACCAGTCGACGCTCGCCTTGATTCCTGACGGTCCTGCCAAGAACGGTGGCATCGCTGTGGGTGAGGAGGCCGCCTCGGCGATGCTCGCCGCCCGGCAGAACGACGGGCGCAATGCGGAAGACGAGACGTTCCCAACCGGAAATGGCCCCGGGCAGTTCCGGCCGGTACCTCCGAGCTACCAACTTGATTCCCATGCCTGGGTTAGGAAAGTGAAGCCGTTCCTGATCCCCGGGGTTGGGCGATTCCAGGTCGAGGAGCCCATCCTGGTGACCAGTCAACAGTACGCGGCAGACTTCAATGAGATCAAGAGCCTCGGGTCGCAGTCCAGCGCGACGCGGACACCGGAGCAGCTTGATATCGGGTTGTACTGGCAGCAGGCGCCGTGGGACGAGATCGCCGCGCAACTCGCCCGACGCCAGGGCCTCGACGGGTCAGAGACGGCTCGCCTTTTCGCCATGGCGGCTCTCGCGGACGCTGACGGCCAGATAATGGTTGGCCATAACAAGTACCTCTACCACAGGTGGCGGCCGGTTACGGCGATCCGCGAGGCTGACACGGATGGGAACCCGGCGACAGCAGCCGACCTGAACTGGTTGCCGTTGGAGGACCAGTCGGAATGGGAGCATCCGGAGTACCCGGCGGGCCACAACTACGCCGGTGGGGTGTACACGAGGGCCTTCGAGAACTTCTTCGGCAGTGACACCATCCCCGGAGGCGCGATCAGTGTCTTCAGTCGTTCTTCCAACACAACCCGGCGTTTCACCAGCTTCTCTCAGATGGCAGGAGAGATGATCAATGCTCGGATTAACGTGGGGGTGCACTTCCGTACCAGTAATGAGGTGGGTACGAGGGGTGGTCAGAAGATCTCTGACTACGAATTCGCGAACTACTTCCAGTCGTGTGATCGCACTGTGGCCGGCACTCGTCAGGGTTCGCTGAACCTGACCACGGGTGTCACGTGCCTGGCACCAGGCGCCCGGGTGACCGGCTCGATCAACGTCTCGGGTGGTGCTGGTTTCGTCGCCGATCACGCCAGCGTCGGCGGGTCGATCAACGCCAGTGGTGCGAGCAGGGTCCACATCCGCGACATCAGTGTCGGCGGGTCGGTCAGCGTCAGCGGAACAACCGGCCAGGTGCTGGTTTCTCGCGCGAACATCAGTTCCTCGGTGCTGATAGCCAATAACAGGACGGGGCAACGGCCGATCGTGGTGTCGGGGAACCATATCGGCGGTAGCCTGTCCTGCTCTGGTAATCAGCCTGCTCCTGTCAACGACGGGGCGCCGAACATCGTCGGGGGCTCGAAGAGCAATCAGTGTGGCAGCCTCTGAGTCGAGTCGGAACAAAAGGAGATCGCTGTAGGCACGGCCAGACCGACCTCTGTCGGACAAGACCCCCGCACGTCGGAGTGACCCCCTCGTCGTTTGGCACCCTTCTCGCCCTTGCGGAGTGCATGTTGCAGGGAGTGCTGTCTGAAACGGCGAGGAAGACATCAAACGGAGAGGAGTCGAGCACCAGAAACGGACCGGGGCCTCCACCGTCAGATCGAGGCCCGCCGAGCCGGGCCACCGTCGCGTTCCGGACCGTCGTGCCGGAGCTGCCCGCGCTGACCGGCGCCGAGCGCGCCCTGCTGGACGAGTGGCTGGATCGAGCCGGTGACAGCCCGACCGCCGCCGCCGGCGGGCAGACTCTGGACGGTGGCCACGGCTCCGCTCCAGGCAGTGATCTTCGATCTTGACGGCACTCTGTTCGACCACGACAGCTCGGCGCGCGCCGCGCTGCGCCAGTGGCTCCCGCGGCTCGGTGCCGCCGTCACGGACGACCTGGTGGACGCCTGGTTCGCGGCGGAGTACCGGCACTTCACCGCGTGGCAGAACGGGCTGGTCACCTTCGTCGGGCAGCGGCGCGGACGGCTCCGTGAGTTCCTGCCGCGGCTCGGTCACCCGGTCGGCACCGACGACGACCTCGACCGGCTCTTCGCCGACTACCTGACCTGCTACGCGACGACCTGGGCCAGGTTCGGGGACGTCGACGCGGCACTGGCCGCGGTCTCCCGGGCCGGCCTCGCGACGGCCGTGCTCACCAACGGTGTCGACCGCCAGCAGCTCGCGAAGGTCCGGACGATCGGTCTCGCCGGGCGGGTCGGCCCGGTGTTCACCGCCGAGGCCCTGGGCGCGGCGAAGCCGCATCCGTCGACCTACCTGACCGTCTGCGAGCGGCTCGGCACGCCGGCCGGGTCGGTGCTGCACGTCGGCGACCGGCACGACCTCGATGTGCTGGCCCCCCGGGCGGCCGGGCTGCGCGCCGTCCACCTCGACCGGACCGGGCTCGGCCCGTACGACGAGCCACACCGCATCACCTCCCTCGACCAGCTCGCCCGCTATCTGCCGACCGGTGGACGTCCTTCGCCGGACGCTTGAGCGGGCTTCGCGCCGGGCTCTCCCGCGCCGTCCTGGACGTCGCGGTCCGCGGCGCCGCGGTGGATCCGGACGCCGCGTTCCCGATCGAGACCGAGGCGTTTCTCGCGCTGCTGCGTCAGCCGGTCACCGCGGACCTGAGCCGCAACTTCTTCGACCTCAAGGCGGTCCCTGGCCGAAGGCCTGACCATCTCGCCGTCGGACGCCCATGTGGCGTCCACCCTCGCCGCCGGCTTCCCGACCTGGACCGGCGGCATCATGCGGTACCTGGGCGGCCCCGCGACCCCGCGGCCCGGCGGCCCGTTCCGTTCGCCGGCTTCCCTCACCTGATTGGTTGGGTGGGTGACGTTCCCTCTGCGCGGGATCCGCGTTCTCGACCTCACCCGGCACTTTCCCGGAGCACACTGCACCCTGCTGCTGGCCGACCTCGGCGCCGAGGTGGTCAAGGTCGAGGCGCCCGGCGCCGGCGACCCGGTCCGAGGTCCGGGCGGGACGTCGCCCGGCCACATCGGTCTCAACCGGGGCAAGCGCTCGATCACCCTCGACACCCGCCGGCCGGCGGGACTCGACGTGCTCCGCCGGCTCGTGGCCGGGGCGGACGCCGTCGTCGACAGCGCCCGCCCGGGCGCGATGGAGGAGGCGGGCTTCGGGTATCCGCAGGCGGCCGCGGTCAACCCACGGTTGGTGTGGGCGGCGCTGTCCTCCTTCGGCGCGGACGGCCCCTACGCCGGACGGGCCGGTCACGACATCACCTTCCTCGGCCAGTCCGGCCTGCTGGCCGCGATGGCCGACCAGCTCCCGTGGATGCCCCAGACGGTGATCGCGGCGCCCGTGGCCGGGGCCGTCGCGGCGCTGGCGGTGGCCGCCGCGCTCGCCGGCGCCGCCCGGACCGGCACCGGATGCTTCGTCGACGCCTCGATCACGGACGCCTCCACGTGGCTGCTGTCCGGCCTGCCGGCCCGGTTCACCGCCGGCGCGCCCAGGATGGGCTGGGCCGCGGGCCGCCGGCTGTACCGGTGCGCCGACGACCGGTGGGTGAGCGTCGCGGCGGCCGAACCCCGGACCTGGCGTGCCCTGTGCCGTGTCCTCGACGCCGACGACCTGGCCGACCGGCGGACGGCCCCCGCCGAGGAGCAGGCGGCGATGGCCGAGCGTTTCGAGAAGGTCTTCGCCACCCGGCCGGCGGCGCGCTGGGTGGAGTCCGACCCCGCCGCGACGATCGGCGCGGTGAACGAGGGCCCGGACCTGCTGACCGATCCGCACGCCGTGGCGCGCGGAGCCCTCGTGGACGTCGCGGGCACCCGGGTGCCCGCGACACCGGTCCGGCTCACCGACGCCGAGGGCCGCCGGTCGTCGACGCCCACCACCGGACCCCCCGCCCTCGGCGCGGACACCGACGAGATCCTGCTGGCCGCCGGCGTCCCCGCCGATGAGCTCGCCCGGCTGCGGGCCGACGGCGTCATCTGAGCCACGCCCCGGCGCCCCGGGCCGCCGGGTGCCGCGTGGGTTGACCGAGAAAGCACTGTGGGTCACAGTGAAACTAGTTGCTGAAACTAGTTTCACAGTCGAGCCTCCCACCGGAGGCACCGACGAGGGATGAGGAGCGGTATGGCTGAGCACGTGGTCGTCATCGGCGCCGGTGTCTACGGCGCGGCGGTCGCCGCCTCGCTGGCGCGCCGCGGTGCCCGGGTCGTCGTGGTGGAGGCCGGGGTCCCCGGGGCCGGCACCTCCGGGGCGACGTTCGCCTGGATCAACTCCTCCAGCAGGCAGTCGCACTCGTACCACGCCTTCGGGGTCGCGGCGATGGCCGCCCATCGCGGGCTGGCGGCGGAGGCGCCCGCCGGCGACTGGTACCACGAGGGCGGGAACCTGCACTGGGAGACCACCGACGCGGAGCGTGAGCGGCTGCGCCGGAGGGTCGCCGCCGTCGTCGGCCACGGGTACGAGGCGCGCTGGCTCAGCCGGGCGGAGGCACTGGAGCTCGAACCGGAGGTCGATCCCGCCGCGCTGCCGGCGGACGGGATCGCCTACTTCCCACAGGAGGGGTGGGTCGAACCGGCCCGCCTGGTCGGCCACCTGCTCGCGAGCGCGGTGTCCCGGGGCGCCGAGCTGGTGACCGGCGACCCGGTCGTCGGCCTGGACCGCGCCGCCGGCCTGGTGCGTGCCGTCGGCCTCGCCTCGGGCCGCTCGATCTCCGCGGCCGCGGTCGTGAACTGCGCGGGGCCGCGCGCCGACGTGATCGCCGGGCTCGCCGGCCTGGACCTGCCGATGCGCAACACCCGCGGCGTGCTCGTCCGCACCTCCCCGGTCGCCGCCCCGGTGTCCCGCGTCATCCACGCGCCCGACGTCCACCTGCGGCCGGACGGGGGCGGGCGGCTGCTGCTGCACACCCAGGCGATCGACGGCGCGGTACGTGTCTCCGACGACGGTGTGACGAGCGCGGACGGGTCGGCGGTCGAGACGATCCTCGAGGCGGCCCGGGTGCTCTACCCGGGAATCCGGGCCGCGACGGTGGCGGAGGTCCGGATCGGTGAACGGCCCATTCCCGGGGACGGCCTGCCCGTGCTCGGGCGGGCGGTCGAGCTGCCCAACTTCCACTTCGCCGTCTCGCACAGCGGCGTGACCCTCGGCGTGCACGCCGGCGACCTGGTCGCGGCGGAGGTGCTGGGGGAGGACCGCGGCGACGAGCTGGCCGCCTTCCGGTTCGAGCGGTTCGGCCCGCCGGGGCCGGTGAGATGATCCGATGCCGCCCCCGGCGGCCACGAGGGCCGGGCCGGGCGGCGCCGGAACCGTTCGGAGGGACGCACAGCGACCATGGCGAAGCGAGTCACCATCGGTGACGTGGCCGCGCGGGCCGGTGTCTCCACGGCGACGGTCTCCCGCGTGCTCAACGGGGGCGCCGTCACCGAGGCGACCGCGATCCGGGTACGGGAGGCGGCCGCCGCGCTGGAGTACAGCCCCAACGCGCTCACCAGAAGTATCTTCGCCGGTCGCTCCAGCACGATCGGCGTTGTCGTCCGTGACCTGAGCGGCCCTTTCTACCTCGGCCTGATCCGCGGCATCGACGACGTGGCCGCCGCCAACGACAGCCTCGTCATGCTCGCCAACACATTCCGGCAGGCCACCCGCGAGGTCGCCCGCGATACCGCCCGCGAGGTCGCCCTGGTCCGGATGATGGACGAGCACCGGGTGCGCGGCCTGATCGTGACCGCCGGCGAGCGGACCGACAGCGGCGTCCGCCGGATGGCCGGGAACGGCACGCCGTGCGTGATCGTCGCGCGGACCGTGCCGAACCCGCCGCCCGACCTGCACGCGGTCAGCCTGGACAACGTCCGGGCCGGCCGCCTGATGGCGACGCATCTGGTCGGGTGCGGGCGGTCCTCCGTCGGGGTCGTCACCTCCGGCGATCGCCCGTCGCAGCTCGAGCGCACGGCCGGGCTGCGGGCGGCGCTCACCGAGCTCGGGCATCCGCTGCCCGCGGACGCGGTGGCCGCCGCCGAGACGGCGGAGGACGTCGACCGTGCCGTCGGCACGCTTCTCGCGCGTGCGTCCGCCCGTGGAACGCCGTTGGACGCGGTCGCCTGCGTCATGAGCCGGCTGACCGTCGCCGTGTACACGGCGCTCACGGCGCGCGGCCTCGCCGTCCCCGACGACATCGCGTTCATCACGATGGACGACTTCCCCTGGGCGAGCGCGCTCGGGATCACGGTGGTCACCCAGCCCTCCTACGAGATGGGCCGGCGGGCGGCCGAGCTCGTCTTCGAGCCGACGCTGCTCGCCCGCGGCTCCGCCGGCGAGCGGACCGGCGGGTGAACCCACCCCTCGAGCCGCCCCCGGCCGGGGCCCTCTGCGACTCCCCGGCCGCTGGCCACCCGGCCGCTGGCCACCCGGCCGCTGGCCACCCGGCGGGTGGCCACCTGGGGGCTGGCTACCTGGGGGCCGCGGCCTCGAGGTCGTCGACGCTGCCGGCCATGACGGTGCGGACATGCCGGGCGAGGTGCCCGAGCGGCCAGTCCCACCAGGCCAGCGCCAGCAGGCGGGCGACGTCCGCCGCGCTGTGGCGCAGGCGCAGCAGCCGCGCCGGGTTGCCCCCGACGACGCCGTAGTCGGGGACGTCGTCCACGACGACCGAACCGGACCCGATGATCGCGCCGTGGCCGATGCGGACCCCGGGCAGCACCGTGGCGCGGTAGCCGAACCAGACGTCGCTGCCGACCACGGTGTCCCCGCGGCCGGGCAGGCCGGTGATGAGGTCGAAGTGCTCGGCCCAGGAGCCACCCATGATCGGGAAGGGGAAGGTCGACGGGCCGTCCAGGCGGTGGTTCGCGCCGTTCATGATGAAGCGCACGCCGGCGCCCAGCGCGCAGAACCGGCCGATGACCAGCTTCTCCGGCCCGTAGTGGTAGAGCACGTTGCGGGTCTCGAAGGCGGTCGGGTCGTCGGGGTCGTCGTAGTAGGAGAACTCCCCGACCTCGATCAGCGGCGAGACGCACAGCGGCTTGAGCAGCACCACCCGTGGCTGCCCGGGGACCGGGTGCAGCACGGTCGGATCGGCGGGCACGTCCACCATCACGAACCACCTCCCATCAGGCCACGGCGAGACTCAATCACGGCGGCGCGGACCACCCGGACCGCGCCCCGCCCGCGGCGGCGTCTCGGTCGGTGATCAGGCGTGCGGGCCCCGCCGGTAGCGTCGGCGCGGTGACTTCCCTCCCGGACCGGCCGGCGGCGTCCGACCCCGTGCTTCCCGTCGCGGCGATCGACGCCGCCGTGCGCGCGCTGGACGTGAGCGACGCGCGGAACGGGATCGAGCCTCGGGAGGGCCTGGCGCTGCGGGTCCTGAAGCTGGTCGAGGAGTGCGGCGAGGCGAGCGCGGCCCTGATCGGCCTGCGCGGCCAGAACCCGCGCAAACCCCGGGCCTCGGAGCAGAACCTGGTGGACGAGCTGCTCGACGTCGCGCTCTCCGCCCTCGTCACGGCGGCGTCGCTGACCGACTCCTGGGCCGGGCGGTTCGGCGACCAGGTGCTGGCCAAGACGTCGCGGCTGGTCTCGGCGGTCTCCGGGGAGACGGCGTCGCCGGCACCGGGTGTACCGGGTGCGCGGTCACCGGCGGCGCCGGTCGGGCCGGCCGGCCGCGGGCGTGGCACTCCCACCGCGCCGTCCGTCATGGCGATGGTGCGGGAGTTCCACGCCGCGCTCGGCGACGACCTGCCTGCGTCGCCCCGCCTCCAGGACGCGGCGACCCGCCGGTTGCGGCGCGAGTTCCTGGCCGAGGAGGCCGCCGAGGCCGTCGCCGCCGACGAGAACGACGACCTGGTCGGCCTCGCCCAGGAGCTGGCCGACGTCGTGTACGTCGCCTACGGCACGGCCGCCCGGTACGGGGGATCCCGCTCGACGCCGTCCTCGCCGAGATCCACCGGGCGAACCTGACGAAGGAGGCGCATCCCGACGGCGGCAAGGCGGTCAAGGGCCTGACGTTCCGACCGGCCGACGTCGCCGCCGTCCTGGGCTTCCCGCCGGCGGCGCCCCGGGAGACCGGCGGGCCGTAGCCGGCGGGCCTTGACCTGAACCCGACTTCAGCCCCGACGCTGGTCGGCGTGACTCTTCCCGATGGCGCGGCGGTCGTCCTGGGGCCGGGTGGGCTGGTGGGCACGGCCCGGCCGCTCGGCGGGCGGGCCCGGACTCCGGCCTGACGGGCGAGGTGTTCGCCATCCTCGCAGATCAGGCCGATCCGGACCGGGTCCGTCGCGTCGGCCGGATCGCGCTCACCGCCCCGACCATTCCCGAGGACACCCACGTCGCCCGGATGGCGTGGCTGATCGGGGCGCGCGACTGGCCGGACCGGCGGCTGCTGATCACCGCCGTGGACGTCGAGACCGGCCGGCCCGTGGTCTGGGACCGCGGCAGCGGTGTCCCGTTGGCCTCGGCCGTGGCGGCGAGCTGCGCGATGCCCGCCGCCTACCCGCCGGTGACGATCGCGGGCCGGCGCTACATGGACGGCGCGCTCGGCGGCGGAGCCAACATCCACCTCGCCGACGGCGCCGACCCGGGCGACCGGAGCCGTTGGCGGCCGGTCCACCAGGCCGGGGTGAACCAGGCCCGGACGGCCGCCGGAGTCATCCGCCGGCAGGTCGGCCCGCGGTGAGACCGACCTGCCCGGGACCTCGCGCCCGGCATGGGATCCGGGTGGTCAGTTCTCGGCGGTTCCCTCCGAAACGGTTCCTTCCGAACGGTGCGGTGCGGTGGCCGTCGCCGGGGAGGTGCCGGGTCCGCCGGCCCGGTCCACGGCGGTACCGGAGTGGAGGGCGGCCAGTTCGCGCTCGACCATCGCCTCGTGCGCGCGCTCGTCCTCGCGGGCCCGGCGGGGGCTCCACCGGCCGGCCATGACGAACACGAACGGCAGGAAGACCACCTGGCCGGCCACGCAGACCCACCACCAGTTCTGCCACTGCCCCGGGTTGTCCTCCTGCGCCTTGGCCACGTCGGATCCGTGCTCGGACAGGTAGGCGAGGTCGTCCGGCGCGATGGCCGCCTCCGCCTCGGTCAGCACGCCCCCGTAGCGCTGCACGAGGGCCAGGTCGGACTTCACCTCCGGATCGGCCAGGCTGGTCAGCAGCCGCACCGCCGTCGGCTGGTCGACAGCCAGCTCCCGGGAGATGTCGCCGATGGCGGACCCGGCGGCGGCGAGGTCGCGCGGGTTCTGCTGCAGCGCTGCCAGCGTGGGCGGGGCTATCGCCTGCGCCGCGGCCAGTTCCCGGGACCGCTCCCGTACGGCCGTCGACACGGCCTCGGCCTCCGCCGGGCTGGCGCCCTGCTGGGCGGCCACCTGGCCGAGTGCCGTGGACAGCGCCCCGACGTCCCGCGGATCGCGGGCCAGGGTGGCGGAGGCGGCCGGGTCGACGGCGGAGAGGACGGCGACCTCGGCGGGGTGCTCCGCCACGATGTGCTCGACCCGGGCGCCCTGGTCGACGAGGACCGAGGTGGCCGGGAGCACGAACGTGAAGATGATCAGTGCCGCGCTCACGACGAGGCGCAGCGTCCAGCCCCACAGCGCCAGGCCGGTGGCGGTCGCCGCCGGGCTGTGCCGCTCGACGGTCTCGGTGAAGCTCGCCATCCAGGCGACGTAGGCGATGCCGCTGCCCGAGGCGCTGAGGACGAAGTAGACCGCGAGCGTGTAGTAGCCGGTGTCCGGTTCCGTGGCGGCCAGGGCGAACAGGATGTTGCCGACGAGGCTGACCACCATCCCGAGGACCATGAACGGTTTGCGGACGCGGAGCCGGTCGGACAGGACCCCGGCCACGACGAGGGCGATCGCGTTGGAGATCCAGTACCAGTTCGCGAGTGCGTTGGCCCGTGCCTCCGGGTAGCCGTACACGGTGGCGAAGTAGACGACGGCGAAGCCGACCAGGATGTAGTACAGCAGCAGGAACATGCTGATCGCGAAGGCGGGCCCGAGGACGTCGAAGCGCAGCACCCGGCGCCAGGACTCCCGGCCGGCCTGTTCCGGGTCGAGGCCGGCGGCGCGGGCCTCGACCAGTGCCCGGTCCCGCAGGCTGACCATCAGCTGATCGCGGAGGGCGGGGGTGAGCTCCCGCAGCCCGAGCGCGGCGAGGACGAACACGAAGAGGCCGACGACGCCGCACACGTAGAACTGGAAGCGCCAGTCGGGGTGGGCGTCGAGGGTGTTGCTCGACACCATGGTCACCGTCAGGCTGCCCAGCACCGGCCCGAGGGTCCAGAAGCCCATCGCCACCCCGCGGCCGACCTGGGGTGAGAAGTCGCGGACGAGCGCGGGCGTCGCCACCAGCACGATGCCCTCGACGAAGCACAGCATCGCGTACATGACGGTGAACCCGGCCTGTCCGGGTGCGTGCGGCAGGCCGAACAGGGCGATCAGGGCGACGAGCAGCAGGCCGCCGACGACGAGGTTCGCCCGGCCCCACCGGTCGGCGAGGCCGGCGAACAGGGAGGCGCCGGCGCCGACCGCGTTGCCGATCACGCTCACGAAGACGAAGGCCGTGAAGGAGAAGTCGAAGGCCGTGATGATCTGCGTCGCCACCGCGCCCTGCACGTACAGGGCGTAGTACAGGAAGATCGCGGCGATGACCGTGATGGCCAGGTACAGCTGGCGGGGCCCGGTGCCCGGGTAGTGGGCGAGCTGGCGGGCCCAGAGCCGGCGGATGCCGTCCGGTAAGGCGGGGGCGTCGGCCCCGGCCGGCGAGTCGGTCGTCAGGCTCATGGAGGTCCTTCCACGATCTTGGTTTCTGCGGGCCGGTTCGGAGGGCTGGGATCGACTCGGAGGCGGGCCGAACGGCCGGGACGTCGGGTCGCACCCGCGGTGCGCCGGAATGTGGTGGCGACCGACAGTGATGTGGCGTCCGCCACATTTGGGCACGATAAGCGAGCGCATGGTAGCTAAGCAAGCGATTAGTAATGTTTCGCTAGGTAGCAGAAGCGCTCTGATCCGTCATCTGGGCGCACGCGTGCCCGGACGGCCGTGGACGTGGCGCGGGTGGCGGGGGGTGTGGTGCGGGTGGCGGGGGCATTCGGCTGCGGGCGGGCGGACCGCCCGTGGGCCAGCCCGTGAGTCAGCTCGCGGACTGCCCGTGGTCGGCTCGCGGGCTGACCACGGTCAGCCTCGGGGCGGGCTGGCGGCCCCGACCATGCGCAGCGACAGTTCGGCGTACCGGCGGCCGACCTCCGCGGGGGTCCAGGGTCCGCCGTCGCGGTACCAGCGCCCGACGTCGATCGAGAGGGAGAGCAGGGCGGTGGCCGTCATCGCGGGATCGGCGACGATGAAGACGCCCGCGGCGACCCCGCGCTCGACGATGGCCCGGACCTCGGTGGTGATCTCCTGCCGGATGGCGCGGATCTCGGCGAGATGCTCCGGGCTGAGCGCGGCGAGCTCGTTGTTGATCACCCGGGCGGTGGTGTGGTTGCGCGCGTGCAGCTCGGCGAAGTCGTGGGCGAGGCGGTGCAGCTGCTCGACGGGGTCGCCCGAGGTGGCGAGGCCTTCGCGCAGGAACGCCAGCATGTCCTGGTGCCCGGTCCGGGAGATGAGGTAGAGCAGCTCTTCCTTGGACTTGTGATGCACGTAGAGCGCGGCGGAGCTCATGCCGGCGGCGGCGGCGATGTCCCGGGTCGTCGTGCCGTGGAACCCCTTCGCGGCGAACGCGCCGAGCGCGGCCGCGAGCAGCCGCGCCCGGGTCGTGTCGGCCCGGGACGCATACGAGGTCGGGGTCATCGTCCGTCCGTTCTCGGCCGCGGCCACGGCGGGTCGTCCTGACGAGCCGGCGGTGCTGTTGCTCGAACAGTCGCCGTTCCTCGAACAACAGTAACCGCGTGCCGGGAGGTTGCCCTCGGATCGGCCGGTCCACCTGAGTAGTAATTCCCAACTCAGGCGGTCGTGGTGGCTAGGCTCCTGGCCATGCCACCCACCGTGCCCGATGAGCCCCCGTCCCTGTTGTCCCAGCCCCAGCCGCCGTCCCAGGCCCCGCCGCCGGCCGTGCCCGCGCCGACGGACCCGGACCAGGGGTGGGGTGAGCCGCGAAGCAAGACCGTGACCTGGTACGACCCGGCCGCCAGCGCGCGGTCGAGCCTGGCCATGTCCGGCCTGGAGTTCCTGCGGGCGATGGTCGACGGCACCGTCCCGCCCCCGCCGATCTCCCGGGTCTTCGACTTCCGCCCGGTCACGGCGGAGGTCGGTGACGTGGTCTTCACCTGTGAGCCGGACGAGTCCGCGTACAACCCGATCGGGCTCGTCCACGGTGGTCTCGTCTGCACGCTGCTCGACACCGCGGCGGGCTGCGCGGTGCACACGACACTGGCGGTCGGTGTCGCGTACACCTCTCTTGAGATCAAGGTCAACTACGTCCGCCCGGTCCAGGTTCTCCCTGGCCGGGTGAACACGCTGACCGTGCACGGATGGGTCACTCGTCCCGGCCGCCGGGCGGCGTTCGCGGAGTGCGACGTCCGCGACGCGCAGGGCCGGGTCGTGGCCACCGCGAGCAGCACCTGCCTCGTCATGGGCGCCGGCTGAGACCGGCACCAACTGAGACCGGCATCGGCTGACCGGCATCGACCGAGACCGGCAGTGGACGGGACCGGCGCCGGACGAGCCGCTCAGCCCGGTCGACCGGCCGGGCGCAGGAACCGTTCGACGTCGGCGGCCTCGGCACGCAGCGCCTCGGTGACGGCGGCGGAGAGCGGGGCGAAGGGCGTGAGTTCGACCCGCCCGCCACGGACGGCCCACGTGCCGGCCGCCCGGCCCTCGACCAGGGCGAACGGGCGGAAGATGCCGTTGGACGTGACGATGCCGCGGTGCGGCCCGACGATCCAGTCCCGTGACTCCCAGCCGAGCAGGACCGGGTCGAACTGACCGAGCAGCCTCGGCGGCGCCATCCGGGCGTCGCCGCCCGCGGGGGCTGCCGGTCCAGGGCCGGGTGGACGTCGCAGCTGCGCGCGGCCGTCGTCGCGGTCGGCCAGGTCCGCGGAGATCGCGGCCAGGCCACGGCGGACGTCCCCCAGCGGCAGCCCGGCCCAGCGGGCGAGATCGCGGTCGGTTGCCGGTCCATGGCCCGCGAGGTATCGCCGGGCCAGCTCGGCGAGGGCGTCGTCGCGCCCGCGGGGCTCGGGCGCCGGGCCCAGCCAGTCGCGGACGAGCACGTACGCCTGGTCGCCTCCCGTGACCGGGCCGCGCACGACCAGGCCCCGTGCCGCCGCCTCGATGAGGACGTAGATCAGCGCCTGCCCGTCCACCGGTACGCCGGCCCCGCGGAGACGCTCGCGTAGCGCGCCGCGGCCCAGCGGCCCGTCGGCGGCCAGCGCCCGCTCGACGACCGCGACGCCCTTCTCGGCCTGGGCGGGGGAGACGCCCTCGTCGGTGAACCGGCGCCGGATCTGGGCCTGCGTCCGGGGGGCGGTCAGCGGGTGCAGCCACCAGTAGTCCTCGGCCCGGACGAGGTGCAGCGTCCCCCGGTTCAGCCAGGTGACAACGAGCGAGCGGTCCCTCGTCAGGGCCGCGTCGACGTCGGTGGCGTGCGAACCGGCCACCCGTGATCTGATCGTCAGCCGCATGCCGCGCGGGTCCTGCGCCTGAACCGCGAGGAGATGCGCCACCGCGTCGACGGCCGTGCACCGCGCCGTGCCCGCGAGCCCCTGCGCGGCCAGCCGGGCGGCGGCGACCGCGGGCGCCACCTCGTCAGGCGCCGTGTCCCGACCTGCCATCCCGTCAGCCTGCCAGGTCCCGCGTGGTCACCGGGCCCGCCGTCCGCCGCGGGCCGCCCGCGGCCGGCGGCTGTCATCCACTCGACCCGTTTTGTTCATCCGGCGTTTATCGGTGTATTGGCCGGATGCTTTAGGGGTCGGCGTCGATTGGATTACGTGATGATCGGATTCGAAGTTACGTTTGCGATCGGGAATCCGCGGTAGCACGATTGCTCGCGGCGGCCCGAACAGCCCGATTCGGGTCCGGTGCGCAGGGGGGCGGGGGAACGGGCATCGGTTCCGTTCCCAGGGATCCGCCTGCCTGTCTGCTCGGGGGGACCGGCCGTCATGCTTCACCTGGACCTTGGGAATCGCGGCGACATCCCGCCGCCGGACGCGGATCGGAAGGCGGGCCGGCACGGTGCGCCCATGCGATTCCACCAGTGCGTTTTATCTCTACCAGTGCGTTGCAGTGGCCTCACGCACACCGGTGACACGGGTGTGCACGAACCTTGGAAAGGTAACAGTATGACAGGCCGGACAGGGCGCGTGCGTGGTTGGCGGCTGATTCCCGCATTGCTCGCAGCCGTTTCGGTGTTCGCCGCGGCGGCATGCGGCAGCAGCGACGGCGACGATGGCTCGGGCACTGAGGTCGCCGCGACCACCGGTGGGATAGCTCCGCTGGACAGCGCGACCAAGGTCACCATCAAGTTCCTCTCGTACAACTACGGCACGCCTGGACTGGGCGGCACGGGGACGCAGGCCCTCATCGACGCCTTCGAGAAGGCGCACCCCAACATCACCGTCGAGCCGCAGGGCGTGGCGACCAAGGACGTTCTCACCCGGCTGCGCACCGACACCGCGGCGGGCAGCCCGCCGGACGTCGCGCAGGTCGGCTGGAGCAAGATGGCCGAGGCCGTGCAGGCCCTGCCGATCGTGCCCGTCCAGGAGATCCCGCCGGCGGCGGAATGGGACGAGCACGTCGCCGGGATCTCGAAGAGCATCCTGTCCGCCGTGTCGGTCGACGGCCAGGTGAAGGCGATGCCTTACACCATGTCGATCCCGGTCCTCTACTACAACGCGGACCTCTTCCGGGCCGCCGGGCTCGACCCGGCGAAGCCGCCGGCGACGCTCGAGGAGGTCAAGGCGGCCGGGCTGGCCATCAAGGGCACCGGGTCCGAGGGCGTCTACTACGGCGTCGTGGACTCCGCGAAGTCCGACTTCCTCACCCAGTCCGTGGTGAACGGCAACGGCGGCAGCCTGGTCGACGCCAACGGTGAGGTCACCCTCGACAAGCCGGCGGCGGTCGGCGCGCTCGCGGGCATCCAGGATCTCGTCAAGTCCGGCGCGATGCCCGCGGTGAACACCGAGACGGCGCTGGCCGCCTTCACCAGCGGCAAGCTCGGCATGCTCGTCACCAGCACCGCCGTCCTCGCCAGCGCGATGAAGGCCGCCGACGGCAAGTTCGAGCTGGGTACCGCGAGCTTCCCGACCTTCGGCTCGAAGCCCGCCCGGCCCACCTACTCGGGCGCGGGTCTCGCGGTGCTGGCCAAGGACGACGCCCACAAGCGGGCGGCCTGGGAGTTCATCAAGTTCGTCACGAGTGACGCCGGCTTCGAGATCATCACCTCCAAGATCGGCTACCTGCCGCTGCGCGAGTCCGTCGCCACCAAGCTGGCGGACTCGGCGATCGTGAAGCTCCTCGCCCCGTCGCTGGAGCAGCTCGACACGGTCGCCCCGTACACCGCCTTCCGCGGTGAGAAGGCGAACCAGGCGGTCGTGGCACTGCAGGACGAGGCGGTCGAACCGATCGTGCTGCGGGGCGCGGACCCCGGCCCGACACTCACCTCGGTCGCCGAGAAGATCCGGAAGCTCAGCGCCTGACGATGAGCACCCTCGAGGCAGGCGCCTCGACGCTCGACGCGCGGGGGCACGCCAACAGGCGTGTCCCCGCCGCCGCCGTCCGCGCCCGACTGACGCCGTGGGCCTACCAGGCCCCGGTCCTGATCTCGCTGCTCGTCTTCGTCTACGGGCCGCTGGTGTTCACCGCCGTGCTCAGCCTCCTGGACTGGGACCTGGTGTCGCCGGACAAGACGTTCGTCGGCGTGGACAACTACCGCCGCCTGGTGGAGGAGCCCGAGTTCCCGCACGCGCTGGCGCGGACGGGGCTTTACGTCCTGGCGCTGCTGCCGTTCGCCACCATCGTCCCGATGGCACTGGCGATCATGCTGTGGAAGCGACCCGGGCGGGCCAGCGACAACTACCGGTCACTGCTGTTCCTGCCGGTCGTCCTGGCGCCGGTGGCGACGGCGCTGTCCTGGCGGTTCGTGCTCAACCCGCTCGGCGGGGTGCTGAACCAGGTCTTCGGCGCCGTCGGCCTGCCCGAGCAGGACTGGCTCGGCGATCCCGACACCGCCCTCTGGGCGATCTCACTGATCACGTCCAGCCGGTTCGTGGCGCTGAACATCCTGCTGTACGGCGCGGCGCTGGCCGCGCTCGACCGCCGCGCGTTCGACGCCGCCCGCATCGACGGGGCCACCGAGTGGGAGATCACCCGGCATCTGGTGGTCCCGCAGCTGGCCGGCACGACCGTCCTGCTGTCGTTCCTCTGCGTGGTCTTCGCGGGCCAGTGGACCTTCACCAACATCGCCGTGCTGACCCAGGGCGGCCCGGACGCCAGCACCGACAACGTCTACTACCGCCTGTACACCTACGCGTTCACCTTCTTCGACGCCGGGACGGGCGCCGCCGCCGCGGTCCTGATCGTGCTGATCCTCACCGCGCTGTTCGGGCTGTCGACCCTGCTGAGGAGACGCCGTGTCGTCGGATAGCCACGCGCTGGCCGGAAGCCACGCACCGACCGGAAACGACGCCCGGACCAGTGGGCACGACCGGACCGGTGGCCGCGGGGGGTCCGGGCGCCGGGCGGCGGCGGTGGGGCGGCACGCGGTGCTGCTGCTGGCCGCGTTCGTCATGTTGTTCCCGCTGCTGTGGGCGTTGTCCGCCTCGTTCAAGCCCGGCAGCGACATCTACAACGCCAGCCCGCTGCCGTTCCCCGGGACGCTGGAGAACTACCGGTACGCCCTGCGGGAGTTCCCGATCTGGCGGCTGCTGGTCAACACCTTCGTCACCGCGATCGGGGTGACCCTGCTGCACCTCGTCGCCGGGGTGCTGGCGGCCTGGTCGTTCGTGCGCTTCGCCCACCGCGGCCAGCGGCTGGTGCTGGGGCTGGTCACCGTGGCCCTCGTCGTCCCCCCGCAGTCGCTGATCATCCCGCACTTCCTGATGATCAGCCGGCTGGACCTGCGGGACAGCTTCGTCGGCCTGGTCGTCCCGCAGCTCGCGACCTGCGCGCTCGCGGTCCTGCTGCTGCGCGAGCACATCAAGGCGATACCGCCGACGCTGATCGCCGCCGCGACCCTCGACGGGGCGTCGCCCGCCGAGACGCTGCGCCAGGTCGTGCTGCCGCTGCTGCGCCCCGCCCTCGGCGCGGTCGGGATCGTCGTGTTCATCACGACGTGGAACGAGTACCTGTGGCCCTCGCTGGCCGCGCCCAGCCCGGAGCACACCACGATCCAGATGGGGCTCCTGCTCTTCGCGACCGCGGAGGGACCGGAACACGGCCCGATGCTCGCCGCGGCGATGCTCGCGACGCTCCCGGTCGTCGCCGCCTATTTCCTGGCGTCCCGGCGGATCGCCGACGCCTTCCTCCAGGCCGGATTGCGATAACCCCGGTGACGACTGCGACTGCCCCGATGATTGGGATGTCCCGATGACCTCGACCACGAGCCCACCGCCGCTGGCGGACGTCCGTGTCCCGGACGGTGCCGTCGCGAACGACCTCGGCCCGGACGGCGCCGGCGTCCTGTTCGACGGTGTCACGAAGCGGTACGGCCGGCAGACCGTTCTCGACGTGCCGCGGCTGGACGTCCCGCACCGCTCGTTCACCGTGCTCGTCGGGCCGTCGGGCTGCGGCAAGTCCACCGGGCTGCGCGTCATCGCGGGCCTGGAGACCCCGGACTCCGGCCGGGTCGTGATCGGCGGGGTGGACGTCACCGGCGTCGCGCCGGGGCGGCGCGGGGTCTCGATGGTCTTCCAGGACTTCGCGCTCTACCCGCACCTGACCGTCGAGCAGAACATCTCGTTCAGCCTGCGGCTGGAGGCTCGCCACAACCGGCGCGACGGGCCGAGCAAGGCCGACATCGCCCGACGGGTCACCGAGGCGTGCGCGATGCTGGGCCTGGAGAAGCTGCGCGGGCGCCGGCCGGCGCAGCTCTCCGGCGGTGAGCGCCAGCGGGTCGGCCTGGCCCGCGCCGTCGTCCGCCGCCCCTCGGTGCTGCTGCTCGACGAGCCGCTGTCCGCCCTGGACGCCCAGCTGCGCCAGCACGCCCGCGCCGAGCTCGTCCGACTGCACCGGGAGCTCGGCAACACCGTGGTCCTGGTGACCCACGACCAGCTCGAGGCGCTGTCGATGGGCACGAACCTGGTGGTGATGAACGCCGGGAAGGTCGTCCAGTCCGGCACGCCCGGCGAGGTGTACCGGCGCCCGGCGGACGTCTTCGTCGCCCGTTTCGTCGGCAGCCCGGCGATGAACCTGCACGACGTGCGGACCGGCCCGCATCCCGCCGGAACGGAGCTGACCGCGCCCGGTCTGCGGGCGGTCATCCCCGGCGGCGGGCTGCCGGCCGAGGTCCGGCTCGGCTGGCGCCCCGGGGACGGCGTCCTCGACCGGCTGCCGGACGGTGGACCCGCCGCCGGGGGCGAGCCGAGCGGGCCAGGGCTGCGCGCCGACGGGGTGGTCGACGTCGTCGAGTTCACCGGCGACGCCGTCGTCGTGCACTGCGCCGGGGAGCTCGGCCGCTGGTCGGTGGCCGTCCGGGCCGGCGTCGACCAGCCGGTGGTCGGCGACCGGGTGCGGACCACGGTCGCGGCCGCGCATCTGCATCTGTTCGACGCGACCACCGGCCACCGCGTTGACGGTCCCGCCGACTAGCCGGTCCCGCTGTCGGGCCGGTGGTGCCGCCTACCGCCACACCACCGGCACGGCGGACGGACCGCGCTCGTACATCCCGATGATGCGGGGTGTCTCGGCCCGCGGGTCGAGACGCAGACCGGGTAACCGGTCGAGCAGGGCGGAGACCGCGGTCTGGATCTCCGCGCGGGCCACGTGGATCCCGAGGCAGATGTGCGGCCCACCGCCGAAGCCGAGGTGCGCACCAGCCGGGCGGGCGGGATCGAACTCGTCCGGACGCTCCCAGCGCGCCGGATCGCGGTTGGCCGCGCCGAAGCACAGATGGACGACCGACCCGGCGGGGATCGCGACCCCACCCAGCGTCGTGCCCACCCGCGCGAAACGGGAGAACATCGGGTCCGTGGGCGTCCAGCGGATGGCCTCGTCGATCGCCGGGCGCAGCAGCGCGCGGTCCGCGCGGACGGCTTCCAGCCATGCCGGATGGGTCAGCAGCGCGAGGAGCGTGATGCCCATCTGCTTCCAGGTCGAACCGGAGCCGGCGGTCAGCAGCAGAAACGCGAAACCCAGGATCTCCTCGTCGGTGAGGATGTGACGCTCGCCGTTCTCGTCCCTGATTTCCGCCTGCGCGAGCACGCTGATCAGGTCGTCCTGCGGATCGCGGCGACGAGCCGCGACGATGGGCATCACGATGTCGACGAACGTGTCGGGGCTGCGCCCGTCCGAGGTGGCCGCCGCCTTGATGCGCAGCGCGTCGGCGGCGCCGACACCGAAGCTGCCGCAGATGGTGAGCAGCGGAATGGCGGCGCAGAACTCGACGCTGAGGTCGGCTCGGCCGGCGGCCTCGAAGGTGTCGATGAGCAGATGGACGGTGGACCTGATCCACCGGTCGACCCACCACGTGGCCTGCCTGGGTACGAACGAGGGCTGGACGAGAGCACGGTAGCGGCGGTGCCGCGGGCCGTCCATGAAGAGCAGGACGGTCTCGCTGCGCTCGTTCTCGAAACCCGGGACGGCCGGCGCCGTGGTGAAGGTGTCCGCGTCCCGAAGAACCGCCTGGCAGGTGGCGTAGTCGAAGACCGAGAAGTGCGGCAGCTCCGGATAGGGCAGGCCCGGGAAGAACGCGTCGCCGTGGAATCCGGCCAGGGGACCGACGATGCCGGGATGCACCGGACCGGTCTCGCGCAGCCGGTGGAACCGCGGGTAGATGTCGGCCTCGAAGGCCCCGCCGCGGGCGGCGTACGTCTCACCACGGAGATCGAACAGCTCGCGGATCCGTCGGGGATCGAGGACCGGTGCGTCGCTCATCGCCATGTCAGCCTCGCTCGGATAAGAGGACCCGGGCGTGTGATTGCGGGGCTCGCGATTTCGGGGCTTGCGATTTCTTCATCTGACCGCCAAATCACCTGACTACCAATTTTCGGTGACAATAGCCGGAAAGTGAGTGCGGCCGCAAGAGTGCTTCGCGGTCGTCGGTCCTTCGCGGTCGTCCCCGCTCGTCGGCGGCCGCGCCGGTGATGCCGGGCGCCGTGCGGGCGGCCGGCGCCGCGCCGGGGCCGGGGCCGGGCGGTGTCGGATCGGCCGCCGCTGACCGGCACATCACCGCGGGACCGCCGGAGCACGCACCCGAATCGCCGTCGCTGATCATAGGAAAATCTTTTAGATCTTACTTCCCAACATATTAACCACATGATTTATGAATGTCGCGGAGAATGTCAGAGTGGGTCGCCGGGGCGCCCGCGTCCCGCCGTGGGAGAAGATCGCGAGAAGGAGGCGGAGGAGCTGTGGCGACTGTCGACGTCCGGGGCGTGTCGATCGCCTATGGAGACACCGGTTTCCCGGCGGGTCGGCCGGAGGCGCCGACGATCGTGTTCGGGCACGGCCTGCTCTTCGGCGGCTGGGTGTTCCGTGCGCAGGTCGCGGCGCTGCGCGAGCGCTACCGCTGCGTCACCCTCGACTGGCGCGGCCAGGGCGACACCGCGCCGACCCGCGCCGGGTACGACATGGACACCCTCACCGCCGACGCGGTCGCCGTGATCCAGCGGCTGGGCGTCGCGCCCGTGCACTGGGTGGGGCTGTCCATGGGCGGTTTCGTCGGCCTGCGGATCGCGGCCCGTCACGGCGAGCTGCTGCGGTCGCTGACGCTGCTCGACTCGAGCGCCGACGCCGAGGAGCCGGGCGCGGCCGGCGCCTACCGGCGGCTGGCCTGGGTGGCCCGGCTGGTCGGCGTCGGGCCGGTTCTCGGCCGGGTCCGTCCGACCATGTTCGGCCCCGCCTTCCTCGCCGACCCGGCCGGCCGGCCCGTCGTCGAGGAGTGGGCCGGCCGGCTCGGCCGGGCCGACCGCTCGGCCCTGCGCAAGGCGGTGCTCGCGGTGGCCGACCGCCCGCCCGTCGACCGCGAGATCCCCGGGATCGCGGTGCCCACGCTCGTCGTCGTCGGCGCCGACGACGTGGCCACCCCGCCCGAGCGGGCCGAGCGGATGGCGGCCCGCATCCCCGGAGCCCGGCTCGAGGTCGTCGCCGACTGCGGCCACACCAGCCCGCTGGAGCGGCCCGACGTCATCACCGGCCTGCTGCGCGGGTTCGTCGCCGGGGCGTGATCCCACCGTTCCAGGGCGCCGCCGGCCCGGGACGCCGGTGGCGGTCCGGACCGCCGTCGGTCCGGGACGCCGTTACCGGACGGCGACCGTCAGCGAGGCCGGGCCGCGGACGTTGATCCGGCCGTTCCAGCGGACGTCCTCGAGCACCGGCGCGGGGAATCGCCCGACGAAGCGGGAGATGGCCACCCGGGCCTCCAGCCGGGCCAGCGCCGCGCCCACACAGTGGTGGATCCCGGCGCCGAAGGACACGTGCCGGTGCGCGTCGGCGCGGTCGAGGCGGACCTCGTCGGCGTCCGGGCCCCAGAAGTCGGGATCCCGGTTGGCCGCCGCGAGACACACCGTCACGAACACGCCGGGCGGGATCTCCGTGCCGCGCACGGACAGCGGCTCCAGAGTGATCCGCCGCATCAGGTGCACCGGGCTGTCGTAGCGCAGCAGCTCCTCCACCGCGTTCGCGGCGAGCCCGGGCTCGCCGCGCAGCCGGCGCATCTGGTCGGGGTGGCGCAGCAGCGTGAGGATCCCGCCCGCGACGAGGTTCACCGTCGTCTCGTGGCCGGCGACATACAGCAGCATGACCTGTGCGACCAGCTCCTCCGCGCTGAGAACGTCACCGTCGTGCTCCGCGCCGATGAGCGCGGTCAGCAGGTCGTCACCGGGGTTGTCACGTTTCCAGTCGGTCACCGCGCGCATGATGGCGGCCACCTCGTCGTTCGCCGCCCGGATCTCGGCCTGCAGCCCCGGGTCGGGCAGCGGTTCGAGGGCTCGCACCATCGTCCCGGTCAGCTCGCGGAGCCTGCCGTGCTCCAGCACCGGGATACCCAGCAGCTCGGAGATCACGGTGAACGGGAGCGGGAAGGCCAGCTCCGCGACGAGGTCGACCCGGCCCGCCTCGGCCATCCGGTCGAGAGCGTCGTCGACGATGCGTTCGATCCGCCCTTCGAGCGCGTCGACGGCGCGCCGGGTGAACGCCTTCGTCACCAGCCGGCGCAGCCTGGTGTGGTTCGGCGGGTCCTGGTCGAGCATGGAGAGGCCGTGCATGAGCCGGTTCTGTTTTCCCAGGGTCCGCGACTCGCTTTTCCACTCCGGAAGCTCGGTGATGTGCCGTTCGTCGACGGAATGCCCGGAGCGCTGGATGCTCGCCACATCCTCGTACCGGGAGACAAGCCAGAATCCCAGCGGATGCCGGTGAGCCGGCGCGCTTTCGCGCAGCTGGGCATAGTGGGGGTAGGGATCCTCCGCGAAACCGTCGGCGAACGGATTGAAGACGTACGGCTCGCTGGTGGCGGGTGGGGTTCGGGTGTCGCTCACCGCTCGGCGCCCCTCCTCGGGTCGGGGAGTCTGATGTTGCGCAGGGTGACGAGGGCGGTCGCGCACAGCGTCTCGACCTCCCGGCCGCCGGACGCCGAGCTGTAGACGTCGGCGGCGGCGACGCTGATCGTCGGACCCGCCCTGACGACGCGTCCGCGGGCGACGATCCGGTCCCCGCGCGCCGGAGCCACGATCTTGACCGTGTAGTCGATGGTCATGTTGGCCCAGCCGGCCGGCAGCAGCGTGCCGGCCGCGCACCCGCCGGCGAAGTCCGCGAGGGCGCCCAGCACGCCGCCCTGGACGAACCCGTCGTGCTGGGTGAGCTCCGCCCGGTACGGCGCGACCAGCTCGGCCTCGCCCGGGGCCAGCCGGCCGACCTGGAAACCGAGATGCCGGGCCGCCGGCATGCTCAGGACCGCGTCCGCCACGGCCCGCTCGAAGTCGGGGTTCGGCGCTCGTGGCGAGTCCATCTCAGGTCCTCTCCCGCGGGCTGTCGGAGTGGAGAGACGGCTCGGTGGACGGCCCGGTGGGCGCCTCGGTGACCGGGCCGGTCGGCGGTGTCCAGCGGTCGAACGCGTCCCGCAGGTAGCGGCGCCGCGCCGCGGCCCGCATGATCTTGCCACTGGTGGTCTTCTGGAGCCGGCCCGGCAGCGTCAGCACGAGATCCCCGACGGAGACCTGGTGCTCACGCACCACCGCGGCCCGGATGGCCCCGGCGACCTCGACCGGGTCGGCCCGCCGCCGGAACTCCCCCCTGACCTCCTGGACGATGACGAGCTTCTCCCGGTCGGCACCCGGAACGGAGAACGCGGCACACCCGCCCGGCCGCAGCGCGGGATGCGCGGACTGCGCCGTGTGCTCGAGGTCCTGCGGATAGTGGTTCCGGCCCCGGATGATCACGAGGTCCTTGAGTCGGCCCACGACGTACAGCTCGTCGTCGACCACCAGGCCGAGATCCCCCGTGCGCAGGTAGTCGCGGCCGGGCTCGTCGGTGTGCTCGGCGCGGAAGGCCTCGGCGCTCGCCGGCGGTCGGTTCCAGTAGCCCTGTGCGACATGGTCCCCGGCGACCCAGATCTCCCCGATCCGGTCCGGGGGGGCGGAGCGACCCGTGCGCGGGTCCACGATCCGCAGCGCGCCGTCCCGCGGGAGGGCCCCGGAACCGACCAGGGTCCTGCCGCCACCCGCGGGCGCCGGCGTGTAGCGGCCCGCGCGCAGGTCCTCGGCGGCCGCCTCGACCACCCGCGCCCCGCGGCCCTTCACACTGCCGGTCACCAGCAGCGTCGCCTCGGCGAGGCCATAGCAGGGGTAGAGCGCCCGCTCGTCGAACCCGTGCGGCGCGAACGTCTCGGCGAAGCGCCGCAGGGTGTCGTGGCGGACGGGCTCCGCGCCGTTGAAGGCCACCTGCCAGCAGCTGAGGTCGAGATCGGGCACCCCACCCCGGGCGGCGCGGGCGACGCAGGCCTCGAAGGCGAAGTTCGGGCCGCCGCTGGTGTGCGCGCGGTACCGGGAGATCAGCGACAGCCACAGCAGCGGCCACCGGATGAAGGCGGTCGGGGACATCAGGACGCTGGTGGCTCCGGCGTACAGCGGCTGCAGGACATTGCCGATCAGGCCCTGGTCGTGGAAGAACGGCGCCCAGCCGACCACCGTCGAGTCGGGGTCGTGCCCGAAGGCCCGCCGGATCATCTCCTCGTTGGCGGCGAGGTTCCCGTGGGAGACCATGACGCCCTTGGGATCCGACGTCGAGCCCGACGTGTACTGCAGGAACGCGATGCCGGCGGGGTCGACGTCCGCGGGGTCGACGTCCGCGGGGCCGGCGGGAACCCGGTCGGCGGGAGTCCGGTCGACGGGAATCAGGGCCGCCGCACCGCGTGGCGATGCCAGGGCAGCCCGGAGTTGCTCGGCCATCGCCGCGAGCGTGAGAACCGCGGCCGGTTCGCAGTCATCCACGATCCTGCGGGTCGAGTCCTGCACACCGTCCCGGTGGGGCGGGTGGACGGGCACCGCGATCACCCGCGCGTAGAGGCAGCCGAAGAACGCGACGACGAAGTCCAGGCACTGGGGGAACACCAGGAGCGCCCGGTCGCCGGGCTCGCAGGCCCGGGACAGCTCACCGGCCACGGCGAGCGCGCGGGCGTGCAGCTCGCCGTAGGTCACCGTGGCGGTCTCCTCCTCCCGCTCGTTCACGAAGACGTAGGCCGTCCGCGCCGGTTCGAGCGCCGCGCGAGCGCGCAGGACGTCGGGAAGCAGCCGCGTCATCGCGGCGCGGCGGTGTTGGCGGCGTGGAGTGTGACCGGGAGCTGCCGCAGCCCCCGGACGATCGAGCTGTGGTCCTGCCACTCGAGCTGGTCGGTCCGCGCCTCGACGCGGGTGGTCGCCCCGAAGAGACACTCGAAGGCGACCTGGGCCTGCATCTCGGCGAGCAGACCGCCGAGGCAGCCGTGCATCCCGTGGCCGAAGGCCAGGTGCGCCTTCGTCGCGCGGGTGATGTCGAACTCGTCCGGCCGGTCGAACACGGCCGGGTCGCGGTTCGCGGCGCCGAGGCACAGCAGCACCTGGTCGCCGGCCCGGATCCGCCGGCCGTCGACCTCCACGTCGCGGGTCGCGACGCGCTTGGTCATCTGCAGTGGGCTGTCGTAACGCAGCGCCTCGGCGACGGCCCCGCCGGCCAGCTCGGGCGAGCGGTGCAGCCGGGCCGCCTGGTCCGGGTGCCGCAGCAGCGCGAGCAGACCGTTGCCCAGCAGGGACTTCGTGGTCTCGTTGCCCGCGACGAAGCACATGACGCAGACGAAGATCAGCTCCTCGGGGGTGAGCGCGTCCCCGCCGGCCGTCCGCGCCGCGAGCAGCCGGCTGATCAGGTCGTCGCCGGGCCGCGCCCGGCGCTCGGCGACGACCTCGTCCAGGGCCCGCGCGAACGCCTCGACGACGTCGCACACATGCTCGAGGTCGCCGGCCCGCATCAGCCCGGGTTCCAGCAGGAACCGGATGTCGTGCGTCCACGGGCCGACCCGCGCGCGCAGGTCGGCCGGCAGCGCCATCCAGTCGCACATGACCGTGACGGGCAGCGGCGCCGCGAGGTCGGCGACGGCGTCCATGCCGCCGGCGGCCACGGCGCGCCGCACGAGATCACCGGCGATCTCCGCGACGCGCGGACGCAGCGCGGCCACCTCGGGGCCGGTGAACACCCGGTTCACCAGACCGCGCAGCCGCGCGTGGTCCGGGTTGTCGGTGAACACCAGGGACTTCTCCCCGAGCCGCACCACCCGGTCGACGTCCGCCCGGGTCAGCTGGGCGGCCCGCCGGCTGACCAGCCGGGGGATCAGCCCGGCGCTGAACGTGCGGTCCCGCAGGACACCCTGCACGTCGGCGTGCCGGGTCAGGACCCACATGCCCATCGTGCGGTGGACGGGCTGCGCCTCGCGCATCCGCCGGTACAGCGGATAGGGATCGCGGCGGAACTCCGCGCCGAAGGGGTTGAAGCGGACCGTCGCCGGGGCGCCTCCCGCCGGGGCGCCTCCCGCCGGGGTGCCGCCGGCCGCGGCCGCGGCGCCGGTGGTCTCCTGCGCCCGTGGGGTCATCCCCGCGGCACCTCCCCGGCCGCGAAGTAGCGGTCCCGGTAGGGGCGCAGCACGATCCTGAGCAGGCAGATCTTTCCCATCCGGAAGCCGACGGAGGACAGCTTCAGGTAGCGCTCGTAGCGGGTGACCACCTCGGGCCCGACCAGCCGGCGGGCCTCCTCGCGACGGGCGCGCAGGCGACGGGCCCACTGCTCGCACGTCCAGGCGTAGTCGAGCCGGCCGTTGTGCACCGACTGGATCTCGAAGACCCCCTCGGCCGCGGTCACGATCTCGGCGAGGGTGGGCAGCTCCGCGTTCGGGAAGATCTCCTGCTGCATGAAGCGGCTCGCCTCGGCGCTGGACATGTTCGCGTAGGCGATCGTCTGCAACGACAGCGCGCCCCCGTCGTCCAGCCAGGACCTCGTCCGGGTGAAGAACTCGCGGTAGCGCCGCGCCTTTTCGGCCGGGGAGTCCTCGGGCCGGGCGAAATGCTCGAACGCGCCGATCGAGATGATCCCGTCGAAGCGGTCGTCGGGGGAGTAGTGCAGCCAGTCCTCGGTGCGGACGTCCACCCCGCGCAGGGCGCGGGAGCGCACGTGGGCCGCCTGCTCCTCACTGAGCGTGAGGCCGACCGACCGTGCCACCCCGCGCTCGCCGGACAGCCGCTCCAGGATCGAGCCCCAGCCGCAGCCGATGTCCAGCACGCTGCGCGCCGCGTCGGCGTCGATCGCGTCGAGGTGGAACCGCAGCTTCCGCTCCTGCGCGGTCTCCAGGGTGTCGCTGTCGCTGTCCGAGGTCCCGTCCGCCGCCCGGATGGCGCAGGAGTAGGTGAGGGACCGGTCCAGCCAGAGCGCGAAGAACTCGTTCCCGACGTCGTAGTGGTGGCGTACGGCGGCGGCCGCCTCGGCTGCTCTGGTCGGACGGTCGCTCTCGTCGGTCAGCGTCACGGTCAGGTCGCCAGTCGCTGCGCCTGCCGCTGCTCGTGCAGGCGGGCGGCGACGGCGTTCAGGTTGGGATTCGCGAAGAGCTCCTCGGCGTCGAGCTCGACGCCGTACCGGTCCTCGACCTCGGTGAGCAGCGACACCGCCAGTGCCGAGTCGACGCCCAGGCGATCGAAGTCGGCGTCCAGGTCGAGGGTTTCCGCGGGGACCTCGAGAAGGCCGGCGAGGTACTCCCGGCACCATTTCGCGATCTCTGCCTGTGTCGACTCCATGTTTGTCCCCTCCACTGGTGTCGCTTCCTATGCCGCCGGGCCGATCGCGGCCCCGGCGGTTCTCGGCACTCTTCGCGCGGCCATGCGTTCCGTGGACGGAACCTTGAGGTCCCAGGCGAGGCCGCACGCCGCGAGGGTCCTGATGAGCCAGTACCCCGGGTCCAGCCGGTACCAGGCCAGGCCGAAGGAGGGGGATTCGGGAAAGGCGTGATGGTTGTGGTGCCACGACTCGCCCAGTGTCAGCAGCCCGAAGACACCGCCGTTCCTGCTGTTCTCCCGGGAGTCGAAGGCCCGGGTGCCGAACATGTGCAGGAATGAATTGATCGACCAGATGATGTGCTCGAGAACGAAGATCCGTACCAGGCCGCCCCAGAGGAGCCCGCTCACCGCCCCGGTCCAGCTCCGGTGGACCAGGCCGCCGACGAGCGTCGGGATCAGCAGGCCCAGCAGGACCCAGTAGTCGTAACGTCGCCCGATCCGGGCCAGCGCGCGGTCTCGCAGCAGATCGGGAGCGTAGTGGGCGATGTTGGGGTACTCGTGGCGCCGCATCCACAGGAAATGGGAGTGCGCCAGCCCGCGGATCCGGCCGCGCAGCCCGCCGCCGGCGAGGTTGGGGGAGTGCGGATCGCCGTCGCGGTCACTGCATTCGTGGTGCCGCCGGTGCAGGGCCACCCAGGAGACCAGCCCGCCCTGGCCGGCCATCGAGCCCAGAACCGCGAGCACGGACGAGACGCCGCGCGTTGTCCTGAAGGTACGGTGGGTGAAAAGCCGGTGATAGCCGACGGTGACACCGAGCCCGGTCAGCAGCCACATTCCCACCAGCAGCCCGAGCTCGGTGGGGCCGAACGGGTGCACGGTGAGAAACAGAAGAGCGGCGATGGTGCCGAGAATCGGGATGATGTCGAACAGCAGGAAATGGCGGCGCTGGAGGCGGTGCAGGTAGGGGCTGCTGAGTGTCTTCCGGCGGGGAGCCGGTCTCGCGTCCCCGGTTTCGGCGGCCGGATCGGGAATCTCGGCCGCACGCTGGGCTTCTGCCATTTCTGAACCGTTCCTCCTGAGTACCCGCTCGAGGTCGTCATTCAGGTGGCGGCAGCGTAACAGCGGGCCGGCGGGATTTTGTAGGCTCCGACGGAGATGCGAATCGCGCGATTGAACCTGGGATTCCTCGGGAGGTCCTGTGGTCACGATGTGGGCGGGCCGGCAGTGAGCGCCGGGGCGGCCGATCGGCGGTCGACGGCGGGCCGGGCGAAGGACGCGGTGACCTTCACCTTCCTGGGGCCGGCGGTGGACCCGCCGTTCGCCGCCGTCACCAGCGCCAGCGTCGTCGCCGTGACGCCGGCGGGCGGGCTGGTGCTCGCCGATCTGGCCCGTGGCCTCGACCTGCCCGGCGGGCACGTCCGGGCCGACGAGACGTCCGTCGAGCAGACCGTGCGCCGGGAGGCCTGGGAGGAGACCCGGATCAGGCTCGGTGAGCTGGTGCCCGTCGAGGTCGTCCGGTCCGACCTGTTCGGCCCGGACGATCTGACGTACATGGTGGTCCGGGCCGCGCTGGTCACCGAGCTCGCCCCCTGGGAGCGCACGCACGAGTCGGCCGGCCGGGTCGTGCTGCCGCCCGCGGAGTTCCTCGCCCGCCGCCCCGGGCGCCGTCCCGAGCTCCTGCGGCACCTGGTGACCGCCGGTCTCGCCGCCCTCGGCCGCGGCCTCCCGGCGCCGCCGCGGACCCGCTGACCGGGCCGGTCGGTTTGTGTTCATCCGGGGTAACAGGTGATGAACACCCAGCTCGGCGCGGTCCGTCCAGCCAGGTCGGTGGTGGGATCGGGGAGGACGACCGGGGCGCCGCGGGACCTTTCGGCCTGCGCCGCCCCCGAAGTGGGTAGGGCGCGTTGGGGGCAGGGCGCGTTGCGATTGCCCGACGACGTCCCGCTACCGCCACCGGAGGCTGCCATGAGTGACCTGACCACCGAGAATCCGGGTCTGCGCCCCGCCCTCGAGGCCTCCGACCCGCTCCCGGTCGAGTACCTCGGCGCGGACGTCCGCTCGCTGACGGTCGTCGAGGAGGACGCCGACGACGCGATTCTGCTCCGGCCCGACGGGACGAGCATCGACACCTGGCGGGAGAACTACCCGTACGCGCAGCGGCTCTCCCGCGACGAGTACGAGCGGGACAAGCGGCTGCTGCAGATCGAGCTGCTGAAGCTGCAGTACTGGGTGAAGGACACCGGACAGCGGCTCGTGCTCGTCTTCGAGGGGCGCGACGCGGCCGGCAAGGGCGGCACCATCAAACGGTTCACCGAGCATCTCAACCCGCGTGGCGCCCGGGTCGTCGCGCTGGAGAAGCCGACCGAGACCGAGCGCGGGTCCTGGTACTTCCAGCGCTACGTCGCCCACCTGCCCACCACCGGCGAGATCGTCATGTTCGACCGGTCCTGGTACAACCGGGCCGGGGTCGAGCGGGTGATGGGCTTCTGCACCCCGGAGGAGTACCGGGAGTTCCTGCGCCAGGCGCCCGAACTGGAACGGATGCTCGTCCGCAGCGGCATGCACCTCATCAAGCTGTGGTTCTCGGTCTCCCGCCGGGAGCAGCAGACGCGGTTCCTCATCCGCCAGATCGACCCGGTGCGGCAGTGGAAGCTCAGCCCGGTGGACCTCGCGGCCCTCGACCGGTGGGACGACTACACCGAGGCCAAGGAGTCGATGTTCTTCTACACGGACATCCCCGAGGCGCCGTGGACGGTCATCAAGAGCAACGACAAGAAGCGGGCCCGGCTCGAGGCGATGCGCTACGTGCTTTCCCGGCTGGACTACCCCGGCCGGGACGAGTCGGTCATCGGCCGTCCCGACCCGCGGATCGTCGGCGCGGCCGCCGGGTTGCTGGAGACCGGCGAGCAGGCCGACCGCCAGTTCCCGAAGCTCTGACCGCTCGTCAGCTCTGACCGCTCGGCCCCACGGGCGGTCCCGGGCGTGCTGGTCGTGCTGGCCGCCGGCTCGGGAAATGCCTTGGACGCCTCGCGGCGGGCGTCGTACAGTGACCGTGACAGCGCTCCGCCACGCACGGCGGGCGCCGACAGTGGAGGAAGCCATGGCTGCCCGGGAACAGTCCCGGGCTTCCGGAGGTCACCCGTCGACCCGGCGCGGTGGCGCTCAGCGCTGACCGCGGGACGCGGCGCGTGACTCCTGGTGCCCGGTGACATATGTCGTCACCCTGTAGAGCACCAGCAAGGAGATCTCGGCGTTGTCCGCACATTCTTCTGTTCCTTCTTCCTCCGCTCAGTCCTTCCCCGCTCAGCTCACCGACCAGATCGGCGAACCCTCGCCCGAGTGGTTCACCGAGTTCTTCACCGAACTGCCGAACGAGTTCTGGCGCCGCGTGGCGACGCCGGAGATGACCGCCGCCGACATCGACTTCGTCGAGACGCGTCTCGGGCTCGCGCCGGGGTCGCGGATTGTCGACGTCCCGTGCGGAAGCGGCCGGCACAGCCTCGCGCTGGCGGAGCGCGGCCACCGGGTGACCGGCGTCGACCTGTCGGCCGAGGCGATCGAGCACGCCCGCCGCGCCGCCGCGGCCGCGGGCACCGCCGTCGAGTTCGTCCTCGGGGACATGCGGGAGATCGCCCCGTCGGGCTCCTTCGACGCGGCGGTGTGCCTGGGTAACAGTTTCGGCTACCTCACCCCCGCACAGACCGCGGAGTTCGTCCGTTCTCTCGCCGCGGCGGTGCGCCCCGGCGGGGGCCTCGTCCTCGACTTCGGCGCGACCGCGGAGTCCGTCCTGCCCGGGTTCACCGGCGAGGCCCGCGTCATGCGCACCGGGGACATCACGGCGGAGGCGACGGTCGACTACGACGTGGCCCGCAGCCGGATGCTCAGCCGGTACCGGTTCACCCGCGGTGACGAGGTGCTGGACACCACCGCCGTCCACCACGTCTACACGTGCGGGCACATCGGTGACCTGCTGGACGCGGCGGGCTTCACCGACATCGGACGCCACTCCGATCCGGACGGCACGCCCTACCGGCTGGGCGCCGGGCGCCTGTTGGTCACGGCGCGCCGCGCTCTGCCGCCCGCCGGCTCTTCGGGACCTCAGCGGGTCGTGGACACGGAGAGTAGTCGCTCCTAGGCTGCCGGTTGTCGACGGCTCGGCCGCCAGCCGCGACGGTGGGGGTCGTCAATGAGTGTGCCCGCATGTCCGGGAGCTGTCCCGTCCAGCAGGCGGCCGGTCGCGCTGGGCGCGGCCCTGGCCGTCATCCTGCTACTGATAGTGACGGTGGGGGTCCTGCTCGCGGGGGCCGCGGGGGCCGTCGTGGCCCCCGCGGCCCCCGGAGTCCCCACAGCTACCGCGGGGCCGACCGCGGGGACCGACCCCGCCGGCGGGGTGCCCGCTCCCGGCGCCGTTCCCGTTTCCGCCGGGGGGACGGCGGCGGCCCTGGCCACTCCCGGGTGCGGCTCGGGCCGGGTGGGCCACTCGCGCCTGCTGGTCGGCGAGAGCACCACATTCGGCGGGTGCGGCTTCGTGCCGGGCACGCTCGTCGAGATCGCGGCCAACGGCGTCCCGTCGGACGCGACCACGGCGGACGCCGCGGGGAGGATCGCGGTCCCGGTCAGCTTCACGTCGCTGGGGACGAAGCTGCTCACCGCGGCCGGCGTCGGTGCCCCGCCGGCCGCGGCTCCGATCGCCGCCCCGGGCGCGGTCCCGCTCCCGGCCGCCGAGACGTCCCCGCTCACCCTCACCGCGACGGTTCTCGTGGTCGGGTCCCCGGCGGGGGCGGACGATGACGCCGACAACTCCGACTACGGGAACAGCGGGCACAGGCCCTCGAAGGACATCCCCATCCCCACCCCCACCCCTACCCCCACTCCCACCGGGGTGACGCTGGGGGAGATCATCGCGCTCCTGCAGCTTCTCCAGAGCCAGCAGAGCGCCACAGTGGTCGCCAACAGAGGCCTCAATCCGGGACTGGGCGGCCTGACCCTGGGCGATCTCGCGGGCGACGAGGTGGCGGCGGCGGACGAGGCGGCGGCGGCGGACGAGGCGGCGGCGGCGGACGAGGCGGCCGGGGCGGCCAGGGCGTCTGAACGGCCGTCCACGACGGCGCCCGCCGGCGCGGCCCCGACCGCCCCCCCGGCTCCCGCCGCCGGCGGTCCGCCCGGCGGACCCGGCGGAACCGGGAAGGGCCAGGCCGGGGGCGAGCTGCCGTTCACCGGGTTGTCGGGTACCGCGCTGACCGCCCTGGCCGGCGCGCTCCTCGTCGGTGGATTCTGGTGGATGCGCCGGCGCCGCGAGCAGTACTGGCGGCAGTTCCCGCCCGGCCTCGCCGGCTCGCACTGGGTGCCCCGCGGCTGGCCGGACCCGTCGTGGCCTGCCGGCCGCGCCTGGCCGGACGGCGGCTGGCCCGGCGGCTGGTGGCCCGGCGCGGCCGGTGGGTTCGCCGAGCCCGAGTCTCTCGGTAGGACCGGGCCTCTCGGTGAGCCGGACCGTGGTGGGGTGGACCCCGGTGGGGTGGACCCCGGTGGGGCGGACCCCGGTGGGGCGGACCGTGGTGGGGCGGAGCGTCCCGCTGAGCGGGAGCGCCCGGACGCCGCGGGGCGCGGGGACTGAGCCGTCCGGCGCGATCTGGGACATGGGACATCCGATGCGACCTGAGTCATCCGGTGCGACGATGTCGGTATGTGTCCGGATCGTCCCAGTCTGCCGGATGGGCGCGACTGGTCGGACCGCCCTGTCATCTCGTTGGAGGCCGCCCGGCTCGGCGCGGTGCTGGTGGCGCGCACAGGCTTCCGCCTGCCGTACCTCTGGGCCACGACGGCGCTCACCGAGGCCGGCGGGCCGCCCGGGGAGCCCGGCGAGATCCGGTACGAGTCCTGGCGCCGCTGGCCCGGACCGCGAGGTACGTCGAGCCGGGTGCGGATCCGGATCGGTCCGCGCTACCAGCCCGGCGAGCTCGGCCCGCTCGACCACTTCCTCACGGCGCGCTGGATCGTGTTCAGCTCGACCGGATCGAGTCACCGGGCGGTGCGGGCTCACCACGAGCCCTGGCCGCTGTGGCGGGCCCACCCGGAGGAGATCGACGACGATCTCGTCCGCGCCACCGGACTGCTGCCGCTGCCCGGCGAGCCACTGGCGCACTACTCACCCGGGGTCGACGTCCGGATCGGCCGTCCGGAACGGTAGGGCTACGGCAGCTTGCGGGCGATGGTCAGGCCGTCCGCGACGGGGAGCACGACCACCTGGACACGGGGGTCGTCGGCGACCATCCGGTTGAACGCGCGCACGGCGACGGCGCTCGGCTCCGTCGTGGCGGGGTCGAGGACCCGGCCGGACTGCAGGACGTTGTCGACGATGATCAGGCCGTTCGGCTTCAGCCGGGGCAGCAGCAGCTCGTAGTAGGTGGGATAGGAGGTCTTGTCGGCGTCGATGAAGGCCAGCTCGAAGGTCGGCTCCGCCGGCAGCGCGGCCAGCGAGTCGGCGGCGGGCCCCAGCCGCAGCTCGACGCGGTCACCCACCCCCGCGCGTTCCCAGTAGCGGCGGGCGACGGACGTCCACTGCTCGCTGACGTCGAGGCACAGCAGCCGGCCGCCCGCGGGCAGGCCGCGGGCGATGCTCAGCGCGGAGTAACCGGTGAACGTCCCGATCTCGATCGCCCGGGACGGCGCGAGCGCCGCGGTCAGGATCGTCAGCAGCGAGCCCTGCTCGGCGGGGATCTGCATCCGGGAGACGTTCCCGAGCGCCGCCGTCTCGGCCGCCAGGTCCCGCAGGACGGCGTCGGGCGGGGAGCCGTGCGCCGTCAGGTAGCCGTGCAGCGGCCGTGACAGGAAGCCCGACTTGCCGTCGAACGTGCCCGCGCCGTTGGCGGCGGCCGCCGCGGAGCCGGTGCCCGCATCAGGGCTGGTGTCCGAACTGGAGCTCACCGCCGCAGGTTACCCGGCTCGGGCCGGATCCGGTGCCGCCGTGCCCCGTTCCGTATCACGGTGTGGTATTCCCGAAGGCTTCCATCGTTCGGACCGCCGGTCGGGCCGATACTCTCGTGGGCGTGCTCAGAAGGCTCGATCTGCGCTCCGCGCAGCCCACCACGTCGGACGTCCGCCGGCTCTTCCCGCGGGCGGCCGTGGACGTCGACGTCGCCATGGACGCGGTCCGCCCCGTCTGCGACGACGTGCGCGACCGTGGCGACGCGGCCGTCCTCGACGCCGCGGAGCGCTTCGACCGGGTCCGCCCGGCCGAGCTGCGGGTCCCGGCCGCCGCGCTCGCGAACGCGCTCGCGGCCCTCGACCCGGCGGTCCGCGACGCGCTGACCGAGGCGATCCGCCGCGCGCGGCTGGTGCACCGGGCCCAGCTCCGGGAGCCGGTGGTCGTCGAGGTGGCCCCCGGCACGACGGTCACCGAACGCTGGATCCCGGTCGGCCGGGTCGGCCTCTACGTGCCGGGCGGGCGGGTCGCCTACCCCAGCAGCGTGGTCATGAACGTCGTCCCCGCGCAGGAGGCCGGTGTCGCCTCGCTGGCGGTGGCCTCGCCGCCCCAGGTCGACAACGGCGGCCTGCCGCATCCGGTCGTGCTGGCCGCCTGCGCGCTGCTCGGGGTCGACGAGGTCTACGCGGCCGGCGGCGCCCAGGCCGTCGCCATGTTCGCGCACGGCACCGAGAGCTGCCCGGCGGTGGACGTCGTCACCGGCCCGGGCAACGTCTACGTCACCGCGGCGAAGCGCCTGCTGCGCGGCCTGGTCGGCGTCGACGCCGAGGCGGGTCCGACCGAGGTCGCCATCCTCGCCGACGGTTCGGCCCGCGCCGACTTCGTCGCCGCCGACCTGATCGCGCAGGCCGAGCACGACCCGATGGCCGCCTGCCTGCTGGTCACGACGTCGCCAGAGCTGGCCGACGCCGTCGACATCGAGCTCGACAAGCAGGTCCCCGTCACCCGGCACCGGGAGCGGGTCGCCGAGGCCCTGGCCGGCCAGGGCGCCGTGGCGATCGTCGCCGACGTCGAGGCGGGTCTCGCGGTCGTCGACGCCTGGGCCGCCGAGCACCTGGAGATCCACACGGTGGACGCGTCGGGTGTCGCCGCCCGGGTGCGCAACGCGGGTGCGATCTTCGTCGGCGCCTACGCGCCCGTGCCACTCGGGGACTACCTCGCCGGCTCGAACCACGTTCTGCCCACCGGCGGCACCGCGCGGCACTCCAGTGGCCTCGCCGTGTCCGCCTTCCAGCGTCAGGTCCACGTCGTCGAGTGCGACTCCGCGGCGCTCGCCGACATCGCGCCCCGCATCGCCGCGCTCGGCGGAGCCGAGGACCTGACCGCCCACGTCGACGCGGTGGAGGTACGGGCCCGATGATCGGGAACATCAGCGGGGCGGGCGACACCCGCCCCGCGGGCGACACCGCCGGGCCGGGTGACGGCACCGGCCCGAGCGACGCCGCTGGTTTCGGCGATGCCGCCGGGCCGGGTGACGCCGCTGTTCCGGGCGGTGCCGCCGGGCCGGGTGACGCCGCCGGGCTGATCGACACCGCCGGTCCCGGCGTCGCGCCCCCCGGGGCGCCGGCCGGCCAGGGCGCGCCCGTCGGTGGCCGCGGGCGGCTGCGCTCCGCCGCGGCCACCCCGGCGGACCGCGGCCCGTGGCGGTCCGTCACCCTGGACGACCTGCCCCTGCGGGACGACCTGCGCGGGATGTCCCCCTACGGCGCGCCGCAGATCGACGTCCCGGTGCGGCTGAACACCAACGAGAATCCGCACCCGCCGTCCGCCGGGCTCGTGGACGCGCTCGGCAAGGCCGCGACCCTGGCCGCGACCGAGGCCAACCGCTATCCCGACCGGGAGGCCGAGGCCCTGCGCGCCGACCTGGCGTACTACCTGACCCCGGACGCCGGCTTCGGCGTGCACGCGGCCCAGGTGTGGGCGGCCAACGGGTCGAACGAGATCCTTCAGCAGCTCTGCCAGGCGTTCGGCGGTCCGGGGCGGGTGGCGGTGGGCTTCGAGCCGTCCTACTCGATGCATCGGCTGATCGCGCTGGCGACCGCGACCGGCTGGGCCGCCGAGTCCCGCGCGGCCGACTTCACCCTCGACGCCGACCGGGTGACCGCCGCGATCCGCCGGCACCGCCCGGCGCTGCTGTTCCTGTGCTCACCGAACAATCCGACCGCCACCGCGCTCGGCCCGGAGGTCATCGCGGCGGCCTGCGACGCCATGGCCGAGGTCGGCTCGGGTGTAGTCGTGGTCGACGAGGCCTACGGCGAGTTCCGCCGGGCCGGGGTCCCCAGCGCGCTCACCCTGCTGCCCGACCACCCCCGGCTGGTGGTCACCCGGACGATGAGCAAGGCGTTCGCGCTGGCCGGTGCCAGGGTGGGCTACCTCGCGGCGCATCCGGCGGTCGTCGACGCGCTGCAGCTCGTCCGGCTGCCCTACCACCTGTCGTCGTTCACCCAGGCGGTCGCCCGCACCGCGCTGGCGCACGCCGACGAGCTGCTCGGCACCGTGGACGCGGTGAAGGCGCAGCGCGACCTGCTGGTCCGGGCCCTGCCGGAACTCGGCTGCGCGACCGCGCCGAGCGACGCCAACTTCGTGCTGTTCGGCCACTTCACCGACCAGCGGGCCGTGTGGCAGGGCCTGCTCGACGCCGGTGTCCTCGTCCGCGACGTCGGCCTGGCCGGCTGGCTGCGGGTGACGGCCGGGCTGCCCAACGAGACGGAGTCCTTCCTCGACGCGCTGCGCCGGGTGCTCACCGCCCGCCCGGCCCTGCTGCGCGCCGCCGCGGAGATCAGCTCCTGACCGACTGACCGCCGACCGACTGACTAGGGAACCCATGGCACGCACCGCACGCGTCGAGCGCAAGACCAAGGAGTCGCACGTCCTGATCGAGCTCGACCTCGACGGGACGGGCCTGGCGTCGGCTCAGACGGGCGTCCCCTTCTTCGACCACATGATGGAGCAGCTCGGCAAGCACGGGGGCTTCGACCTCACCGTGCGGACCGAGGGCGACCTGCACATCGACGCCCACCACACCGTCGAGGACACCGCCATCGCCTTCGGCGCGGCGCTGCGCGAGGCCCTCGGGGAGAAGGCGGGCATCCGCCGTTTCGGGGACGCGACCGTGCCGCTCGACGAGGCGCTGGTGCAGTCGGCGGTCGACCTCTCCGGCCGGCCCTACTGCGTGCACGTCGAGCCGGAGCTGGTCGGCCTGATCGGCAGTTACGACACCACCCTCACCCGGCACGTCTTCGAGTCGATCACTGCCTCGGCGCGGATCGCGCTGCACGTGCGGGTGCTGTCCGGGCGCAACGCCCACCATGTCGTCGAGGCGCAGTTCAAGTCGGTGGCCCGGGCCATGCGCGACGCGGTGGCGCTCGACGCGCGGGTCGCCGGCGTGCCGTCCACCAAGGGCGTGCTGTGAGCGGCCCGCGCCCGGACGTCGTCGTCCTCGACTACGGCTCGGGGAACCTGCGTTCGGCCGAGCGGGCGCTCGCCCGGGTCGGCGCCGAGGTGACGGTCACGGCGGATCTCGCCGCCGCCCGGGCGGCCGACGGGCTCGTCGTCCCCGGGGTCGGCGCGTTCGCGGCGTGCATGGCGGGGGTGGACGCCGTCGGCGGCGGCGCGGTCGTGCGCGAGCGGCTCGCGGCCGGCCGCCCGGTCCTCGGGATCTGCGTGGGCATGCAGATCCTCTACCAGCTCGGCGACGAGCACGGCGTGCGCACGGAGGGCCTCGGCGTGCTCGAGGGCAGCGTGCGCCGGCTGTCGGCGCCGGTCCTGCCGCACATGGGCTGGAACGTCGTCACCCCCCCGCCGGAGTCGGTCCTGTTCGAGGGCGTCGATCCGGAGACACGTTTCTACTTCGTGCACTCCTACGCGGCGGCGGCGCGGGCGGGGGACACCGTCGCCGAGCACGGCGAGGCGTTCGCCGCCGCGGTCGAGCGCGGCCCGCTCGCGGCCACCCAGTTCCACCCGGAGAAGTCCGGCGACGCCGGCGCGCACGTCCTGCGGAACTGGCTGAGCACCCTGAGCTGACCGCGGCCGCCGGCCCTGCCCTCGGCTCCGAGTGATCAGAGAGTGGTCAGAGCGCGCCGGGGGTGAGGCGGTCGGTGGTGTAGAGGCGGGCGATGACGTCCTCGATCGCCGGCTCGCCGACCGAGAGGTCGACCAGCGGGTAGCGGGCCGCGATCTCGCTGACCAGCGGCGCGGCGCTGTCGCCCGCGGGGAACTCCAGCCACTGCCGGGCGCCGTCCACCCGGACGACGCGTGCTCCCGCGACGGTCATCGCCGGGCGCGGCTCGGCGAGGTCGACCCGCAGCGTCCGCAGGCCGCCGAGGCGTTCGCGCAACGCCTCCAGATCGCCGTCGAAGCCGAGCCGGCCGTGGTCGATGACCATCACCCGCCGGCACAGCTGCTCGACGTCGGTCATGTCGTGGGTGGTCAGCACGATCGTCGTCCCCGCCTCGCGGTTGGTGCGGGCGAGGAACGAGCGGACCGCCGTCTTCGAGACGACGTCCAGGCCGATCGTCGGTTCGTCCAGATAGACGATCTTTGGGTCGGGCAGGAACGTGGCCGTGATGTCGCCGCGCATCCGCTGGCCGAGCGAGAGCTGGCGCACCGGGGTCTCCAGGAACGGTGCCAGTGCCAGCACGTCGACGAAGTGCTCAAGGTTGTCCCGGTACCGCGGTGTCGGGATCCGGTAGATGCGGCGGACCAGTTCGAAGCTGTCGCGCAGCGGGAGATCCCACCACAGCCGCGAGCGCTGGCCGAAGACGACCCCGATGCGCCGGCTGAGCCGCAGGCGCTGCCGTGACGGGTCCAGCCCGGCCACCCGCAGCCGTCCGCCGGACGGGGTGAGGATGCCGACCAGCATCTTGATCGTGGTGCTCTTGCCCGCGCCGTTCGGGCCCAGGTAGCCGACGATCTCGCCGGCCCGGACCGTGAACGACAGGTCCACCACGGCGGGCACGTCCACCCGTTCCCGGCGCATCCAGCCGGCCCGCCGCCGCACGACGAACGTCTTGCTGACTCCTTCGACGTCGATGACGCCGCCGGCGGTGTCGGCCATGGCGCTCAGCTCCCCGTGCCGCGGTAGTGCCGCAGGCCGAGCCGCCAGACGGTCGCGGCGAGGACCGCGGTGACCAGGGCCACGGCGGGAGAGAGGAACCGGGTGAACCCCGGCAGGCCGAAAGGGTCGGCCCGGTCGAGCACGAACAGGGCCGGCTGCCAGTTCACGAAGGCGATCGGCAGCACCACGGTCATCAGCAGCGCCGTCCGACGGCCGTAGACGGTCAGGGGGTACTGGGTCGCGAGCTCCGCGCCCTGCCGGACGGCGCTCACGGCGGTCGACGCGTCCGGGGCGACGAACAGCACCGCCGCGGTGCCGAGGGCGAGGCTCACACTGATCACGACCCCGCTGGCGATCATCGCCGGGACGGTGGCGATCCGGCCGGGGGTCCACGGGACGTCCAGCGCGGCCAGGCTGATCACGAGGACGGCGGTGGGCTGCGCCACCCGGCCGAGCCGCTGCGGGGAGAAGTCCGCCGTCGCGGCCTGCACGAGGACGCTGACCGGGCGGGTGAGCATCGGGTCCAGATCGCCGTCCTTGACGGTCCAGCCCAGCCGGTCCAGCGGGCCGACCGCGGCCTCGGCGACGGCGAACGCCAGGGCGGACGTCCCGTAGAGGAAGGCGACCTCGGTGAGAGAGAAGCCGTCCAGGTCGGGCAGGTGGGCGAACACGATGCCGATCGCGGCCAGGTCCAGCGCCGTCGCGGCCATCTCGACGAGGGTGTAGAGGACGAGCGAGAGCCGGTACTGCGCCGCGGAACGGAAGGCGGCGCCGACCAGCAGCAGGTAGTGGCCCACCTCCGCGCGCAGCAGCCCGAGCCGGCCGCCCGCGCCGCTGTCGGCGGCCGTCGCGTGGGCACCGGCCATCGGCGGGGCGGCGGCGGTGGTAGTGGCGGTGGCCGCGGCCTCGTCGGTGGTCACGGTCAACCTCCCTGGACGACCAGCCGGCGCAGCGCCGCGGTCGTCAGCACATGGCCGGCCAGGCTCAGCAGCAGCGCCCAGGTCGCCTGGTAGGCGAGGATCCGCTCCGGGCCGCCGGCCGTGCTGCCCAGGTAGGCCGTGCCGCCGGCCGTCGACCCGAGGTAGAGGTCCATCGGCGCCTGGACGACGGCCCCGAACGGCAGCAGCCCGGCGATCGTCCCGAGCGCGCCGGGGAACAGACCGAGCGGCAGCACGGCGCCCGAGAAGAACATCATCACGAGCGCGGCCACGGCCTGCACCCCCCGGTCGTCGGTCAGCCAGAACGCGCTGAGCGCGACCAGGTACCGCAGGCCGAAGCTGACCAGCAGGGCCAGCACGAGGCTCGCGGCGAACAGCGCGCCGGTGCCGACGGACCCCGGCAGCCGCAGGTCGAACAGGAACGCTCCGACCACACCCGCGGGCACCGCGCGGGTCGCCAGGTACACCCCGGCCCGCCCGACCTCCAGGCCGAGCCACCACCGCTGGAAGCCCACCGGCCGGACGAGGTCGGTCTCGACGGTGCCCCGGCGCACCCGCCAGGGCAGGTCGATCATGCCGCCGAACACGGCGAAGGTGCTGACGAGCGCCTGTCCGACCACGGCGAAGGTGACCGCCGAGGTGATGTCGTAGCCGGCCAGCCCGGGGCGCTGCTCCCACACCGCCAGCGCCAGATGGCCCCGCAGCACGGTCAGCACGATGTTGGAGATGACCGAGGCCACGACCGCCGCCCGGTAGGTGACATACCGGCGCGCGCCGGCGGACGTGATCAATCCCCACATCCGCGCGCTGGCCAGGGCACGCGCACTGGCTCCGGGCGCCGGCGCCCGGCCTGCCACGTCGAAGGTCATCGCCGACCACGCTAGAGCGATCCGTGGCCGGAGGATCCACGGTTGTGTCAACTCGTGTGGTCCGATGGCGCGTCTCCTCGCGGGCCGGGGCGACCCGTAGGGTGGAGCGGTGACGTTGACGCTGCTCCCCGCGGTGGACGTGGCCGACGGCCTGGCCGTCCGCCTGGTCCAGGGCGAGGCCGGAACCGAGACCTCCTACGGCGACCCGCGCGAGGCGGCGCTGGCCTGGCAGCGCGACGGCGCCGAGTGGATCCATCTGGTCGACCTCGACGCGGCCTTCGGCCGCGGGTCCAACCGGGACCTGATCGCCGAGGTCGTCCGTTCCGTCGACGTGGCCGTCGAGCTCTCCGGCGGCATCCGCGACGACGCCTCCCTCGACGCCGCGCTGGCCACCGGCGCGGCCCGGGTCAACATCGGCACGGCCGCCCTCGAGGACCCGGAGTGGGTGCGCAAGGCGATCGACCGGGTCGGTGACCGGATCGCCGTGGGCCTCGACGTCCGCGGCACCACCCTCGCCGCCCGCGGCTGGACCCGCGAGGGCGGCGAGCTCTACGAGGTGCTCGCCCGGCTCGACGCCGACGGCTGCGCCCGGTACGTGCTCACCGACGTCCGCCGGGACGGCACCCTCACCGGCCCGAACGTCGACCTGCTGCGGGCCGTGACGGCCGCGACCACCCGGCCGGTGATCGCCAGCGGCGGTGTCTCCTCCCTGGCGGACCTGCGCGTGATCGCGAGCGTGCCCGGTGTCGAGGGCGCCATCGTCGGCAAGGCGCTCTACGCCGGCGCGTTCACCCTGCCCGAGGCGCTCGCGGTCGCGGCGGAGGGGTCCGTGGCGGAGGGGCCCGCGGCGGGCGCGCCGTGACCGTCGCCGTCCGGGTGATCCCCTGCCTCGACGTCGACGGCGGGCGGGTCGTCAAGGGCGTGAACTTCACCGACCTGCGGGACGCCGGCGACCCCGTCGAGATGGCCCGGCTCTACGACGCCGAGGGCGCGGACGAGCTGACCTTCCTCGACATCACCGCGTCCAGCGGTAACCGGGAGACCACGTACGACATCGTCCGGCGCACCGCCGAGCAGGTCTTCATCCCGCTCACCGTCGGCGGCGGGGTGCGCTCGGTCGACGACGTCGACCGGCTGCTGCGCGCCGGCGCCGACAAGGTGGGGATCAACACCGCCGCCGTCGCCCGCCCGGAGCTGGTCCGCGAGTGCGCGCTGCGGTTCGGCAGCCAGTGCATCGTGCTCTCGGTGGACGCCCGCCGCTCCCGCGAGCCGGGCGGCCCCACCTTCGAGGTGACCACCCACGGTGGGCGCCAGGGCACCGGCATCGACGCGGTCGCGTGGGCCGCGCGGGCCGTCGAGCTGGGCGCCGGCGAGATCCTGCTGAACTCGATGGACGCCGACGGCACCCAGGACGGCTACGACCTGGAGATGATCACTTCGGTCCGCGCGGCGGTGGACGTCCCGGTGATCGCGAGCGGTGGCGCCGGCAGCCTCGACCACTTCGCCCCCGCCGTCGGCGCCGGGGCGGACGCCGTGCTGGCCGCCAGCGTCTTCCACTTCGGCCGGCTGCGGATCTCCGAAGTGAAGAAGGTGCTGCGCGACGCCGCCATCGCGGTGCGCTGACGGCCTGCCTTCGAACGCCTCCCTCGCCTCTCCCGCCTTCCTTCGAACGCCGGCCTAACACCGGTTGTCCATCAGCGGTCGGGTCGGCTGTTGCCGGGTCGCCGGGCTTCCCATGGATCAGGATGGCGGGCGCCCCACGGCCGTCCGGATGGTGATCGTCCCTGCGCCGATTCGCTGAGCAGGGGTTTTGCCGGGACTGTTACCGCCGGGTTGCGCGTTGGCGACCTATGGCGACGTCGTCCGGGGGGCGGCGCGCGGCGTCCGGTGATGCCGTGTACCGCGGTTCCGCGGCGACCCGTAACCGCGAAACGGAGGAGTTCAGTGCCCGGTGACCCCGCGTCCGGCGAGGCGACCCGCAGGGTGGCGGCGACCGGCGGTGCCGGGGCGGCCCGGCTCGCCGCGGCCGGCTCACCCACGGTGATCAGACGTGGGCTGGGTGTCCTCGTGATCGCGGTCCGGGAGGAGCCGAAGGTCTTCCTGGTCGCGCTGGCCGGCAGCTCCCTCTACGCGCTGGCGACGGTCGCGAGCTCGCTGGCCCTCGGCGAGATCACCGAGCGCGTCCTCGTCCCGAGCATCGACGACGGCGCGGCCGACTGGAGCGCCGTCGTCGCGGCGGCGCTGATCATGGTCGGCATCGGGTTCGGCCGGGCGGTCGGGATGTTCTTCCGCCGCCTGGTCTCCGGCATGATGCAGTACCGGCTGCAGGCCACCTACCGGCGCCGGGTCACCCGCCAGTACCTGCGGCTGCCGCTCGCCTGGCACCAGCGGCACTCGACCGGTTCACTGCTGTCCAACGCGAACGCGGACGTCGAGGCCACCTGGGCGCCGATCGCGCCACTGCCGTTCGCCGCCGGCGTGCTGGTCATGCTGGCCGCCGCGCTGGCCCTGCTGATCGCGACCGACCCGCTGCTGGCCCTGGTGGGCTGCGTCGTGTTCCCCGCGTTCGGTGTCGTCAACGTGGTCTACGGCCGGTGGGTGTCGCCGCTCTACGGCCGCGCCCAGCGCCTGCGCGCCGAGGTCAGCGGGGTCGCCCACGAGTCCTTCGACGGCGCGCTCGTCGTGAAGACCCTGGGCCGGGAGGCCGACGAGACGGCCCGCTTCGCGGTCAAGGCCGGCGAGCTGCGTGACGCGATGGTCCGCGCGGGCCAGGTCCGGGGCATGTTCGACCCGGTCATGGAGGCGCTGCCCAACCTCGGCGTGCTGGCCGTGATCGTCGTCGGCGCGGTCCGCATCGACAGCGGCTCGCTCACCGTCGGCGAGCTGGTCCGGGTCGCCTACCTGTTCACCGTGCTGGCCTTCCCGATCCGGGCGATCGGCTGGGTGTTCGGCGAGCTGCCCAGGTCCGTCGTCGGGCACGAGCGGGTGGACGCCGTGCTCACGGCCCGCGGTGGCCTCGGCTACGGCTCCGCCGTCCTCACCGGTTCCGGCCCGGCGGCGCTGTGCGTCGCCGGCGTCGGCTACGGCTACGGCTACCCGGTGCAGTCCGCCGGCGACCACGATGACGTCACGGACACCGCCACGAACGCCTTTACGAACACCGCTACGGACGACACCTCCACGGACATCCCCGCCGCAAGGTCGCCGGCCGCCGAGGCGGTGTGGCCGGCGCTGCGCGAGGTCACCTTCGACGTGGCCCCCGGCCGGGTGGTCGCGCTGACGGGGCGCACCGGCGCCGGGAAGTCGAGCCTGGTGAACCTCCTCGCCCGCCTGGTCGACCCCCAGACGGGCGCCGTCCGGATCGACGGTGTGGACCTGCGGGACCTGGCCCTGGGGGAGGTGACCCGCACGATCGCGCTCGTCCCGCAGCAGACGTTCCTGTTCGACGACACCGTGCGGGTCAACGTCGCCCTCGGTCTGGACGTCGACGACGAGGTCGTGTGGGAGGCCCTGCGCCGGGCCCAGGCGGAGCGCTTCGTGCGCGCCCTGCCGGCCGGCCTCGACACCAGGGTGGGTGAGCGGGGGACCACGCTCTCCGGCGGGCAGCGCCAGCGGATCGGCCTCGCCCGCGCCCTCGTGCGCGACCCGAGGCTGCTGATCCTCGACGACGCGACGTCCAGCGTCGACCCGCGGATCGAGGCGTCCATCCTCGCCGGGCTGCGGGAGCGGGCGGGCGCGTCCACGGTGGTGATCGTCGCCCACCGGCGGTCCACCGTGGAGCTCGCCGACGAGGTCGTGCACATCGAGGACGGCCGCGTCACCGCGCAGGGCACCCACCGGGAGCTGCTGGCCAGCTCGCCCGGCTACGCGGAGCTGCTGACGGCCTACGACGAGAACGCCGAGGCCGCCGAGGACAACGGGCCTGCCGGGCAGGACGAGGACACGGACACCGGGACCGGCTACGGGCCGGGCCGGGGAGCACGGGGCAGGCCCGCGGATCACCAGGTGCCCGCGGACACGGCCCCGGTCGGAGTACTGACGGTTCCGGACCAGGAGGGCGCGCGATGAGCTCCGACGGCCTGTGGGCGACCGGGGGGCGGCTGCGTCGGCTCGTACCGGAGCTGACCGCCGGGATCGCCGGAACCCTGGCCCTCGCCGTGACCGCCACCGTCGGGAAGGTGGTGATCCCCGTCGTGGTCCAGCAGACGCTCGACCGCGGTGTCTGGGAGGGCGGCGCGGACCTCGGCCTCGTCGGGGTCTCGGTGGGGCTCGCCGCGGTCGCCATCCTGATCACCGCGGTCGCGGCGTTCCGGATGAACGTGCGGCTCTACCGCGTCTCCGAGAGCGCGCTGGCCACCCTGCGGGTCCGGGCCTTCCGTCATGTGCACGACCTGTCGATGCTCAGCCAGTCCGAGCAGCGGCGCGGCTCGCTGACTTCCCGGGTCACCAGCGACATCGACACGATGTCGCAGTTCCTCCAGTTCGGCGGCGTCATGCTGATCGTCGCCACCGGGCAGATGCTGATCGCCACGGTTCTGATGTTCGTCTACTCCTGGCAGCTGGCCCTGCTGGTGTACGCGTTCTTCGTGCCGCTGGTCATCGCCACCCGACGCTTCCAGAAGCGGCTGGCGGTGCGGTACGGGAGGGTGCGGGAGCGGGTCGGTGACATGCTCGGCGCGATCTCGGAGTCGGTGGTCGGCGCCCAGGTCGTGCGGGCCTACGGCGCGCAGGACCGCACCTCCCGGCGCATCGACGGCACGGTGGAGAACTACCGTTCCGCGCAGACCCACGCGCAGACCCTGGTGGCGGGGGTGTTCGCGGGAGTCGAGACGGTCGCCGCGCTGACCACCGCGGGGGTGGTGATCGTCGGGGTGGCGATCGGCGTCGACGGGTCGCTGACCACTGGGCAGCTGGTGGCCTTCCTGTTCCTCCTCACGCTGTTCGTGATGCCCATCCAGTCGCTGACCGAGGTCCTCAACGACGGCGCGAACGCCTTCGCCGGGCTGCGGCGGGTCCTCGACGTCCTCGACACCCCGTCGGACGTCCGCGACCCGGCCGAGGACACCGGTGGTGTGCGGCTGCCCGACGGGCCGTTGGGCGTGCGGTTCGACCACGTCGGATTCGCCTACCCCGGCGGCCCGCCGGTGCTCCACGACGTGACACTCGACCTCGCGCCGCACCGGCGGGTGGCCGTCGTCGGCGAGACCGGCTCCGGCAAGACGACGATGGCCAAACTGCTCACCCGGCTCATGGACCCCACCGACGGGACGGTGCTGATCGGCGGGGTCCCGCTGAACGAGGTGCGGTTCGACTCGCTGCGTGGCCGGGTGGTTATGGTGCCGCAGGACGGGTTCCTGTTCGACCTCACCGTCGCCGGTAATGTCCGGTACGGGCGCCCGGACGCCTCCGACGCCGAGATCGTGAACGCCTTCGGGCAGCTCGGCCTCGGTGACTGGCTCGCCGGCCTGCCCGCCGGCATCGCGACCCCGGTGGGGGAACGCGGCGAACTGCTCTCGGCCGGCGAACGCCAGCTGGTCGCGCTGGCCCGTGCCCAGCTCGCCGACCCCGACCTGCTCGTCCTCGACGAGGCGACCTCCGCCGTCGACCCGGCGACCGAGATGCGGATCGCCGCGGCTTTGCTCGAACTCACCAGGGGGCGCACCTCCGTCACCATCGCGCACCGGCTCTCCACCGCGGAGGCCGCCGACGACGTCGTCGTGGTCGACGCCGGCCGGGTCGTCCAGCGTGGGACGCACGCGGAGCTGGTCGCCGTGCCCGGGGTCTACCGGCGGCTGCACGAGTCCTGGGCAGCCGGCGTCCTGTCGCACTGACCGCGCCGCTCGGGCCGACTGCGCCGCCGGCGCCGCGGCCCGGTGGGGGGACCCCGGTCGGGCGGGTCCCGGCCCGACCGTCGTGGTGACCTGTAGGCCGTCCGGCCGTGGCGGGCAGAATGGGCGGGTGACCGCGCGTGCCTCCGATCTCGATCCCGCCATCGCCCGTCAGCTCAAGCGGGACGGCTCCGGTCTGTTCCCGGCCGTCGCCCAGCAGTACGACTCCGGCGAGGTCCTCATGGTCGGGTGGATGGACGACGAGGCGTTGCACCGGACCCTCACCACCGGCCGAGCCACCTACTGGAGTCGCAGCCGGGCCGAGTACTGGGTCAAGGGCGACACCAGCGGACACGTGCAGTGGGTGCGGTCGGTCGCGCTCGACTGCGACGGCGACACCGTGCTGGTCCGGGTGGACCAGGTGGGCCCGGCCTGCCACACCGGCACACACACCTGCTTCACCGGTCGCGAGCTTTCTGCCGGTGGTGCCCGGCCCCTGCCGCCCCCGGCAGCGACCTTCGGGTCGGCGCCCGCGCCGACCTCCGCGCCCGCGCCGGCGCCAACCTCCACGCCCATGTCCATGCCGGCAGCGGCGCCGACGACGACGGGAGCACCGTGATGACAACCGGTGAGATCACACCGAGCCGGGCGGAGTTCCACGAGCTCGCCGCACGCCAGCCGGTCGTCGCGGTCTCCCGCCGCCTGCTCGCCGACGGCGAGACGCCGGTCGGGGTCTATCGCAAGCTGGCCGGTGGCCCGGGGACCTTCCTGCTCGAATCCGCCGAGCACGGGGGCGTGTGGTCGCGTTACTCCTTCGTCGGTGTCCGTGCCGCTGCCACGCTCACCGAACGGAACGGGCAGGCCGCCTGGACGGACGGAACCCCGCCGCCCGGTGTCCCACTCGACGGTGATCCGCTCGAGGTGCTGCGCGCCGTGGAACGCCAGCTCTGCTCGGCCCGGCCGAGCGGCACTCCGCCGCTGCTGGGCGGCCTGGTCGGCTACCTCTCCTATGACATCGTCCGGCGCATCGAACGGCTGCCCGCGCGGGCGGTCGACGATCTCGGGCTGCCCGAGCTGCGGATGCTCCTGACGACCGACCTCGCCGTCCTCGACCACACCGACGGATCGTGCCAGCTCGTCGCGAACATCTTCACCGGCGCCGGGGAACCGGCTGAACCGGCCGGTTCGGCTGGCCCGGGAGCGGCGGGCGTACCGGCCGCGCGGCGGGCGGAGCTGGACGCCGCCTATGACGACGCGGTGCACCGCATCGAGGTGATGACGGCGGATCTCGGCAAGTGGAGCGAGCCGACCGTGGCGACCACGACCGGCGCGGCCGCGGGCGTGCGCGACTTCGCCTCCGCCACCCCGCCCGGCGGCTTCCACGACGCCGTCGAGCGGTCCATCGAGGAGATCCGGGCGGGGGAGTGCTTCCAGATCGTCATCTCCCAGCGGTTCGAGCGCCCCACCACCGCCGACGCCCTCGACGTCTACCGGGTGCTGCGGGCCTCGAACCCCAGCCCGTACATGTACCTGCTGCGGTTCGCCGATCATGACGTGGTCGGTTCGTCGCCGGAGGCGCATGTCAAGGTCACCGGGCGTCGGGCGTTGCTGCACCCGATCGCGGGCAGCCGGCCACGGGGCGAGACGCCGGAACGCGACGCCGAACTGGCCGCCCAGCTCCTGGCCGATCCGAAGGAACGGTCCGAGCACGTGATGCTGGTCGACCTGGTCCGCAATGATCTCGGGCGGGTCTGCGTGCCCGGATCGGTGCGGGTGGTCGAGTTCGCCTCCGTCGAGCGGTTCTCGCACATCATGCACATCGTCTCCACCGTGATCGGTGAGGTGGCGCCCGAGCGCAGCGCGGTCGACGTCCTCGCCGCGACCTTCCCCGCCGGGACGTTGTCGGGAGCGCCCAAGGTGCGGGCCATGGAGATCATCGACGAGCTCGAGCCGACGAGACGCGGCCTGTACGGCGGGGTCGTGGGGTACCTCGACTTCGGCGGTGACCTCGACACCGCGATCGCCATCCGCACAGCCGTCCTCCGTTCGGGCATGGCCTACGTGCAGGCCGGTGCCGGGATCGTGGCGGACTCCGTCCCCGACACCGAGGATCTCGAGAGCCGGACGAAGGCCGCGGCGGTTCTCCGCGCGATCGAGGTGGCGGAGTCGCTCCGCCCGCCGGCATGACAGCATCCGCCGACCTGCCCGAGTCCGGCGCCCGCCCCGTGCCTGCCGCCCACTCCGCGTCCGGCGCTCGCCGGGAGCGGGGGCTCGCCATGGTCGCGTGCCTGGTCGGATCGGCCCTCGTTCTGTTCAGCGCCAGTGCGACCTGGGTCTCGGCGCGAGTTCAGGCCGGCACCGGCGGGCAGGCCTCCGCCGTGGCGGCGCCCCTGCCGGTGAAGTGGTCGGGCGGATCGCTCGCCCCGGCCGCCACCGCGCTGGCACTGCTCGGGCTCGCCGCCACCGTGGCGATCATCGCGACCCGGCGCGTGGGGCGGACCCTGGTGGGCCTGCTCGTGGCGGGCGCGGGTGTCGCGATCCTCCTGGTCGCCGGTGGGATCGCCCTGGACCCGATGGCCGCGGTGCGGGGGACCGACGAGGTCAGGGCGCTCGTCCCCATCGGGGATCCGACCATCCTCGATCTTTCCCGGACCATGGCTCCATGGCTCGCCTCCTTCGGGGGTCTCGTGCTCGCGATCACGGGTGTCGTCGTCGTCGCGCGCGCCGGGACCTGGCCGGCCATGTCCGGCCGCTACCAGGCCCGCGCAGCCGCACCCGCTGACGCCTGGGACGCCATCGAGCGGGGCCAGGACCCCACCTGACCATCAGGCTTCTCCTCTCGGACGGGGAGTGCGTTCCGCCGGGGAGGCGGGAGCGTCGGTGACCTTCTGCTCGGGATCTGCCGCCGTGATCCGGAGTCGCTGGCCAGCCAGGGCGGCGAGGGTCAGGTCGTTGCGCTCGATGTCCGCCTCGAGCAGGGAGATGAGCACGTCCATCCGCGCGATGCGGCGGTCGAGATCCTGAACCTGCGCGATCAGCAGGTCGTGCTCCGTCTCGGGATCGCTCACAGGTTCGCGGAACGCCGGCGCCGGGCCTGGCCGCGCGGGGCGGCCGGGCGTGTCCGGCGTGCTGGTGAGCCCAATCCGACCCGTGCCGCCGGAACGTCCCTCAGCCGCCCCACGGCTCCCGGGATCGCCATGGCCGGTCTCGGCCTGGGCACCTGGCGCAGCAGGGAGCGGCGGCGCCCCGCCCGCTGATCCGCAGGCCACGGGACTCGCCGCAGCGGGGCCCGCGGCACCCGCTGCGCCGGTGGCCGCCGGGCCCGTGGGCTGGGGAGCCGCGAGGTTCCCCGGGCTTGCGGCGAGGCGGCCGGGCGTCGGGCGTTCCGGCGCCGCGTCGGGTACTCGAGATGATGATCGTGCATTCCGGCCGATCCTCTCGTCGGCGCCACCTTCCGGCGCACTCGGAACGGGCGGCCCGGCGGGGGCGGGGACACCGCTGGAGACCCGGTGAGCTGACCACACGGCGGCGGCGGACCAGGCCGCGACGAACCGCTTCGAGCCGCCCCGGCGGGCCGGTGGGCCGGTCGCATCTGACTTCCGCGCCGCGTCCGCGGCGTCTGGAGATCTCGGCTCGTCACTCCACATCGCGCCTCCCGAATCCACGCGCGCCTCCCGAATCCACTCGCACTCGAACCGCGTTCGAACGTGTGTTCGATGATACGGGTCGACGGTGGACCGTCAAAGTGCCGGGTGCGTGGGCGTGTCGCGAGGTGTCCGCGCGGGTGTCGTGCCGTGGTCGCGCGAGTGCGTCCAGTGGCGGGGCCAACGGGAGCACCACCACCGTGGGCTGGGGCTCCGTCACTCCTACCGAGATCTCTCGGGTTGGTCTGGCCTCGACGTCGACGTCAGAGTCGTGGCCGCCTGGATGGTCAACATATGGACAACCACGAATCGTGACGGGTCGGCTCCGTGGGTGGGGGCGACGGGCCTCGGGCTCGAGACTGCCCTACCATCGGCGGCATGGCCGCGACTGGCGCGAGTGCGGGGCGATGAACGCTCTCGAGGAGATCCTCGACGGGGTCAGAGCAGATCTGGCCGTCCGTGAGCGGGAAACGTCCCTGGCAACTCTGAAACAACGTGTTGAGCGGGTACCCGATCCCCGGGACGCGCTGGCGGTGCTGCGCGCGCCGCGGGTATCGGTGATCGCCGAGATCAAGCGGCGCTCACCGTCCCGGGGCGCGCTCGCGACGATCGCCGATCCGGCGGCGCTCGCCTCGCTCTACGAGCAGGCCGGCGCCGCGGCGGTGAGCGTCCTCACCGAGCAGCGGCGGTTCGGCGGCTCGCTGGCCGATCTGGACGCCGTCCGGGTGGCGGTCGACATCCCCGTCCTGCGCAAGGACTTCGTGGTCTCCCCGTACCAGGTCCTCGAGGCGCGGGCCCATGGCGCCGACATGGTCCTGCTGATCGTGGCCGCGCTCGATCAGCCGAGGCTGATCGGTCTGCTCGAACGGGTCGAGTCGCTCGGGATGACCGCGCTGGTCGAGGTGCACGACGAGACCGAGATGTTGCGGGCCCTCGACGCGGGCGCCCGGCTGGTCGGGGTCAACGCGCGTAACCTCCGCACCCTCGAGGTGGACCGGGAGACCTTCGCCCGGCTCGCGCCGATGGTCCCGCAGGGGGTCCTGAAGGTCGCAGAGTCCGGCGTGCGCGGCCCGCGTGACCTGCTCCAGTACGCGGGCGCCGGGGCCGACGCGGTGCTGGTCGGGGAGGCCGCCGTGACCGGTGGCGACCCGCGCCAGTTCGTCGCCGATCTCGTGACCGCCGGAACGCACCCCGCCACCCGTATCGCGCACTGACCCGCCGACCGCCCGGGCGTCGTGCCGGGCGGTCGGGCGAGCGGTCGCCGCCGGGCCCTGGTCCAATCGGTGCTCTGTGCTCGGAGCGTCTCCGGGCGGCGGCCCGGTCCCGCACGTCACCTCGGTGGGGGTGGGCGCCGGTACAGTCGGGGCCGTGACAGCTCGATCCGTCGACACCACCGCCGACCTGACCTCCGACCCGGCTTCCGCCATCGATCAGAGCAGTGCCATCGACCCGGGCCGCGCGACCGGCTCGGTCGAGGCCGGCGCCTGGTCGGCCGCCCAGGCCGCGGGGAACTGGCAGGCGGTACCGGACACGGCCGGCCACTATGGCCGTTTCGGTGGGCGGTTCGTCCCGGAGGCGCTGTTCGCGGCGCTCGACGAACTCACGGCGGCCTACGCGGCCGCCCGGGTCGACCCCGCCTTCGTCGACGAGCTCGACCGCCTGCTGGCCAGCTACGCCGGGCGCCCCACCCCGCTGACCTCGGCCGACCGGCTCACGGAGCGGATCGGTGGCGCGCGCATCCTGCTCAAGCGCGAGGATCTCGCGCACACCGGCTCACACAAGATCAACAATGTTCTCGGGCAGTGCCTCCTCACCCGCCGGATGGGCAAGACCCGGGTGATCGCCGAGACCGGCGCCGGTCAGCACGGCGTGGCCACCGCCACCGCCTGTGCCCTGCTGGGGCTGGAGTGCGTCGTCTACATGGGCGAGGAGGACACCCGCCGGCAGGCGCTCAACGTCGCGCGGATGCGCCTGCTCGGTGCCGAGGTGGTCCCCGTCGCGTCGGGCAGCCGCACCCTGAAGGACGCCATCAACGAGGCCATGCGCGACTGGGTGGCCACCGTCGACTCGACCCACTACTGCATCGGGTCAGTGATGGGCCCGCACCCGTTCCCGATGATGGTCCGCGACTTCCAGCGGATCATCGGCGTGGAGGCCCGCCAGCAGACGCTCGACCTGCTCGGCCGCCTGCCCGACGCCGTCGTCGCCTGTGTCGGGGGCGGGTCGAACGCGATGGGCGTCTTCCACCGCTTCATCCCCGACACCGAGGTCGCCCTGATCGGCTGCGAGGCCGGCGGCGACGGAGTGGCGACGGGCCGCCATGCCGCGGCGATCGCCGGGGGCGCGCCCGGGGTCCTGCACGGCATGCGGACCTTCCTCCTCCAGGACCCGGACGGGCAGACCCAGGTCTCCCACTCCATCTCGGCCGGCCTCGACTACCCGGGCATCGGCCCCGAGCACGCGCTCCTGCACGAGACCGGCCGGGCCAGCTACCGGGTGGTCGACGACAGCGCCGCGATGGAGGCACTGGCGCTGGTCGCGCGAACGGAGGGCATCCTCGTCGCGATCGAGAGCGCACACGCCTTCGCCGGCGCGTTCGAGGTGGCCCGCGAGCTGGGGCCGGACGCCGTCGTCCTGGTCAACTGCTCCGGCCGGGGAGACAAGGACGTCGACACGGCCGCCCGCTGGTTCGATCTGCTGGACACGGACGCCGAGTCCCGGGGCGAGGGCGCAGCCCCGGCCACCGAACCGTCCGCCTGACGACAACGACGAGGAACGGACGCACGGTGCGGAGTCAAGTGGCGCACGACCAGTCGGCCCGGCAGACACGGGCCCAGGACCAGCCGGCAGCCGACCAACTGGCAGCTGACGGGCCGGTGCGCGGCCGGCCCGAGCAGTCCGGGCGCCCGGCCCGGCCCGGCGGGCCGAGCCGGCTCGACGAGGCCTTCGCGGCCGCGCGCAAGGACGGGCGGGCGGTGCTCGTCGGGTATCTCCCGGCCGGGTTCCCGACGGTGGAGCGCGGCATCGTGGCGATGCGGGCGATGGTCGCGGCGGGTGTGGACGTCGTCGAGGTCGGCCTGCCCTACTCGGATCCGACCATGGACGGCCCGGTCATCCAGGACGCCGCGGACATCGCGCTGCGCGGCGGTGTGACCACCAGGGACGTGCTGCGCACGGTCGAGGCGGTCGCCGAGACCGGGGCCCCCACCCTGGTGATGACCTACTGGAACCCGGTGGAGCGGTACGGCATGGAGGCGTTCGCCGCCGACCTCGCCGCCGCCGGCGGTGCCGGGGCGATCACCCCCGACCTGCCGCCGGAGGAGGCCGGCCCGTGGCTCGCGGCCAGTGCCGCCCACGGCCTCGACCCGGTCTTCCTGGTCGCGCCGAGCTCGACCGTCGAGCGGCTGCGGCTGGTGACGGCGCACAGCGGCGGTTTCGTCTACGCGGCGTCGACCATGGGTGTCACCGGGGCGCGTTCCGCCGTCGGGGTGAAGGCGGCCGGCCTGGTCAGCCGGGTGCGGGAGGTCACCGACCTGCCGGTGGCGGTTGGCCTCGGAGTCAGCACCGGTGCCCAGGCGTCCGAGGTGGCCGGCTTCGCTGACGGTGTCATCGTGGGCTCGGCGCTGGTCCGGGCCCTGGCAGCCGATTCGCGGGGCGGTGCCGACGGCGTCGACGCGATCGAGCGGCTGGCGGTCGAGCTCGCCGCCGGCGTGCGTTCCGCCACGGTCTAGACGAGGCCCTCCGGGCGGCCGCTCCACCCGCCTCCGGGCGGCCGGTGGCGTGGCCGCGCGGGGTCTCCGGGCAGTCGGCGGGCTGGCCTCGCTGCCGGCCGATGGCGGGGAGATAGCCTGACGCTCGTGGTGTTCGCTGCGATACCGAGTCCTTCCCGAGGGGTCGTCCATCTGGGACCGCTCCCGTTGCGGGCCTATGCGTTGATGATCGTCCTGGGGATCATCGTCGCCGTGGCCGTCACGGCCCGGCGGTTGCGAGCCCGGGGCGCGGATCCGGTGATCGCCAGTGAGGTGGCGTACTGGGCGGTCCCGTTCGGGATCGTTGGCGCGCGGATCTACCACGTCGTCAGCAGCCCCGAGGCCTACTTCGGTACGGACGGCGATCTGCTGGCCGTCTTCGAGGTGTGGAACGGCGGCCTGGCGATCTGGGGCGCGGTCTCCGGCGGCGCGCTCGGCGCCTGGATCGCCTGCCGCCGGATGCGGGTCTCGTTCGGCCTGTTCGCCGACGCGCTCGCGCCGGGCCTCGCCCTCGCGCAGGCGATCGGGCGCTGGGGGAACTGGTTCAACCAGGAGCTCTACGGCCGCGCGACGGACGTGCCCTGGGCGGTCCGCATCGACCCGGCCCACCAGATGATCCCGGGGGTGGCGACCTACCACCCGACGTTCCTCTACGAATCGCTGTGGAACCTCGCGGTCGCCGGGGTGCTCCTGCTGGTCGACCGCCGGTGGCGACTGGGTCGCGGCCGGCTGTTCTTCCTCTACGTGGCGCTCTACACCATCGGACGGCTGTGGATCGAGGCCCTGCGGATCGACACCGCCGAGAAGATCCTCGGGCTGCGGGTCAACATCTGGGTCTCGATCGTGGTCTTCCTGCTGGCGCTGCTCGCGCTGGCGCTGGTCCGTCGCCCGATCGACCCGGACGTCGGCTGGACCGGTCCCGCCGGGACCGGCGCCGCCGCCACCGGCAGCGCTGCCGGTGGCGACCCGGCCGCCGTCGGCACGGCCACCGCGGACGCGGCCACCAGTGACGACGGGACGGCAGCCGCGGACGCGGTCACCCCGGTCGGCGCTGCCGTCGGTTCCGCGGTGGAAATCGGCGGCACGACTGCCGGCGGGGCCACCGCCGGCGGTGGCCCCGCGGTCGCTCCCGGCACGGGGCCGGTCGACGGCCAGGCCGGGCCAGGTGGCCCCGCCGGGCCGGCCCGCGGCGCGGTCGGCGGCGGTGACCCGCTCACCGAGCCAGCCGAGCCCGGCCGGACGGCGCCGTCCGCCCAGGACCAGTGACCGGGGCGCGCGGCCTCGCCCGGCAGCGTGGATCACTGACCCGGCCGCCGGTCGTCCCGCGCCCGGGTCGGCGACCTGGGTCGACCCCGGCGGCCTGAGCCGGTCTTATGTTCCGGGATCTCGGCCGCCGGCGGCCGAGATCCGTACACTGCGGACCGGTAGGGAGCCGTCACCCGGGCCGGCTGTCCGTCCCGTCCCGGTCGGCGGGTGACGCGTTCGGTGACAACGATGTTGCCTTGCTGTGACATTTCCTATCGTTGGTGCCTTTTACCTGAACTTCATTGATCGTCCAGGAAATCTGCCGTCATCTTGCTGTGACCTGGAGGACATTAGCGATCACGGCGGATCCGGCGCGCTCATGGCACACTCGGTACAGGCGTGGAGCTGGCGACCAGCCCGTCATCTCGCCGCGCCGCCCTCCGGACAGCGTCGTCCGCTCCCATCGGCCCTTGAAGATGGACAGGACACCGCCGGATGCCGACTGCGCAAGGTCTCTACGACCCCACCTTCGAACACGACGCGTGTGGCGTCGGCTTCGTCGTCGATGTGCACGGCCGGCGCAGTCATGAGCTGGTCGATCAGGGTCTGACCGTGCTGCGCAACCTCGACCATCGAGGCGCGTCGGGCAGCGATCCCGACACCGGTGACGGCGCCGGCATCCTCGTTCAGGTCCCGGACGGCTTCTTCCGTGACGTCGTCGAGTTCGCGCTGCCGGCGCCCGGCCGGTACGCGGTGGGCACCGTGTTCCTGCCGCAGGTCGCCGGCGAGCGCGACGACGCCGTGCGGACCATCAGCCGGATCGTCCGTCAGGAGGGCCTGCGCGTCCTGGGCTGGCGGGAGGTCCCGACCGTCAGTCACATCGTCGGCCACGCCGCCCGCGAGGTCGAGCCTTGGATGCGGCAGATCTTCCTCATGCTGCCCGGCACGCCGACGCGGCCGCGCGTCGCGCCCGGCGACGCCGAGGTCACCGGCGCTGACAGCGCCGGCGGGGCCGGTACCGCGGCCCTCGCCGCCGATCCCTCCGCGCCGACGACCGGGCCCGGCGGCCTCGACGCCATGGAGCTCGAGCGCCGCGCCTTCTGCGTGCGCAAGCGGGTGCGCCGGGAGACCGGCGTCTACATGCCCTCGCTGTCGTCGCGGACCATCGTCTACAAGGGCATGCTGACGACCCATCAGCTCTCCGCCTACTTCCCGGACCTCGACGACCCGCGGTTCACCAGCGCCATCGCGCTGGTCCACAGCCGGTTCTCGACGAACACGTTCCCGAGCTGGCCGCTGGCCCACCCGTACCGGCTGATCGCGCACAACGGCGAGATCAACACGGTGCGGGGCAACCGCAACTGGATGCGGGCGCGCGAGGCGCTGCTGGCCAGCGACCTCATCCCCGGTGACCTGTCCCGGCTGTTCCCGATCTGCGCGGACGGCGCCAGCGACTCGGCCAGCTTCGACGAGGTGCTGGAGCTGCTGCACCTGGGCGGCCGGTCGCTGCCGCACGCGGTGCTGATGATGATCCCCGAGGCGTGGGAGAACCACGAGGAGATGGAGGCGGCCCGCAGGGCCTTCTACCGCTTCCACTCCGCGCTCATGGAGCCCTGGGACGGCCCCGCGTCCATCGCGTTCACCGACGGCACGGTCATCGGCGCGGTGCTCGACCGCAACGGCCTGCGCCCGTCCCGGTACTGGGTGACCGACGACGGCCTGGTCGTGATGGCCTCCGAGGTCGGCGTGCTTGACATCCCGCCGCACCGGGTGGTGCGCAAGGGGCGGCTGCAGCCGGGCCGGATGTTCCTCGTCGACACGGCGCAGGGCCGGATCGTCAGCGACGACGAGATCAAGTCCGAGCTGGCCACCGCCGCCCCGTACGAGGAGTGGCTGCACGCGGGGCTGATCTCCCTCGACGACCTGCCCGAGCGCGAGCACGTCCTGTACGGGCACTCGTCGGTCATGCGCCGCCAGCAGGTGTTCGGCTACTCCCAGGAGGAGCTGCGGATCATCATCGGCCCGATGGCCCGCACCGGGGCCGAGCCGATCGGGTCGATGGGCACCGACACCCCGGTCGCGGTGCTCTCCAGCCGGCCGCGGCTGCTGTTCGACTACTTCACCCAGCTGTTCGCGCAGGTCACCAACCCGCCGTTGGACGCCATCCGGGAGGAGCTGGTCACCAGCCTCGGGCGCACCCTCGGCCCGGAGGGGAACCTGCTCGCGCCGTCCCCGGCGTCGGCGCGCATGGTGTACCTGCCGTTCCCGGTGATCAGCAACACCCAGCTCGCGCGGATCATCGGCATCAACGACGACGGTGACATGCCCGGGTTCGCCTCGGTGACCGTTCGTGGTCTCTACGACGTCGCCGGCGGCGGGGCGGCGCTGGCCGCGCGCCTGGCGGAGATCTGCGCCGGGGTCAGTGAGGCGATCGCCGACGGTGCCCGCATCGTGGTCCTCTCCGACCGCGACTCCGACGAGCGCAAGGCGCCGATCCCGTCGCTGCTGCTGACGGCCGCCGTCCACCACCACCTGATCAGGGAGAAGACCCGGACGAAGGTCGGCCTGATCGTCGAGTGCGGCGACGCCCGCGAGGTGCACCACATCGCCCTGCTCACCGGGTACGGCGCGGCGGCGGTCAACCCGTACCTGGCGTTCGAGTCGATCGACGACCTGCTCGCCCGCGGCGAGCTCACCGGCATCGAGCGCGAGCAGGCCGAGAAGAACCTGATCAAGGGCCTCGGCAAGGGCCTGCTCAAGGTGATGTCCAAGATGGGCATCTCGACGGTGGCGAGCTACACCGGCGCCCAGGTCTTCGAGGCGATCGGGCTCGCCCAGGAGCTCGTCGACCAGTACTTCGTCGGCACCCCGAGCCGGCTGGACGGCGTCGGCATCGACGTCATCGCCGAGGAGGTCGCGGCCCGCCACCGGCGCGCGTATCCGACCGTCCCGTCCGAACTGGCGCACCGCACCCTCGAGGTCGGCGGCGAGTACCAGTGGCGGCGTGAGGGCGAGCTGCACCTGTTCAACCCGGAGACGGTCTTCCTGCTCCAGCACGCCACCCGCAGCCGCCAGTACGACCTGTTCCGCCAGTACACGGCGAAGGTCGACGGCCTGTCCCGGGAGAACGCGACGCTGCGCGGGCTGTTCGAGCTGCGTACCGGCGGGCGGGCGCCGATCCCGATCGACCAGGTCGAGCCGGTGTCGGAGATCGTGAAGCGGTTCGCGACCGGCGCCATGTCGTACGGCTCGATCAGCGCCGAGGCGCACGAGACGCTGGCGATCGCGATGAACCGCCTGGGCGGGAAGTCGAACACCGGCGAGGGCGGCGAGGACGCGCGCCGCTTCGTCCCCGACGAGAACGGCGACCTGCGCCGCTCGGCGGTCAAGCAGGTCGCCAGCGGCCGGTTCGGCGTGACCAGCGAGTACCTGGCGAACGCGGACGACATCCAGATCAAGATGGCGCAGGGCGCGAAGCCCGGCGAGGGCGGTCAGCTGCCGGGGCACAAGGTGTACCCGTGGATCGCGCGGACCCGGCACTCCACCCCGGGCGTGGGCCTGATCTCGCCGCCGCCGCACCACGACATCTACTCGATCGAGGACCTCGCCCAACTCATCCACGACCTGAAGAACGCCAACCCGAAGGCGCGGGTGCACGTCAAGCTCGTCGCCGAGGTCGGCGTCGGGACGGTGGCCGCGGGTGTCTCCAAGGCGCACGCCGACGTCGTGCTGATCTCCGGCCACGACGGTGGCACCGGCGCCTCCCCGCTGACCTCGCTCAAGCACGCCGGAGCCCCCTGGGAGCTCGGCCTCGCCGAGACCCAGCAGACGCTGCTGCTCAACGGCCTGCGTGATCGGATCGTCGTCCAGGTCGACGGCCAGATGAAGACCGGGCGGGACGTCGTCGTCGGCGCGCTGCTCGGCGCCGAGGAGTTCGGTTTCGCCACGGCGCCGCTCGTCGTCGCCGGCTGCGTGATGATGCGCGTCTGTCACCTCGACACCTGTCCGGTCGGCGTGGCGACGCAGAACCCGGAGCTGCGCGCCCGTTTCACCGGCCGGCCGGAGTTCGTCGAGGCGTTCTTCACCTTCATCGCCGAGGAGGTCCGGGAGCACCTGGCCGCCCTCGGGCTGCGCAGCATCGCCGAGGCGGTGGGCCGGGTCGACCTGCTGGACGCCCGCGCCGCCATCGACCACTGGAAGGCGTCCGGGCTCGACATCACCCCGCTGCTGCACACCCCGGAGCGGCCGTTCGGCGGCTCGCTGCACTGCACCGCCAGCCAGGACCACGGCCTCGACAAGGCCCTCGACAACTCCCTGATCCAGCTCTGCGAGGGCGCCATCGAGGACGGCCGTCCGGTCTGGCTGGAGATGCCGATCCGCAACGTCAACCGGACGGTCGGGACCATGCTCGGCTACGAGGTGACGAAGCGGTACGGGGCCGCCGGGCTGCCCGACGACACGATCTCGCTGCGGTTCACCGGCTCCGCCGGGCAGAGCTTCGGGGCGTTCGTGCCGCGCGGGATGACCCTGACCCTCGAAGGCGACGTCAACGACTACGCAGGCAAGGGGCTCTCCGGCGGGCGGATCATCGTCTTCCCGCCGAAGGAGTCGCCGCTGCGAGCCGAGGAGAACACCGTCGCCGGCAACGTGCTGCTCTACGGCGCGACCGCCGGCGAGGCGTACTTCCGCGGCATCGTCGGCGAGCGGTTCTGCGTGCGCAACTCCGGAGCCACCGCGGTGGTCGAAGGCGTCGGCGACCACGGCTGCGAGTACATGACCGGTGGGACGGTCGTCGTTCTCGGGCCGATCGGCCGCAACTTCGCGGCCGGGATGAGCGGTGGCGTGGCCTACCTGTACAAGCCGGTCAGCCAGCGCATCAACACCGAGATGGTGGACGTCGACCCGCTCGACGACGACGACCGGTCCGCGCTGCGCGCCGTCGTCGAGAAGCACTACCGGGAGACCGGCTCGGCCATCGCGTCCCGGGTGATCGGCAACTGGGCCGACGCCCAGGAGGACTTCGTCAAGGTCATGCCGAAGGACTACAAGCGGGTGCTGGCGGCGATGCGCAGCGCCGAGGAGCAGGGCCTGTCGGTGGAAGACGCGATCATGGCCGCCGCCCGGGTCTGACCGGCGCGGCGGCTCTCCTCGCGGCGATCCTTCGCGCGAGCGCGGATTTCGGAGGACGATTCTCCGCGGGCGATTCTCCGTGTCGTCGTGACCCCAGGACCACCGACCGACTGACCGACCGAACGAACGTCGACCGACATCACGGCCGAGAACGCGACGCCCCGGCGTACCCGAACCGTCAGGGGCACGCGGGGCGGACACGTCACAGCGGCCTCATGGAACCGACAGGAGCGGCATGGCTGACCCGACTGGCTTTCTCAAGCATCGCCGGGAGCTGCCCACGCGCCGCCCGGTGGACGTGCGCATCACCGACTGGCGCGAGGTGTACGAGTCGTTCCCGGAACCGGCGCTGCGGCACCAGGCGGGCCGGTGCATGGACTGCGGCATCCCGTTCTGTCACGAGGGCTGTCCACTCGGGAACATCATTCCCGAGTGGAACGACCTCGCCCGGCGCTCGGACTGGTCCGAGGCGATCGAACGGCTGCACGCGACGAACAACTTCCCGGAGTTCACCGGGCGGCTCTGCCCCGCGCCGTGCGAGGCGGCCTGCGTGCTGGGCATCGGGGACGACCCGGTGACCATCAAGCAGATCGAGGTCACCATCATCGACCGCGCCATCGCGGACGGGGCGGTCGTCCCGGTGCCGCCGTCGGTGCGCACGGGCCGTCGTGTCGCGGTTGTCGGCTCCGGCCCGGCCGGCCTGGCCGCCGCCCAGCAGCTCACCCGGGCCGGCCACGAGGTGGTCGTCTACGAGCGGGCCGACCGCGTCGGTGGCCTGCTCCGCTACGGGATCCCCGAGTTCAAGATGGAGAAGCGGGTCCTCGACAACCGCCTGGCGCAGATGGAGGCGGAGGGGACGTCGTTCGTCACCTCGTGCAACGTCGGCGTCGACATCACCGCCGACGAGCTGCGCTCGTCCTACGACGCGGTCGTCCTGGCCGGCGGGTCGACGGTGGGGCGTGACCTGCCCGTCCCCGGGCGGGAGTTCAAGGGCATCCACCTGGCCATGGAGTTCCTGGTCCCGGCGAACCGGGTGCAGCAGGGGGACCTGGCCGAGACGACGATCTCCGCGGCCGGGAAGCGGGTCGTGATCATCGGTGGTGGTGACACCGGGGCGGACTGTCTGGGCACCTCGCACCGACAGGGCGCTTTGTCCGTGCACCAGCTCGAGATCATGCCGCGCCCGCCGGCCACCCGGCCGCCGGCGAACCCGTGGCCGTCCTTCCCGATCGTCTACCGGGTCTCCAGCGCGCACGAGGAGGGCGGCGAGCGGGTCTTCGCCGTCTCCACCGAGCGGTTCGTCGGCGACGACGAGGGCAACGTGCGGGCATTGCTCATGCACGAGGTCCAGATGGTCGACGGGCGGTTCCAGAAGGTCGAGGGCAGCGAGACCGAGCTGCCGTGCGACCTGGTGCTGCTGGCGATGGGCTTCGTCGGGCCGGAGCGTCCCGGCCTGCTCGAGCAGCTCGGTGTCGAGCTGGACGCCCGCGGCAACGTCTCCCGTGACCTCGGCTGGTCGACGTCGGTGCCCGGCGTGTTCGTCGCCGGTGACATGGGCCGCGGCCAGTCCCTGATCGTCTGGGCCATCGCGGAGGGGCGCTCGGCGGCCGCCGCCGTCGACCGGTACCTCACGGGGACGACCGACCTGCCGGCTCCGATCCTGCCGACCCGCCGGCCCTGACCGCGGACCCGGTCGGGTGTCCGGTCGGGTGTCCTCGTCCGCCGGTCCGGGTGGGCCGGCGGACCCGTCCACCCGTCCGTGCGCCCCCGGTTGTGACCGGGGGTGGATTTCGCCTGCTGGGGAGGTGAACCGTTGGGGGACTCGCCCGCGCCGCGTCCGGTCTGCCCTGGTTCACCGTCGCGGCACCTCTACCGGAGGCCAACCAACCGGTACCGTGCAGGCCATGAGGCTCGTGCTGCTCGGCCCGCCCGGCGCCGGCAAGGGGACCCAGGCCGCGCGGATCAGCGCGCGCCACGGCCTGCCGGCGATCTCGACGGGTCAGCTCTTCGACCAGCAGATCTCCGCCGGGTCACCGCTCGGCCGGCGGGCCGAGCACTACGTCCGGGCCGGTGAGCTCGTCCCGGACGAGATCGTCCTGGACATGGTCGCCGAGCGTCTCGCCACCGGCATCGACTGCGGGGTGGGATTCCTGCTGGACGGCTTCCCCCGGACACTGCCGCAGGCCGAGGCGCTCGACCGCATGCTGACCGCCACCTGCGGGCCGCTCCACATGGTCCTCGACCTCGACGTCGACGAGACCGAGGTGCTCGCCCGGATCGCCCGGCGCTCGCTTTCCGAGGGGCGTCTCGACGACACCCAGGAGACGGCGCGGCGCCGGCTGAAGGTCTTCGCGGCGGAGACGGCCCCACTGCGCAGCCACTACGCCGAGCAGGGAATCCTGCGCACCGTCGACGGCACCGGCACACCGGACGAGGTCGCCGCCCGGGTCGAGGAGATCCTCGCGGCTGCGGCCCATCCCGAGCTCCGGGCGGCTCGTCCCTGACGTGACCTCCGGGTGTCCGGACGGGTCGGGAGATCCCATGGCGGGATAAATTGGACCCGTCAGTGACGGCACGCGGCGATAGTTCGGGGATGACCGGATGGGTTCTGGGATCCGGGCGCGCGCTCGCCGGCGGGCGGCCACTTCCGGCGCCGGGGTTGAGACTCCGGCGGGTTCCACCCCCGCTGTGGGGCACGGCCTGCCCGCGCCCAGGGACGGCGGTCTCTCCGCCACGGCTGAGGCGGCCGATTCGGACTCCGCGGGCCCGGACAGCCCCGGCGGTTCCGGCAGCCCCGGTCGCGCCTCGGGCGCCGGGTGGTCCCGGGCCCCGGGGGGGCGGGTCCCGCGGGACAGCCCTCGGCGGCGGGCGGCCCAGTGGGGGCTGGCCGTGCTGCTGGCGCTCGTCTGGCTGCCCTTCGTCGTGCTCTCCACCTCGCGCACGACCGTCCTGAGTGCCGACTTCTACTCCCAGGCGCTCACCGAGGCGAACGCCTACGACCGCCTCTACACCGAGGTACTGCCCGACCCCGCTGTCGAGTCCCTGCTCTCCGGCCTGCCCGTCGACCCCAGCCTGGTCACCGCGAACCTGCGCACGGTGCTGCCACCGTCGACGGTCGAGGCGATGACCGACGAGCAGATCGGGCGCATCGTCGACTACCTGCGCGCCCGCCAGGGCGACGTCGAGTTCAGCGTCGACCTGACCCCGATCTTCGGCAACATCTCCGGCCTGGCCAACCGCTACATCGCGGGCGAGATCGGTACCGGCACCAGCTACCAGGTCGAGTCGGTCACCCAGTTCACCCGTTCCGTCCTCGACGCGCTCGACGACATCGTCGCCGGCCGCCCGCCCACCGCGCTGCCCACCATGGAACTCTCGGCACAGGACACCGACCGGGTGGTCGAGGCGGTGCTCGGCCGGCTGAAGCCGGCGGAGCGCGACGCGGTGGCCGCCCCCCTGCGCGCGGACCTGCGCTCCGGCGACGTGGCCGGAGCGCTGGCCCGGGTCGGCCCGCTGCTGTTCGAGGGCGACGAGCGGGCGGTCGGTGAGATGCGCGCCCACCTCACCGACGGTGCGGTGCTCGACCTGGGCGTCCGCCTCTCCGACCTGCGCGACGAGCCGGCGATCAGCGCCGTCTCCAGGCTGCACGACGTCGCGGCGGCGCTCGACGGCCTCACGCTGGCGCTGCTGGGCCTCGCCGGGCTGATCTGCGTGGCGATCGTCGCGCTGGCCGCCGCTCGCGGCCGGTCCCGGACGCGGGTGCTGGCGGGAGCGGTCGTCGTCGCCGGGCTCGCGGCCGGCGTGCTGGGCGTGGTGCTGCGGATGCTGCTGCCGAACCCGCTGCTCGCCCTGGAGAAGCCGGGCGGCCCGCTGCCGCTGGGGGCCGGCGCGGTGCTCGCCGACTTCTCCCGGCACGCGTACGCCGACATCGAGTCCGACTACCTGCGCATCGTCGTCTGGACCCTCGTGGTGGGGCTGGTGATCCTCGGCGGCGCGCTGCTCGTGGCGCTCTCCGCGCGCTGGGGCCGGGCCGGCCGGCGCCGTCGGCTCGCCGCCGGCTTCGCCGTGGCCGCCCCGCTGATGATCGGGCTGACCTGGGTCGCCTTCCCGGGCGCCGCGGCGAACGCCCGGGAGCTGTGCAACAGCCAGGTCCGGCTGTGTGACAGCCGGTACGACGAGGTCACCTATCTGGCCACCCACAACGCGATGGCGACCAGCGAGGACCGCTTCCTCGGCCCGACCCAGGACCCGTCGCTGGTCCACCAGCTCGACCTCGGAGTGCGCGGCCTGCTGCTCGACGTCCATCACTGGACGACACCCGAGCAGGTGGACGCCGTCCTCGAGACGCTGCCGCCCTCGACCCGGGCGGCCATCGAGCCGCTGACCCGCAACGCCCGGTCAGCCCGGCCGGGGCTGTGGCTGTGCCACAACCTGTGCCAGCTCGGGGCGCTCGACCTGACCACGGAGCTGGGCAAGGTCAGGGACTGGATGGACCGCAATCCCACCGAGGTCGTGACGCTGATCATTCAGGACGAGGTGCCCGCCCCGGAGATCGCCGGCGCGGTCGCGCAGGCTGGCTTGTCCCGCGTCGTCGTCACCCCTCCGGCCGACGAGGACGGCGAGTGGCCCACCCTGCGGGAGATGGTCGATTCCGGCCGGCGCCTGGTCGTCTTCACCGAGATCCAGGACCTGCCCGGGACCTTCCTGCGCAGTTTCTACCGCTACGCGTCGGACACCCCGTTCTCGGTCGACTCCCCGGAGAAACTGACCGGCTGTGCCCGCCTGCGGGGAGCCGCGGGATCGCCGTTGCTCCTGCTCAACAACTGGGTGACGGACGCGGCACCCAGCCGGCAGGCCGCCGTGGTCGCGAATCGTGCCGACCGGATCCTCACACGGTCCAAACAGTGCGAGACCGAACAGGGCCGGCGCCCCACCTTCGTCGCGGTCGACTTCGTCAACATCGGCGACGCCGCCGCCGCGGTCGACCAGTTGAACGCCGCCAACTGACCGTTTTGTTCGTGAATGTCGAAGGCTATCCGGCTGATTCATAATTCTGAATGACAGGCAGCGCATTGTCGGTGCGGAAGACGGGACATCCCCGGCGGAGAACGTTTACTGAGCCCAGGGCAATATACGGCTATGGGTGGTATGGATCCTCGGCGCAGATCTCGCCGTTTCGAACACGCCAGATCGGTGACGGGAACACTGGTGATGTCCGCCGTTCTGGCGGGAGTGCCCGCCGGTCCCGGCCTCGCTCTCGTTCCCGGCCCACCGGGCGCGCCCGTTGTTCCCGTTGTTCCCGGTTCGCCTGTTGTTCCCGGTTCACCCGTCGTTCCCGGTCCACCGGTCCTGCCCGCACCGCCGGCTCCGCCGGAGCCGGTTCCCGCGATCGGAATGGACCTGCCCGGGCCGCTCGGCCCGGGTGACCGGGGAACATCCGTGCTCGCGCTCCAGCGGCGGTTGGTCGAACTGGGCTACTGGCTCGGTACGCCCAACGGGATCTACGGAGCCCTGACTGCGCAGGCCGTACTCGCCGCCCAGAAGGTCGGCGACCTGGAGCGTGACAGTCTGGTCGGCCCGGCCACCTGGGCCTCGCTGCGGCAGGGCCCCCGGCCGCTGGCCGTGACTCGTTTCGGCCTGGCACTGGAGGTCGACGTCGCGCGCCAGCTGCTGCTCGTCGTCCAGGACGGATCGGTCCGCGAGATCCTCAACACCTCGACCGGGACGGATCGCTGGTACGAGGTGCGCGGCCAACGCCTCCTCGCCGACACCCCGCGGGGTACCTGGCACGTGTACCGGCAGGTCGACGGGGTCGACCCGGGCCCGCTCGGCGGCCTGTACCGGCCGAAGTACTTCCACACCGACGGAATCGCCGTACACGGCTACGCGTCCGTGCCGGGGCGCGCGGCGTCCCACGGCTGCGTCCGGGTCACGAACGAGGCGATGGACTGGCTGTGGGCGGCGGGGATCGGCGCGATCGGGACGACGGTGCTGGTCCGCTGACGGCCCCGGCCGGATGCCCGCGGCCGGGCCTGAGCATGACCCGATCCCGGCGTGATCGTGTTGACGGGCCGGGTGGGGAGCGTCGTCCGCGGTCCGCGCGTTCACCTCGTGGGAGTCTTGTCTGATTCAGGCCCGGTCCCGTACCGGGCCTGGACCGACCCGGCACGCCCGACTCCGGTCGGGTGCGTCCGGCCCCGCGACCTTCGTGAGCGAACGACGCCGGGATCCTCGTGACACCGGACACGCCACCGGCAAAGGAGCACAGGTGCCGATCTGGAACCAGCTACGACAGTCCGCGCAGAGCATGCAGGGGCAGCTCAACGCGAAGAAGAACGATCTCAAGAGCGGTGCGTTCCGTGACGCCAGCATGGCGATGTGCGCGCTCGTGGCCGCGGCTGACGGCAGCATCGACCCGGTCGAGCGACAGCGGGTCGCGTCGCTGATCGTCGGGAACGACGTGCTGTCGAACTTCCCGGCCGACGACCTCCAGCGCCGGTTCAACGACTACCTGGGCAAGCTGCAGGCCGACTTCGACTTCGGCAAGGTCTCGATCCTCCAGGAGATCGGCAAGGTCAAGAAGAAGCCGACCGAGGCCCGCGCCGTGATCCAGATCGGCATTGTCATCGGCGGCGCCGACGGCAACTTCGACAAGACCGAGCAGGCGATCGTCCGCGAGGCGTGCTTCGCGGTGGGGATCAACCCGGAGGAGTTCGACCTCTGACCGCCGCGGGCCGGCGCTCTCCACTTCCTCGCGGCCTGGTCGCCTGAGAATCATCGGCGGTCGCCGGCCCGCCGCCCCTGCCCGCCCATCATGATCTGGGTCGCAATCCCTGGCAGCGGCCACCCGTCCGGACGACTGTGATTCCGTCGCTTCCAGCCCGGCGCGCCCGGTGGCGCTCCGGCCGGTCAGCGGCTCGTCACGACCGGACGGAGGTCAGGTGGGACCAGCCGACGCTGTTCTCGTCGCCGGGGCCGGCCTGCTCGCGGGGGGTGTGAACGCCGTGGCGGGCGGCGGCACCCTGATCGCCTTCCCGGCGCTGCTCGCCACCGGCCTGCCCGCCCTCACCGCCAACATCACCTCCTCGGTCGGGCTCGTCACCGGGTACGCGGGCGGCGCGCTGGGCTACCGGCGGGAACTGCGCGGGCAGACGTCCAGGCTGAAGGCGCTCGGGCCACCGGCGATGCTCGGTGGCCTCGTCGGCGCGGTCGTCCTGCTGCTCACCCCGTCGGACGGCTTCCGGTCCGCCGTGCCGTTCCTGGTGATCGTGGCCTGCCTCCTCCTGGCCGCGCAGTCGAGGCTGGCCGCACTCGTCGCCCGCCGCCGGGCGGCCGCTCTGGTGACCACCCCCCGGGGGGAGCCCGGGAAGCCGGCTGCCGGCAGGCCGGTCGCCGGCACGCCGGTTGCCGGTGGGCCGGTTGCCCGCACGCCGGTTGCCGGTGGGCTGGTCGCTGACGAGCCGGCCGCCGGTGGGCCGGTCAGGGGCGAACCGTCCGTCGGGGCCGTCACCTGGCCCACCCGGGTCGGGGTGTTCGTGGCGGGGGTGTACGGCTCCTACTTCGGGGCCGGCCTCGGTGTGGTTCTGCTCGGTGTTCTCGGCATCCTGCTGGTCGACGAGCTCCAGCGGACGAACGCCCTCAAGACCCTGCTCTCGTTCGGTGTGAACGCGATCGGCGTTGTGGTCTTTCTCGTCACCGCTCAGGTGTCCTGGGCGTACGCCGGAATCCTCGTCGTGACGTCGGCGGCCGGCGGGGTCCTCGGCGCGCGGGTCGCCCGGCGGCTTCCCGCGCCGGCGCTGCGCGCGGCTGTGGTCGTGCTCGGTCTGGTCGTGGCCTTGGTCCTGCTGATCCGCGGCTGACGATCCCGCCTGGCCTCCGGTGAGGCGGACGCACCCTGGGGCCTGGGGTCGGTGGCTCGGTGCCCGGGGCTGGTGCCCTGTGGCTCGGTGCTCGGTGGCTCGGTGCTCGGTGGCCGGTGCTCGGTGGCCGGTGGCCGGTGGCTCGGTGCTCGGTGGCCGGAGTCGGGGCCGGTAATGCGGTGAACCGGGTGTGTCCTGAATATCGTCTGGAAGCACGTCATCGCCGATGCTCCCGCTCGCCCTTTGCTATCGTTCTCGCCTTTTCGGGGTCGAATCCGGCGGGATTCAGCCCCGAAGGGGCGAGGTGGATATCAAAGGGCGAGTAGGGGACTCGTCGAAAACTTCCGAATGGCACACGAATTTCGTCTTTTCGCCCATTGGACGTCTTCGCTCCGTCGGACGAAAGTGCCCGTGTGTCGAAGAAGCCGAACGGACCGAACGCCCCGAGCTACCCGGCGAACCGGCGGAATGGGAGCCAGGAGAGCCGCCAGGGTCACCGGAGCCACGACGGTGGGCTGGGAAGCTGTGTGTACATCGCTCGCCGCCAGCACGGGCTGATCACCACCCGACAGGCCCTCGGCGCGGGCCTCACTCCGGATCTCCTGCGGCACCTGGTGCGCGCTGGGATGTGGCTGCGCGCCCGCCAGGGCATCTACGCCCTCCCCGGCGCCATGCCGAGCGCCGAGGACGAGGCGTGCGGCCGCCTCTCCGCTGACGGTCGGCCGCCACACTCCGTACCGAGGCGGCGGACCGTTCCTGGGGCGACCGCCACCGGCGCGAGCACCGACGCGGCTGCCGATCCATCCGGTCTGGCTGTCGATCTCCCCGGCCCACCCGTCAATGGCTCCTACCCGGCGGCGAAAGCCCGGTTGCCGTTTCGGGTGCGGGTTCGCGCCGCGCTTCTGGCGCGTCCCGGCGCGGTGGCGTGTGGCGTGACAGCCGGCCGGCTACTGGGCTTCGCGGGCCTTCCCCAGCCCGCCGACGACGAGCCGGTGCACCTGCGGCTGCCGGTTCACGGATCCAGGAGGCAGCTGGAAGGAACAGTCAGCCACTTCGGGCCGGTCGAGGCCGGCGAGCTGGTCGATCTCGACGGCATCCCCGTCACCGGGCCGGACCGCACCCTCGCCGACCTCGTTCTGGCCAGTTCGCGGGAGGACGCCGTCGCGATGATCGACGCAGCGCTGCACCGCCGGCTGGTGACGGGGCTCGACAAGGCGGTCGCGGCCTGCGCGAAGCGCCCCGGTGCCCGTCGGGTGGCCTCCTACTGGCCGCTCGCGGACGGCCGGGCCGAGTCCGTGCTCGAGACCCGCCTACGGCTTCTGCTCCACGACGCGGGTGTGCCCCCACCGTGCCTGCAGTGGCCCGTCACCGACGGCACAGGGCGACTCCTGGCCCGGCTCGACCTCGCCTGGCCCGGCGAGATGCTCGATGTCGAGGCGGACGGCGGAGCCGTCCACGAGCTGCCGCCGGCCCTTCACCGGGACCGCGAGCGGCAGAACCAGCTGCTGGATCTGGGCTGGCGGGTCCGGCGGGTCACCTGGGCCGACGTGCTGCGCACACCGGCGAAGGTCGTCACCTCGGTCACCGGATGGCTGGCGGCAGGCCCGTGACCGGCCGGGGAAGCTGTGACGGGAGGAACAATCCGGGCTCGTGGGGCCGTGGGCCCCTACGATCCGTCCCATGACCGTTCCACCGGTGGAGCTGGCGCTCGCCGCCGATTTTCCGGACTCGACGAGGGATGACTGGCGACGGCTGGTCCTCGGGGTGCTGCGAAAGTCGGGGGTCGCGGGCGAGGACACCGCCCCGGGCGAGGCCGAGGAGCTGATCGCCACCTCGACCTACGAGGGCATCCGCATCCGTCCGCTGTACGACGCCGTGGACGCCGCCGGCGTGGCCGGCTCGGGTCTGCCGGGGCTGGCGCCGTTCGTCCGTGGCGGCCGCCCGCAGGGCGCCAACACCGACGGCTGGGACGTTCGTGCGCTGCACACCCACCCCGACCCGAAGGCCGGCGGTCAGGCGGTGCTCGCCGACCTGGAGAACGGCGTCACCTCGCTGTGGCTGCGGCTCGGTCCGGCCGGGCTGCCCCTCGACGGGCTCGCCGAGGTCCTGCGGGAGGTCTACCTCGACCTCGCCCCGGTCGTCCTGGAGGCGGGCGCGCTCACCGGGGAGGCGTCCGCCGCGTTCCTGGCGCTGGCCGACGAGCGGGGTGTGCCGGCGTCCCAGCTCACCGGCGTGCTCGGCGCGGATCCGCTGGGGCTCGCGGCGCGCACCGGTGCGGCGCCGGACTTCAGCGTGGCCCGTGCGCTCGCCCCGCGCGTCGCCGCCGAGTATCCGCGCCTGCGGACGCTGGTCGTCGACGCCCGGACCTACCACGATGCGGGCGGGAGCGACGCCGAGGAGCTCGGCGCCTCGTTGGCGACCGGTGTGGCCTACCTGCGGGAGCTGACCGACGCCGGGCTGAGCGTGGCCGAGGCCCTCGGCCAGCTCGAGTTCCGCTACGCGGTGAGCGCCGACCAGTTCCTGTCGATCGCCAAACTGCGGGCGGCGCGGCGGCTGTGGGCCCGGGTGGCGGAGGTGTGCGGTGCCGCGCCCGCGGAGCGGGCGCAGCGCCAGCACGCGGTCACCTCGTCCGCGATGATGTCCCGTCGGGACCCCTGGGTGAACATGCTCCGCACCACCGTGGCCTGTTTCGCGGCCGGGGTCGGCGGAGCGGACGCGGTCACCGTGCTGCCCTTCGACGCCAGGCTCGGGCTCGCCGACGACTTCGCCCGCCGGATCGCGCGGAACACGCAGACGCTGCTGCAGGAGGAGTCGAGCCTGATCCGGGTGATCGACCCGGCTGGTGGCTCCTGGTATGTCGAGTCGCTCACCGACTCGCTCGCCGAGGCGGCGTGGGCGGTCTTCACCGAGATCGAGCGTGCCGGCGGGATCGCGGCCACGCTGGCGGACGGCTCGCTGCGGGCCCGCCTCGCCGCGACCTGGGCAGCCCGCGCGGACGCGATCGCGCACCGGCGCGACCCGCTGACCGGCGTCAGCGAGTTCCCCAACCTGGGCGAGAAGCTCCCCGAGCGGCCCGCCGCGCCGACGGCGACCGTCACGGCCGGGGGTGACGGCGGCCCCGGGCTGCCGATCATCACTTACGACCAGGACTACGAGGCGCTGCGCGCCCGGTCGGACGCGCACACCGCCGCCACCGGTGCCCGGCCCGCGGTCTTCCTGGCCACCCTCGGCGGAGCCTCGGCGTTCACCGCCCGCGCGACCTTCGCCGCGAACCTGTTCCAGGCCGGTGGGCTGGCCACACCCGACTCGGGCACCGGCACGGATCCGGCCGCGATCGCGGCCGCGTTCACCGCGTCCGGCGCGAAGGTCGCCTGCCTGTGCTCGGGGGACAAGGTGTACGCCGAGTGGGCGGCCCCGGTGGCCGAGGCGCTGCGCGCGGCGGGGGCCGCGCGGATCTGGTTGGCGGGCAAGGCCGGCCCGCGCGCGGAGACCGACGCCGCGGCGGGCGTGAGCGGGTACGTCTTCACCGGCTGCAACGCCGTCGAGGTGCTGCGGACGACCCTCGCAGAGGCGGGAGTGGCCTGATGTCATCAATCCCCGACTTCGCCGAGATCGCGCTCGGAGCACCCATCGGCGCGGACGCCGACGAGGCCCAGTGGCGGGTCGCGCTCGAGCAGGCCACCGGCAAGAACGCCGACGCCCTGACCTGGGACACCCCAGAGGGCATCGCGGTGAAGCCGCTGTACACCGCGGCCGACACGGCCGGCCTGGACTTCCTCGGCACCTACCCGGGCATCGCCCCCTACCTGCGCGGCCCGTACCCGGCGATGTACGTGACCCAGCCGTGGACGATCCGCCAGTACGCGGGGTTCTCCACCGCGGCCGAGTCGAACGCCTTCTACCGGCGCAACCTGGCCGCCGGCCAGAAGGGCCTCTCGGTGGCCTTCGACCTGCCCACCCACCGCGGGTACGACAGCGACCACCCGCGGGTCACCGGCGACGTGGGCATGGCCGGCGTGGCCATCGACTCGATCTACGACATGCGCCAGCTCTTCGACGGCATCCCGCTGGACCGGATGAGCGTGTCGATGACCATGAACGGCGCGGTGCTGCCGGTCCTGGCGCTGTACATCGTCGCCGCCGAGGAACAGGGGGTGGCGCCGGAGCAGCTCGCCGGCACCATCCAGAACGACATCCTCAAAGAGTTCATGGTCCGCAACACCTACATCTACCCGCCGCAGCCGTCGATGCAGATCATCTCGGACATCTTCGCGTACACCTCGAAGCGGATGCCGCGGTTCAACTCGATCTCCATCTCCGGCTACCACATGCAGGAGGCGGGCGCGACCGCCGACCTGGAGCTCGCCTACACGCTGGCGGACGGCGTCGAGTACATCCGGGCGGGCCTGGGCGCCGGCCTGGAGATCGACGCCTTCGCTCCCCGGCTGTCGTTCTTCTGGGCGATCGGCATGAACTTCTTCATGGAGGTCGCCAAGATGCGCGCGGCGCGCCTGCTGTGGGCGCGCCTGGTGAACCAGTTCGGGCCGACCAACGCCCGTTCGACGTCGCTGCGGACGCACTCGCAGACCTCCGGCTGGTCGCTGACCGCCCAGGACGTCTTCAACAACGTCGTGCGCACCTGCGTCGAGGCGATGGCCGCCACCCAGGGGCACACCCAGTCGCTGCACACCAACGCCCTCGACGAGGCGCTGGCGCTGCCCACCGACTTCTCCGCCCGCATCGCGCGCAACACCCAGCTGCTGCTCCAGCAGGAGTCCGGCACCACCCGGGTGGTCGACCCGTGGGGCGGCAGCCACTACGTCGAGCGGCTCACCTACGACCTGGCCCGCAAGGCCTGGGCGCACATCACCGAGGTCGAGTCGACCGGCGGGATGGCGCAGGCGATCGACGCCGGCATCCCGAAGATGCGCATCGAGGAGGCGGCGGCGCGCACCCAGGCCCGCATCGACGCCGGCCGCCAGCCGCTCGTCGGGGTCAACAAGTACCGGGTGGACGCGGACGAGGCCATCGACGTCCTGAAGGTCGACAACTCGGCGGTCCGGGTCGGTCAGATCGAGAAGCTGCGCCGGCTGCGCGAGGAGCGTGACAGCGGGGCCGTCGAGGCGGCGCTGCACGCGCTGACCGCCGCGGCGGACGCGGCCCGCGAGGGCAACCGGCCGTCCGACCTGGGGCACAACCTGCTCGCACTGGCCGTCGACGCCGCCCGCGCCAAGGCGACCGTCGGTGAGATCTCCGACGCCCTGGAGAAGGTCTACGGGCGGCACTCCGGTCAGATCCGTACGATCTCGGGTGTGTACCGGGATGAGGCCGGGCCGGCCCAGAACATCGCCACCGCCCGCGAGGCCGCGGCGGCCTTCGAGCGGGCCGAGGGCCGGCGCCCGCGGATCCTCGTCGCGAAGATGGGCCAGGACGGGCACGACCGCGGCCAGAAGGTGATCGCCACGGCCTTCGCCGACATCGGCTTCGACGTGGACGTCGGCCCGCTGTTCCAGACGCCCGCCGAGGTGGCCCGCCAGGCCGTCGAGGCGGACGTCCAGATCATCGGCGTGAACTCGTTGGCAGCCGGGCACCTCACTCTGGTCCCGGCGCTGAAGGAGGAGCTGGCGGCGCTCGAGCGTGACGACATCCTCGTCGTCGTCGGCGGCGTCATCCCGCCGCAGGACTTCGACGCGCTGCGCGCCGCCGGTGCCGCCGCGATCTTCCCGCCCGGCACGGTCATCGCGGACGCGGCGATCGAACTGCTGGCCACGCTGTCCGACCAGCTCGGCCACACCGCGGCGCCTTGACCGCACTGGCCCGCCGGCCCGTCGACGTCGCCGCGTACGTCGACGGTGTCCTCGCGTCGTCGCGGATGTGGGTCGCGCGCGCCATCACACTGGTCGAGTCGACCCGATCCGACCACCGGGAGGCCGCCCAGCGGCTGCTGGTGACCCTGCTCCCGCACGCGGGGAAGGCCCGCAGGGTCGGGATCACCGGCGTCCCCGGGGTCGGCAAGTCGACGTTCATCGACGCGCTCGGCACGACGCTCACCGCGGCCGGGCACCAGGTGGCGGTGCTCGCGGTCGACCCGTCGTCCACCCGCACCGGCGGGAGCATCCTCGGCGACAAGACCCGGATGGAGGCCCTGTCCGCCGACCCGGCCGCGTTCATCCGGCCCTCACCGACCGCGGGGACCCTCGGCGGCGTCGCCAAGGCCACCCGCGAGGCCATGGTCATCATGGAGGCCGCCGGGTACGACGTGGTGCTCGTCGAGACGGTCGGGGTCGGCCAGTCCGAGACCACGGTCGCCGACATGGTCGACACCTTCCTGTTCCTGACCCTGGCCCGGACGGGCGACCAGCTTCAGGGCATCAAGAAGGGCGTTCTGGAGCTGGCGGACGTCATCGCCGTCAACAAGGCGGACGGGCCGCACGAACTCGACGCGCGCCGCGCGGCGCGAGAGCTCGCCGGGGCGATCCGGCTGTTGCAGGGCGGCGCGCGGGAATGGCAGACCCCGGTGCTGACCTGCAGCGCCGCGGAACGGACCGGCCTGGACACGATCTGGGCGCAGGTCCTCAAACACCAGGACACCCTCGACGCCTCCGGTGAGCTCGCCGCCCGCCGCCGCCGCCAGCAGGTCGACTGGATGTGGGCGATGGTGCACGACCGGCTGCTGTCCCGCCTGCATGACGACCCGCGGGTCGCGAACCTGACCGGGGACCTGGAACGCCAGGTCGAGGACGGCGAGCTGACGCCGACACTGGCCGCCGACGTGATCCTGCGGGCATTCGAGTCCGGTTAGCCCCGGCGGCCGTCGAGGCGGTGCCCGACCGGTCGACGTGAGCGGCGTTGAGCCGCGCTGGAAGGTCTTTCCGGCGCCGGCTCGGGCCTCGCGCCAATGTCCGGTACCGGATAGGGAAACGTCGGTCTGTACGCCTACGATGTGCCGGTCGGCCTGTTTCGTTGACTGTTAAACGACCCGTTTCGCGCTTTGACGGTGTCGGGGGCATCGGGGGCGGGCCGGGGGACCGCGCGGCGTGCATCGTCTGCCGTGGCGGGCGGCGAACGAGCACACCCGGAGGACCAGTGGGTTACCAGCTTGGCATCGACGTCGGATCGGCCACCACAATCGTCGCCGCCACGGACGGGGGCTGGCCCGCCGTGCTGAGCCTGGGTGGCACCCGAGCCGTGCCGTCCGTCCTGTACATGCCGCAGACGGGCGGGGTGCTGTTCGGGCGCGCGGCGGAGCGGCGGGCCCGCACCGATCCCGACCGTGCCGCCCGCGGGTTCCTGCGCCGGCTCGGCGAGCCCGGCCACCTGCTGGTCGGCGGCGCCGCGTACAGCCCGGACGGGCTGCTCGCCCGGCTGGTCGGCCATCTGGTCGGGCAGGTCGTCGCGGCCCGGGGCGAGGAGCCCGAGCAGATAGTCGTGGCCCATCCCGCCTCCTGGCCCGCGCACCGCCGCGAGGTGTTCGCCTCCGCCGTCAGCCACCTCTCGGACGTCTCGGTACCCGTCACGACCTGCGCGGCCGCCGACGCGATCGGCACCCTGCTCGCCCGCCGCTCGGGGACCCGAACGGTCGACCTCGTCGGCGTCTACGACTTCGGCGCCGGGCACTTCGACGCGGCGGTGCTGTCGTTCAGCCCGTTCGGGTTCCAGCAGCTGGGCACCTCGGTCGGGGTGAACCACGCCGGCGGGGCCGACTTTGACGAGCTGCTGGTCGAGCGGGTGCTGGCCGAGGCCGGCGCCGGCCGGGAGCGGCTCGACCGCGCCGACCCCGCGGTCGGCGCGGCGCTCGCCCGGCTGCGCGCGGAGTGCGCCCAGGCCAAGGAGTACCTCGCGGAGGAGGACGAGATCGAGGTCGCCCTCGAACTCCCCGGCCGGCCCGCGACGTCGGTGGTACTGCGCCGCGCCGACCTGGAGACCCTCGTCGCGCCGGTCGTCGACGACACGGTCCGGGCGTTCCGGCGGACCCTGCGCACGGGCGAGGCGACCCCCGAGGACCTCTCCTCCGTGCTCCTCTACGGCGGTGCGGCGCGGATGCCGATCGTCGCCGCCCAGATGCGGGCGGCGTTCCCGGCCGTCACCCGCTGGGAGTACGGCTCGGACGACGACATCGCGACCGGCGCGGCCCTGATCGCCGCGCGGCTGGCCGCGCAGGCCTCCCACGAGGAGGTCACCTCGGTCATCCGGCCACCGGACAGCAGCCCGCCGATCCTCTCCGCTCCGCCGCTGAGCTCAGTCCCGCCCCTGCGCTCGGTCCCGCCGGCCGGCCTGCCGCCCGGCGCCGTGGCGTCGACCGGCGGCCGGTCGGCTGCCGGCGACGGCGACACGTCCAGCGGGCTGGTTCCCCCCGGCGGGGCGGTGTTCGGCGGAGCGGCCGCCGGTGTCAGCGCCAGCAGCCTGGGCTACACCTCATGGCCCGACCGGACGGGGCAGCCGCCCGCCGCCGACCCCGACGCCACGGCGATCGGCCGCCACGGCGGCTCGGCGGACGACACCCTGATCTCCCGCGGCGGCCCCGGAACACCGCCACCCACCGGCGCGATTCCCACTGGGGACCCGTCCGGAGCCGGGTACCAGAGTGGTTGGGGAAGCAGCCCGTACCCCTACGGCGACGCCGCGCACACCGTGGCGGCCGGCTCGTCGGCCGGCGGTGACCGCACCCAGGCGGTGGCCACGCCCGGCGGGTCCGGGACGACGGAAGCGTCCGCGGCCAGTGGAGTCACCGGAGTCACCGGGATCGCCGGCGGCCATGATCCCCGGTCGGCCGCGCCGACACCGTCCCAGGCCGGGACGTTCGGTGGGAGCTCCGCCGGTGGGAGTTCCGCCGGCACCCGGGCCGTTCCGCGTGGCGGGCTGTTCGGCGGCTGGTCGCGCGCGACGATCGCCGCGGCGGTCGCCGCGATCGTCTTCGTCGCCGCCGGCACCACCCTGGGCATCGTGCTGACCGGCGGTGGCGACGACACGCCGTCCAACGGCATCGTGCCGATCGCCGCGCCCGCCGCCACGCTGTCGCCGCCCGCGGCGACGACCGCGCCGCCCGCCGCCCCGACCCCCGGACCCAACACGGTGCTCGTCGCGGGTTCCAGCGAGGTCGCGCCGATCACCGAGACCGCCTACGCCGGCTTCCGCAAGGTCCAGCAGAACGTGACGGTGAACGTCGAGGCGTCGACGACGGAGGACGGCTTCACCAAGCTCTGCGCGGGTGACATCGACATCGCCGGCGCGTCCTTCGAGTTCGACCCGTCCTTCTCGAAGGACCCCGGGTGCGCCGACCAGATCGTCGGCTTCGAGGTCGCGCACCACACCCTGCCGATCGTGGTGAACCCGCAGAACACCTGGGCCCGCTGCATGACCCTCGACCAGGTGCGCAAGGTGTGGGACGCCGGTTCGACGATCAACCGGTGGAACCAGATCGACTCGTCCTTCCCGGACGAGCCGATCACGTTCGTGGGGCCGTCCCGGAACACCGTCCAGGCGCAGGTGTTCAACTCGACCGTGAACGACTCCAGCTCCCGGTCCCGCCCGTACCAGGAGACCGACCTGAGCGGGGTCGCGAACGACGTCGCCGGGGACCGGCTGGCCATGGGCTTCCTGGACTTCCCGACCTTCGAGACCTTCGGGCCCCGACTCAAGGGCCTGGAGATCGACAACGGTGAGGGCTGCGTCGAGCCGAACGCGGTGACGGCCGGAACGGGGTTCTACCTCCCGCTGTGCAAGCCGGTGTTCGTCTACGCCCGCAAGGACTCACTGCAGAAGCCCGCGGCCGCCGCTTTCATGCGCTACTACATGGAGAACGGCGAGAAGATCGCCTTCGACGCGCACTACGTCCCGCGGACCAAGAGCACGATCGACGAGAACGTGGCCCGCGTCGACGAGCTGACGAAGGGCGTGCCAGCCGTCCCGGCCTGATCCGCGCGGTTCGGTTCCATTCCGTCAGCTCCACAGCTCCACAGATCCACAGATCCACAGCTTGATCGGCTCCACCGGCTCGCCGCGAAGGGCGTCCGCCGCAGGCACCCGATGCCCGCGGCGGGCGCCCTTCGCCGTCCCCGCGAGGTTGTCGCGTTCCCGCGGGGGCGTCGTCGATCAGTCGGTGGGGGAGATCACGTGGTGGCGGAGATCAGGTGGTGCACGGGTCCCGGAACGGGAGCTCGCTGATCCGCTGATCCCATTCGGCCCGGCTTATGCGGGCGCCCGGGTCGGCGCAGGCGATCGTCGTGAGCTTCGCGGCGTCCGTCGACCACACCGAGACCTGCCCGGACTCGGTGCTCAGCGCGAGCCGGTCGTCCGCGGCGTCCGTCGCCAGGGCGAGGACCGGGCTCTTCAGAGCACCCACCTGGACCATCGGCGCGGAACTCGAAATGTCCCAGTAGGCGACGACACCCGCCTGGTCACCGCTGACGGGCTGGCCGCCGGCACCGAACACGACGGCGTTGACCGGGGTGGTGTGGCCGTGCAGCTCGCTGGTGAGGTGGATGGCCGTCGGGTCGCCCACATCCCAGACCCGCACGGTGCGGTCGTCGCCACCGGTGACCATCCGGCGGCCGTCCGGGCTGAAAGCGACGGCGTTCACCGCGCCGACCGCTCCGGACGCCACCCCCACCCGGCTCGGTTTGCGCGGGTCCGTGATGTTCCACAACTGGACATCACCACCGATCCCCGCGGTGGCCAGCAGCTTCCCGTCCGGGGTCAGCGCCATGTCCGTGATCACCGTGTTGCTGAGCTGGAGGCGCAGCATCACGGGCGCGGCCGGGTTCGAGACGTTCCACAGGCCGAACGTGCCGTCCTCGGCGGCGGCGGCCAGCAGCGAGCCGTCCGCGGACAACGCCACCTGCACGGGACGGGACAGCCCGTCCAGCTGGGCGACCTGCTGGGGGTTCGCCGGATCGGTGACGTTCCACAGGTGGGCCGCGCTCTGCGTTCCGCCGGTCGCGATCCGCGCGCCGTCGCCGGTGAACGCGATGCCCTCGGAGGAATCGTCCGAGGGGCGTTCACTGATCAGAGTCGGTTCGCCGCCGTCGGTCAGGTGGAACAGCCGCAACGCGCCGTCCGCGCCGGTGGCGGCGAGGACGGTGCCGGCGGGATTGAGGGCCACATCCTGATGGGGGACGGCCGAGGCCGGCGTGCGCACCGCGGACGCGCCGGCGAACGAGGCGACCATGGCGTCCTGGGCGGCCTGGACGGGCGCGATCCGGTAGGCGGCGAGGCTCAGCCGCGCGGCGAGCGCCGGGTCCTGCGCGCGGCTGGCCGCGGCGGTCGCGGCGAGGCGCGCGGCGACGGCCTCGCGGTCCGCGCTCGACACGTCATCGCCGCCACCGCCACCGCCGAGGGCGACGACCGGTACGACGACGGCGGCGACGAGCAGCGCCGCGAACCCGGCGAGGACCATGGTGCGGCGCCTGGAGCCGGGCCCGGACTCCGCGCCCTGCGGCGGACCGGTTCCGGCGCCTTCCTCCGATCCGGTCGGGGCACCCGGCGCCGGTGACACCGGCCCGGACGACCCGGGTGGTTGCGCGAGCGGCCCCGCGGACGCCGGCCCTCCGGGCCACCCCCGCCCACCGGCTCCCGGCCCGCCGGCCGGTTGACCGCCCTGGCCGTGGGGCGCGGGAGACAATGGGTAGGGAGGCGGCTGGGAGATCGGTCCCGACGGTGTGCGGGGCTGGGCGGAACCCGGCGAGGAGACGCCGGGAAACGACGAGGCCGGCGGCGGGGTGCCCAGCGCGGGCCCGGCACCGGCCCGGGGCGCGTGGGTCAGCGGCCCGTGCGCCGCCGCCGCGGTTCCGCTCCCGCCACGGCCTCCGCCCGCGCCCCCGATTCCGCTCCCGGCGGCGCCTCCGCCGGCACCTGCTCCGGCCGGGCCGCCCGCTCCGGTCGCGTCGCCTGGTCCGACCGGCCCGCTCAGACCGGCTCTGCCCGCGGCCGCTCCGCCGGCGGTTCCCGGGGTTGCCGCCGAGCGGTCGCGGCGCCCGCCGCGGGACCAGCGACGACCGCGGGACGCCTCCGCCGTGCCCTCGGCGCCGCCCGGTGACCCGGGCGCCGCGTTCCGGTCGGGGATCGCCACCCCGCCCATCAGCGAGACCCGCAGCTCCTCGGCGCTCGGCCGGCTGGCCGGATCCTTGCCCATCGCGAGCTCGACCAGATCACGCAGCTCGCCGGTCACGCCGTCGAGCTGCGGCGGCTCGTTGATGATGCGGTAGAGGACGGCCTCCATCCGGCCCTGCCCGAACGGGGGGTGCCCGGTCGCCGCGAAGATCATGATTGATCCCCAGGCGAAGATGTCGACCGCGGCGGTGATCGGCAGGTCGAGGATCTGCTCCGGTGACATGTAACCGGGGGTGCCGATCGCCTGCTTCACGTTGCGGGACAGGTCGCTGATCGTGTCGTACTCACGCGCCAGCCCGAAGTCGATCACCTTCGGGCCGACCGGGGAGAGCAGCACGTTGGCCGGCGTGAGATCGCGGTGCACGATGCCGGCGGCGTGGATGGCCGACAGGGCGGTCGCGACGCTGACCGCGAGCTGTTCGAGATCGGCCGGCCGCATCGGGCCCCGCGCGGCCACGTGACGGGAGAGCGTCGGGCCCTCGACGAACTCCGTGACCAGGTACGGCTGGGGCCCGTTCGGGTCGGCGTCGAGCACGGCCGCGGTGGTGAAACGGCGGACCCGGCGGGCGCTCTCGGCCTCACGGGCGAAGCGGGCGCGGAACTCCGGCCGGGAGGCCAGCTCGGGGCGGATCACCTTGATCGCGACGGCGGTGCCGTCCGGCGCCTGCCCGAGGAAGACGGCACCCATCCCACCCTGGCCGAGTCGGCCCACCACCCGGTAGGCGCCGAGCTGTACCGGGTCCTCGGACCGCAACGGGCGCGCGGTGTTCCCGGACACCGGTGGTGGTGTAGCTCCGGTCACGCGGCCCCACTCCTGCGGTTGTCACGGCAGCCGCGGGCTGCCGAGGTCGACGACCCGGCGCGGGCGGGCCCGACGCCGCCGTCCGGCGCGCCGGACCCAAGCGCCGCCCCCACCCGGTCGGCCAGTGCGCCACCCGCCGATCTTCCGACCCGCGAGCCACACCGATGATCGTCGCGTGCCGCCGGCCGCTCGATCGACAGCGGTCACTCAACAAAGATCATCAGTGCACACCGCACCGAGTCGATCCTACGGCACGCTGATTGGCGAGATCCCAGGTCTGGCAGGCCTGTTCGCCGCGCGGACCCGACCGAACCGGTCGGATCGGTGCCTGATGCCGGATACCGTGCATCCCGGCCGGTCGCCGGTGCGTTCGTGCGCGCGGGCCGCCGGCCGGTTCGCCCCGACGATGTCGATCTGGGAGGTCACGTGCTCCGCCGTGCAGCGAAGTTCGAGGTCACGCTCACCCCGACGGCGGAGACGCTGCTGGCGCCGGTGGCTGACGAGCCGCGACAGTGGCTGCTCGGCCGGGCGCTGGACGACTTCGTCGCCGACATCGGCGCGCTCGACGAGGTCGCCCCGCGGATGGTCCCGGGCGTGACCCGTCCGAAGATCGACACCGCGGTCGACGAGGCCACCCCGACCGTCGCCGACGGGACCCTGCTCGTCTCCGGCCAGGAGGTGATGCAGACCTGGGAACGCCCGCTGATGCTGGCGCTGGCGCGCGCGGCCACCCGCCCCGGCGGCTCGGTGTGTGAGGTCGGCTTCGGCCTCGGCATCTCGGCGGGCTTCGTCCAGGAGCTGCGGCCGGCCACCCACACGATCATCGAGGCGAACGCGGACGTCGCCGGCACGGCGCGCGCCTGGGCCGGGGCCGACGGGCGGCGGGGGGTCGAGATCGTGCCGGGGCGCTGGCAGGACGCGCTACCGGGGCTGGGCCGGTTCGACGGCATCCTGTTCGACACCTACCCGCTCGACGAGCACGAGGTGGACGACTACGTGGTGCGTGACGCCACGTTCGCCGAGCACTTCTTCCCGCACGCCGCCGCGCACCTGACCGACGACGGGTCGTTCACCTACTACTCGAACGAGATCGACTCGCTGTCCCGCCGGCATCAGCGGGCGCTGCTGAAGCACTTCGAGACGTTCTCGGTCCGGGTCGTCGACGGCCTGCGGCCGCCGGCGGACTGCAGCTACTGGTGGGCCCCGTCGATGGCGGTGGTCGTCGCCTCCGGCCCGCGCCGCTGACCTGGTCCGGGTCATGGCGACGACGATCCAGCGCTCGGTGAGGGGCCCGACGTTCCTGCTGGCCGGCGACCCCGCGCTGGACGTCGCCGCCTACGCGCGGGAGCTGGCGACCCTCTTCGAACGCGCGACCCGCGCCGATTCCGGGCCGGCCCCACCGTGACAGCCGAGCCGGCACGCGCGGCCGAGCCACCCGAGGCGCGGCCGGAGCCCGTGGCGCCGCGTTCCACGCCGGGCCGGGAGATCGCCGCCATCGCGGTCGACCTGGTCGTTCCGGTCGCCGCCTACTACCTGCTCCGCGGCGTGGGATGCGCGCCCGGCCCGGCGCTTCTGCTCGCCTCGGTGCCGACCGCCGTCTTCGGCCTGCACCAGATCGTCCGGCACCGCCGGGTCGACGCGCTCGCCGCCTTCGTCCTGGCGGTGCTGGCGGGGAGCGTGCTGATCTCGGCCATCACCGGCAGCCCGCGGTTCCTGCTGGCGAAGGGCGCGTTCTTCACCGCCGCGATCGGCCTGGTGTTCCTCGGCTCGTTCCTGGCGCGCCGTCCACTCGCCTTCGTGCTGGCCCGCGACATGCTCGGCCGCACGCCGTGGGGGGCCAGGTTCGACGTCGGTTCCTGGGATGTCCACTGGGCAGGTGACGCGGTGTTCCGCCGGGCCTGGCGGTTCGCCACCGGGCTGTGGGCGGCCGGGATGCTCGCCGACGCCGCGGTGCGGCTCGCGATGGCGCTCACCTTGCCGGTGGACGCGGTTCCCGCCCTCGGGTCCGCACTGTCCGTGGTCACCTTCGTCGGGCTGCAGGTGATCCAGCAGGTCTACTTCGCCCGGGTCGGCCTGTGGGCCTCGCTGGCGGGTCCGCGCCCGGTCGGGCCCGCGGACTGAGAGGCCGGCGCGGGCCGGTCCGGTCGCGGTCGCTGGGCCTGGCTGCCGTGATGTTGTACGGTTTGCCGAGTCGGTTTGCCCATAGCCGTACCTAGTGTCCCGGTATACCCCTTTTCCGGGTGCGTCGGCTGCCCGGTGTACCGCCCGCACGGTGTGCCGGAGCCGCGTTCGGACGGGACCGGCCCAGGAGGTTCCGCCCGCCCGCGCATCGCGGCGCCCGCACCTGTCGCGGCGCCCGGACATCAGGAGAGCCGATGACGACCCGACCGACTCCCACCGGGCGCGCGCCAGAAGCCGGCCCGGTCGGCCCGGTCGCTCCGGTCGGCCCGGTCACTCGGCTCACTCCGGTCGGCGTGCCGCGGGCCGACCGGGCGCGCCGGCGCCGCCCACCGCGGCGGATCGCCGCCGTCGCCGCCGGGCTGGGCCTGGCCGGGTCGATCCTGCTCACCGGGTGCGTCGCCGGCGGCGCCGACGAGACGTCCGGGGCCCCCGCCTCGTGCGCGCCGACGCCGGGGGTCACCTCCGGCGCGGTCAGTTTCGGAGCCCTCTACCCGGACACCGGCTCGGGCTCGCCGCTGTCCCGCGCGTTCCGGGCCGGCATCGACGCCAGGCTCGGGGTCGTCAACGCCGCCGGCGGCGTCGAGGGCCGGCAGGTGCGGTACGACTGGCGCGACGACGAGTCGACGTCCGACGGCGCCCTGCGCGGCGCCCGACTGCTCGTCGACCGGGACCAGGTCTTCGCGATCGTCGGGACCAGCGGTATCGCGGCCGAGGCGGTGAGCTACCTCGCCGAGCGCGGCGTGCCGACCATCGGCCAGGATCTCACCGCCAGCGGCGACAACGCCTTCGGCTACTCCAACGTCCTCGGCGGCCAGCTCGGCAACTCGGTGTTCGGGGTGTTCGCCCGTGCGCACGGCGCCACCCGGGCGGTCCTGCTGCGGACCGATCAGATCCCCGCCTCCGGGCAGATCGACGAGCGGATCGGCCACAGCCTGCGCGCGGGCTCGGTGGAGGTCGTCGACACGATCGACTGGACGCCGACCGGCTTCGACCTGAACGCCGCCGCGGCCCGGGTCCGCGCGGCCAACGCCGACATGATCACCGGTGTGGTGCCCCCGCAGGCGCTCGCGGACGTCGCGACCGCGGCCCGGCAGGCCGGGGCGACCGTCAAGGTCGTGATGGTGCCGATCGGGTACGACCCCGGCCTGCTCGACCGCCGTCCACAGGGCCTGGCGGGCAGCTTCTTCCTCGTCGACTTCGTGCCCTTCGAGGCGGGGACCCCGGCGCACAAGCGCTACCTCGACGCGATGTCGCGCTACGCCCCCCAGATCGAGCGCCGGGAGCAGACCACCGGCCTGGTCGGCTGGATGACCGCCGACCTCTTCCTGCGGGGCCTGGCCGAGGCCGGTCCGTGCCCCACCCGTGCGGGCTACATCGCCGCGCTGCGCAAGGTGGCGGACTACGACGCCGACGGCCTGCTGCCCAGGCCGGTGGACCTCGCGGTGAAGTCCTCACCCACCGCCTGCGTGAGTGTGGTCCGGGTGTCCCCGGCCGCGGACGCGTTCCAGGTCCAGATGCCCATGGCCCTGTGCGGCGAGGCGCTGAGCTGACAGCCGGGCGCTGACGGGGGTCGCGCTGACGGGGGGCCGGGCGCTGGGCCGGGCGCCAGGCCGGCCCAGCGCCGGTCTCAGACGCGCTGGCGGGTCGCCTCGTCGCGGATCTCGCCCACCAGCTCCTCGAGGATGTCCTCCAGGGCCACCAGGCCGAGGATCCGGCCCTCACCGTCGGAGAGCCGGGCCAGGTGCGATCCCGAGTGCTGCATGGTGGCCAGCGCCGTGCGCAGGCTGTCATCCGCCCCGACCCGGACCAGCGGCCGGATCCACTTGGCCGCCACCGGCGCCGAGCGCCGGTCCTCGCGGTTCTCCAGGACGTCCTTGAGGTGCAGGTAGCCGACGAGGTCACCGTCGTCCCCGCGGACCGGGAACCGGGTGAAGCCCGTGTCGGCGGCGAGCCGCTCGACCTCGCGGGGGGTGATGGACGGCGGCACGGTGACCAGGCTGTCCGGGCGGAGCAGGACGCTGCGCGCGGTGCGCTCGTCGAACGACAGCGCGCCGGTCAGCAGGTCGTGCTCGTCCTCCGCCAGCAGGCCCTCGCGGTGTGACTCCTCGATGAGCCCGGCCACCTCGTCGCGGGTGTAGACGTTGGTGACCTCGTCCTTGGGCTCGACCCGCGCCGCCCGCAGGGACAGGTTCGCGATCCGGTTGAGGATCGAGATCACCGGCTTCACCACCCGGACGACCGCGACCAGCGGCGGGGCCATCAACAGGACCGCCCGGTCCGGCATGGCCAGCGCGATGTTCTTCGGGACCATCTCGCCGATCACCACGTGCAGGTAGGTGACGGCGGTGAGCGCGATCGCGAACGCCACCGGGTGGCGCAGCGACAGCGGCAGGCCCACGGCCTCGAACGGCCCCTCCAGCAGGTGCGCGATGGCCGGCTCGCTCAGCGCGCCCAGACCCAGCGTGCAGACCGTGATCCCGAGCTGGGCCCCGGCCAGCATCAGCGACACGTTCTCCATCGCCTTCAGGGTCACCTTCGCCGCCCGGGAACCGGCCAGCGCCATCGGCTCGATGGTGTCCCGGCGGGCCGAGATGATCGCGAACTCGGCCCCGACGAAGAAGGCGTTGCCGGCGAGCAGCAGCACGGTGACGGCCAGTGCCACGACGTCGTTCATCGCTCGGCCTCCCTGACCCCGGCGGAGACGGACGACGCCGGCCCGCGCCGGCCCGCGTCGTCGACGCGGTCCCGGCCGCGGGCCCGTCCGGACCCGGCGCCCGGCGGCTTCGCGCCCGCCGGTGGTGCTGTGTCCGCCGGTGGTGCTGTGTCCGGCGATGTCGTTCCCGCGGGTGCTGTGTCCGACGGCGCCGTGCCCGCCGGGGTCGTGCCTGCCGGGGCCGTGCTCGACGGCGTTGTGTCCGATGACGCCGGGGCCGGCGGGGTCATGTCCGGCGGCCGCGTGGAGGGTTGCTCCGCGATGTCGGCCCGTGCCGGGTCCGTCGCGGTGTCGCCGCGCGGGTCGAGCCGGATGCGGTCGACGCGGCGGCCGTCCATCCGCTCGACCTCGTAGCGCAGGCCGTCCAGGATGATCGTGTCGCCGGTGCCGGGGATGCGCCCGAGGGTGCGCGACATCAGGCCGCCCAGCGTCTGGTAGGCGTCGTCGGCCGGGATCGGCAGGCCGGTGACCTCGCTGGCCTCCTCGGGGCGCAGCAGCCCGGAGACGAGCCAGCTGCCGTCCCGGCGGCGCAGTGCCCGGGGGCTGACCCGGTCGTGCTCGTCGACGACGTCACCGACGATCTCCTCGATGAGGTCCTCCGCCGTCACCAGGCCGTCGACCCCGCCGAACTCGTCGACGACGATCGCCATCTGCAGGCCGCCCGAGCGCAGCGTCTCCAGCAGCGGCTCGAGGGGCATCGAGGAGGGCACGGTCGCCGCGGGGATCATCACGGCGCGCACCTGTACCGTGTCGCGCCGCTCCTCCGGCACGCTCACCGCGTGCTTGACGTGGATCAGTCCGACGACGTCGTCACTGCCGTCGCCGATGACGGGGAAGCGGGCGTGCCCGGTCCGCCGGACCGCGCTGATCACCTCGGCGACGGGAGCGTCCGCGTCGATCGACTGCATGCGCATCCGGGGGGTCATCACGTCCTCGGCGACCCGGTCGCCGAAGGTCAGCGAGCGCTGCATGATCGTCGCTGTCTCCCGCGGCAGCGTTCCGTGCTCGGCCGACCGGCCGAGCAGCGAGAACAGCTCCTGCGGCGAACGCGCCGACGCCAGTTCCTCCTGCGGCTCGACGTTGACCCGCCGCAGCAGCGCGTTCGCGGTGTTGTTCAGTGAGTGGATCACCGGCCCGGTCGCCCGGGTGAACAGCCGCTGCGGGCGCTGGACGGCGCGCGCCGTCCCCAGCGGCCTGGCGATGGCCAGGTTCTTGGGGACGAGTTCGCCGTACAGCATCGTGAACGCGGTCGCGAGTACCAGCGCCAGGGCCACGGAGAGGCCACGTGCCAGGCCCGCGGAGGCGCCGAGACCCGTGACGGGGCCCTCAAGGAGATCGGCGATGGCGGGCTCGGCGAGGAATCCGATCGCCAGGTTGGTGATGGTGATGCCCAGCTGCGCGCCGGAGAGCTGAGTGGACAGGCTTCGCAGTGCGGTGAGTACGCCTGCCGAGCGACTGTCGCCGTCCGCCGCGGAACGTTCGACCGTGGGCCGGTCCACCGTCACGAACGCGAACTCGGCCGCGACGAAGATGCCGCAGATGATGACTAGCGCCAAGCTGAGGAGCAGGAGGAGCGCCTCTGTCACCGATCGACCCCCGCGGGCGCTTCCCTACGCGTGGGTCGGCCGGAACTACATCCGGCTTCTTCGGAGCTTTTCATGATCCCTTCCGTCGGGTGGGGCGGCCGCCCGTCCTCGGTGGCCGCCCTGCGGACCTGCCTACCCCCGTCGCGCTGGTTCAACGCGCGCCGGAAGCGGACCGTTTCACCATGGCCTGTGGGATGTACGTCGGTCCAGGGGGCTACGCCGTGGTACGGCGCGCAGAGCGTGCGTGGGCGGGGCCGGCGGCGGTTGCCGCGGGCCGCGACCGGTCGGACGTCCGGGGGCGCCGGTTGGACCTCCGGGGGTTTCCGGTCGGACGTCCGGGGGGCCGCGAAGCCCGGTCCGGACGGATCTGTCCTGGCGCGGCGTGGCCGGGATCGCCGCCGGACGGGTGTGGCGCGGCCCGGAACGGGGAAAGTGATCGGCACGCGCGGCATGCCGGTGCGGAGCCCACAGATCGGGGGATCCGGGAGGGCGTCATGCGTCTTTCTTCATCCACCCACGGCCGGTTGACGATGTGTCGGCCGGGGATCTCCCTCCGGCGGTCCGGGGCGGTTCTCCCGGCCCGGACCAGCGAATTTCCCGTGGCAGCGCAATCCGTCGCCGCGACCGGCGGATTCCCCGACGGGGTCGGATTCGAATCCGACCCCGTCGGGGAGACAGCCAGATTCGTCATGGTGCCGGAATGCGGTCCGGAAAAGGAATGCTCCGCGTCGGACCGGGGCTTTCGTACCGCCAGGTCGTCCACCGTGGTCGGTGTGCTCGTCACCGGGCTCGCGGTCGGTCTCGCCAGCGGGCTCGGTGTTCCCGCCCGGGCCGTGGCCACCGCCCGCCCGTCCGACGCCGTGTCCGCCGACGCCGTGCCAGGCGCCGCCGGGCGGCTCGAGGCCTGCTCGTCGACGGATCTGTTCGCGGAGCTGACCGCCGCGCAGGGTGGCGCGGGCCAGCTGCACGGGGAACTCGTGCTGGTGAACCAGGGAGTCGGGGCGTGCGCGCTCGCCGGGTATCCGGCGGTCTTCCAGGTGGACGCGGCCGGCGCGGCGGTGGGGGAGCCGGCGGTGGCCGACGGTTCACGCGGTCGGTCAGTGACTCTCCGGCCTGGCGGTCGGGCCACCGCGGGCCTCACCGGGACCAGCGCGGGTCTCGTGGCGGCCCGGTCGGCCGGGGCGGCAGCCGCCGGCCTGTCCGTCATCCCGCCTGACGGGGACGAGGCGCTCGAGGTCGCCGGGTTCACCGAGGCCGGCGGGTTCACCGTGGGGGAGTGGACCGCGTTGCGCGTCACGGCGTTTCACCCGGTCATCGACAGCCCGCTCGCCGTCGACCCGCTCGCCGGGATCGGCCCGTTCACCTGAGGTTCTGTTCCACCTGAGGTCTCTCCCGGCCACCGGACCGGATTCCGGTCGGGTGGCCGCGGGAGCGGCGGTCGGGTGCGGCGGCGATGCCCGCGGGGTCACCACCCTGCTCGGCGTGACCCCGCGGACCTCCCACCGCCCTGGGCCGGACGTCGGCGGAGCCGCGGACGGGCGCGACCCGTCCGGACTCCCGCAATCACCGCGGAGTAAGGCCGAAAGAGTAGAAGATGGACAGCGGCCAGGCGAGCGTCGCCACCGCCGCGGTGAAGAAATGACGCAGCGTCGCGCCGTCCCAGTCGGTCACATCCCAGTAGTCCTGGCTGATGGTGATGATGAGGCCGATGGCCAGGTAGACGAGAAATCCGAGGCTCACGCTGCTGTAGGCACGGGTGCGGACCCGGGTTGCCATCGGGGGCTCCTTCTTCGGCGGGGCTGGTTGTCCGTTGCGCTGCCGAATACCCGGTCGCGTCCGCTCTAATCCTCATATCCTGGTTGACGTCACCCACGGCCGTTCCATCGTGCATTCATGTGACGGGCGGGTTCGAGGAGAGCCGGGGCGCGTGTCCGGTCTGTGCCCGTTCAGGTGTAGGCGTCGAGGGCCAGGGAGACGGCGAGTCCGGTCGCGGCCGCGGCGACGATCCAGCGCATCAGCGGCGCCGGCAGGAGCCGGACGATCCGGGGCCCGACCGCCCCACCGACCAGCAGCCCGGCGGCCAGTGGCACGGCCGCTCCCCACGCGATCGACCCGAGCGCGGCGAAGATCACGGCGGCGACCACGTTCGAGAAGCCCGACGCGACGTTCTTCACAGCGTTCACCCGGGCGAGTGACTCCGGGATCGCGATCACCATGATCGCCAACAGTGCGACGCCCGCGCCCGCGCCGAAGTACCCGGTGTAGATCGCGACGCCGAACACGGCGAGCAGCATCGCCGGGCGCTCACCCCGGGCCGGTCCGCCGGCTTCGTCATCCCTGGCCGCGCGGGCTCCGCCGTCCCTGGCCGTGCCGGCACTGCCGCCGGCCGTGCTCATGATGCGCGGCGAGAGCAGGAGGAGTCCGGCCGCGCCGAGGATCAACCACGGGACGACGAGTTCGAAGGCCCGGGCGGGGGTGGTCAGCAGCAGGACCGCCCCGGTCGCCCCACCGGCCAGCGTCGCCGCGCCGTACCGGGCGATCCGCCGCGTCTGCCCGGCGAGCTCGGGACGGGAACCCGCGGCCGCGCCCAGCGCGACGCAGATGAGCGCGGCCGAGTTCGTCATGTTCGCGTCCTGCGGCTCCAGTCCCACCGCGAGCAGCGCCGGATAGGAGACGAGCGACGCCAGGCCCGCCACCGTGCTGGTGATCCCGGCGAGGACACCCGCCCCGAGCAGCAGCGCGACGTCGGCCCCGGTCAGCGCGGTACCGCGCCCACGGTCCGCAGCGCGATGTCGACGTAGCGGGCGGCGATCTGCGCGGGGGACAGCTCGCCGGCCGGGTTGTACCAGCCGGCGATGGCCTGGCACATCCCCAGCAGCGCGCGGGCGGTGTCCCGGGGGCTGTCGACCGTCATCTGACCGGTCGTCTTCCCGTCCGCGAGGATCTCCAGGAGCAGGTTCTCGAGTTTCTTGCGCAGCGTCGCGTACCGGCGGCGGTTCACCGGCTCCAGATAGCGCAGCTCGGTGTCCAGATAGGCGAGGGCGAACCGGTTCGACATGAACAGGACGACCGCCTCGATGAGCCGGGCGAACCTGGGCACCGGCCCGTCGTCGGCCTCGGTGACGGCGGCGCCGGCCCGCTCGTTGACCTCGACGACGGTGATCTCGAGCAGCGCGACGAGGATGCCCTGCTTGTTCGCGTAGTGGTAGTACAGCGCGGGGACGGTCACTCCGGCCCGGCGGGCGATGTCACGCACCGTCGTCCCGTGGTAGCCGTGCTCGTAGAAGGCGGCGAGCGCGCCGGCGAGGATGGGGTGCAGGTCCGGCGGGTCGTAACTGCGCCAGTCCACGGGCGCCCCGGCCCGGTTCAGACCGCTGACGGTGACTTCGCCCATTCGTCCAGGATGGCAGCCGGATCGCCGACCACCGCGCGGCCCGGCAACGAGGTGGTGCTGCGGGAGAAGCGGGGCGCGGGTGCGGCCTGGGCCGTCCCGTCGGTGTGCACGACGGCGCCGCGGGCGGCCATGTGCGGGTGGTCCGCCACCTCGGCGAAGCTCAGCACCGGCGTGACGCAGGCGTCGGTGTCCGCGAAGATCTCCGCCCACTCGTCGCGGGTGCGGGCGGCGAAGGCCGTGGTGAAGGCCTCCCGCAGCACCGGCCACCCGGTCGGGTCGAACTGGCCGGGCAGGTCCGCGTCGGCGAGACCGAGCACCTCCAGCAGTCGGGCGTAGAACTGCGGCTCCAGCGGCCCGACGGCCACGAAGCGGCCGTCGGCGCAGATGTAGGTGTCGTAGAACGGCCGGCTGCCGTCGAGCAGGTTCACCCCGCGCTCGTCGGACCAGTCCCCGAACCCGTGCCAGTCGCCCATGCCACGCCAGGCCCACATCATCTGCACCAGGACGTTGGTGCCGTCCACGATCGCGGCGTCGATCACCTGACCGGCACCGGACCGCTCCCGTTCCAGCAGCGCCGAGAGGATTCCCACCAGCAGGAACATCGAACCGCCGCCGTAGTCGCCGACGAGGTTCAACGGCAGCGGCGGGCGCTGCCCGGCCTCGCCCATGGCGTGCAGCGCGCCGGTCAGCGAGATGTAGTTGATGTCGTGACCGGCGCGCTCGGCCAGCGGGCCGGTCTGCCCCCACCCGGTCATCCGCGCGTAGACCAGGCGGGGGTTACGGGCCTGGCAGTCCGCCGGGCCGAGGCCGAGCCGCTCGGCCACGCCCGGCCGGTAGCCCTCGATGAGCACGTCGGCCCGTTCGACCAGACCCAGCACCTGCTCGCGTCCCTCGGCGGAGCGAAGATCCACCTGCACGATGCGCCGGCCGCGCAACTGCAGATCCGCGGGTCCGTCACCCAGCTCCGGCCGTTGGATCCGTACGACGTCCGCGCCGAGGTCGGCGAGGATCATCGCGCCGTGCGGGCCGGGGCCGATGCCGGCGAGCTCGACGACCCGCAATCCGCTCAGCGGACCGGTCACGCTTCCTCCAGGGATGACTGAGAACAGAGACGCCTGCGAACATGCGGATTCGCCGGCGGGAACGCCTGCCGAGGGACGGCGCCGCGGAACGGCGCCGTCAGAGGCGTTCGATGATGGTGGCGTTGGCCATGCCGCCACCCTCACACATGGTCTGCAGGCCGTAGCGCCCGCCGGTGGCCTCCAGGTAGTTGACCATCGTCGCCATCAGGCGCACGCCGGAGCCGCCCAGTGGGTGGCCCAGCGAGATCGCGCCGCCACGCGGGTTCAGCCTGGCCGGGTCGGCGTCGAACTCCTTCGCCCAGAACAGCGGAACGGACGCGAACGCCTCGTTGACCTCGTAGGCGTCGATGTCGTCGATCCGCAGGCCGGACCGGGCGAGGATCTTGCGGGTGGCCGGGGCCGGGCCGGTCAACATGATCAGCGGCTCGCTGCCGGCGAGGGCGAAGGCGTGGAAACGGGCCCGCGGGCGCAGCCCGAGCTCGACGGCCTTCGACTCGCTCATGATCAGAGCGGCGGACGCGCCGTCGGTCAGCGGGGAGGAGTTGCCCGGGGTGATGTGCCAGCCGATCTCCGGGAACCGCTGCGCGAACTGCTCGGTGTAGAAGGACGGCTTGAGGCCCGCGAGGCCCTCGGCCGTGGTGCCCGGCCGGACGGTCTGGTCCACGGTGTGCGTGAACGTGCTGCCGTCCGGCGCGAGCGCCTCGACGGGGACGATCTCGTTGTCGAAGCCGCCGGCCTCGGCTGTCGCCGCGGCCCGCTGGTGCGACAGCGCGGAGAACTCGTCGAGCTCCTCGCGGGTCAGCTTCCAGCGGGCGGCGATCAGCTCGGCGCCGATGCCCTGGTTGGCCAGGCCCTCGGGGTAACGGGCGACCATGCCCGGCCCACGCGGGTCCTTCCCCACCGCGGCGAAGCGCATCGGGACCCGGCTCATCGACTCGACGCCGCAGGCCACCACGACGTCGTAGGCGCCGGCCATCACACCCTGCGCGGCGAAGTGCAGGGCCTGCTGGCTGGAGCCGCACTGCCGGTCGACCGTGGTCGCCGGCACCGACTCGGGGTAGCCGGCGGAGAGCACCGCGCTGCGGCCGATGTTCGCGGACTGCTCGCCGGCCTGGCCGACGCACCCGGCGATGACGTCGTCGATGAGCGCCGGGTCGAAGTCGTTCCGACTGGTCAGCGCCTTCAGCGTCGTGGCGAGGAGCTCCACGGGGTGGGTCTCGGACAGCGCGCCGCCCGGCTTGCCTCGCCCTGAGGCGGTGCGCACGACGTCGACGATGACTGCGTTCTCCATGGGACTCCCTCACCGGCCGCCGGCACGATGCTTTTCTAGCGCTCGCTCAGTGGGACTTCTCGGACGTTACGAGCGCCCCGTCTCCAGGGTCAAGGAGTACGCCGCCGGGCTGCCGGCCACCCGTGGTGCGCCGCGGCGCCGCCCCTGCTCACGGGCCGGACTGCTCGCGGACCGGGGTGTCGTTGCCCCGGCGTAGCACCCGCAGGCCGCGGCCGTCGGGCCGCCAGGTCTCGACGACCATCTCCTCGTCATCCATCCAGACGCGGACGACCTCGGTGATCCGGACGCGGAACAGGTCGAACGGGGTCGGCGGGTGGACCTCCTCGACGAAGCGCCGGCGGGTGTCCGGGTCGTCCACCCATCCGGCCTGGCCGGCGATCCGGGCGTCCCCGCCGTGCATGTCCGTTCCGGGGCCCGGGTTCGCGTGCAACGCGAAGCGCTGGTCACGGAGCAGGTCGTCGGACTTGCGCGCGCCCGGCATCCCGCCCAGCCACAGCTCACCCAGCCGGAACTCGGCCTCGAGCCCGCTCACCCGGGGTGAGCCGTCGGCCCGCAGCGTCGCCAGCACGTGATGGCGGAAGGCCGCGAACCGCGCCCGCACCGCCCGCGCGAACTCGGGCTCGGCGGCCTCGACCTCGCCCCAGCTCACCCCCGCCGGGGCCGCCGGGTGCGCCGGCCGTTCCTTCGCCGTGTCCGTGTCCGTGTCCCTGCTCGTGCCTGGTGTCGTGTTCGTGTTCGTCGTCATGGGCCCATCGTCACCGCGGACCCTGACATCTTCTGTCCGGGTCCGCGGTTACCTTCGGTTGATGCGTTCCAGCCGGCTGATGGCTCTGCTGCTCCATCTGCAGGCGCATGGCCGGGCCACGGCGGGGGAGCTCGCCGCCCGGTTCGAGGTGTCCGTCCGTACGGTGCGCCGGGACGTGGCCGCGCTCGCCGAGGCGGGTGTTCCACTGTGGTCCGAGCCTGGTCCGCGTGGCGGGATCCGCCTCGTCGAGGGCTGGCGGACGAACCTGGACGGGCTGACCGGCGACGAGGCCTCCGCGCTGCTGCTCGCCGGGGCCGGCGGGGACGTGCTCGGCGGTCTCGGCCTCGAGGCGGTCGCCGCGGCCGCCCAGACCAAGATCCTCGCGACGCTGCCCCCGGAGCTCCGGGCGCGGGCGGGCCGGGTCCGGGAACGCTTCCACCTCGACGCGCCCGGCTGGTTCGGTTCCGCGGAACCCGTGCCGCACCTGGCGGTCGTCGCGGGAGCGGTCTGGTCCGGGCAGCGGGTCACCGTCCGCTATGGGCGGCCCGACCGGACGGTGGAGCGTTGTCTGGAGCCGCTGGGCCTGGTCCTCAAAGCCGGTGTCTGGTATCTCGTGGCCCGTTGCGGGTCCGCCGTGCGCAGCTACCGGATCGGCCGGATCGTCGAGGCCGTGGTCCTGGCCGGGCCGGCGGGCCGCTTCGTCCGGCCGGCAGACTTCCACCTGGCGCGGTGGTGGGCGTCGTCGAACGAGGACTTCGCGCGTTCGTTGCTGCGCTGGCCGGCGCGGCTGTCGCTGTCCCCGCGGGGCCTGCGGAGCCTGCCCGCGGTGCTCGGGCCGCCGGCCGGCCAGCGGGCACTGACCACGGCCGGCGAGCCCGACGCCGACGGCTGGCGGGAGCTGGAGGTCTGGTTCGAGGGCCCCGAGGTCGCCGAGAGCCAGCTCTGGGCGCTCGGCCCGCATGTCCGGGTGCTGGCCCCCGACTCCCTGCGCGCGGCCCTGGTGCGGGCGGCCCGGCGGACGGCGGAGAACAACGTCGCCCCGGCGCCCGGCTGAGCCGCCCGCGCGGCCCGGTCCCGCCCACCGCCGGCCCCACGAATGTCGAACGTGTGTTCTAATGGTGGGGTGCGGTGGGAGAATCTGAGCCTCGTCGAGCCGGCGGACGCCCCGAGGCGCGGGCTGCTCGACCGCGCCTCGGTGACCCGGACGTTCGACACCCCGGGCTTCGCCGGAATGACCTTCTACGAGATCCACGCGCGGTCCGCGCTCAACCGGGTCCCGGCGGCGTCGCGCGTCCCGTTCCGATGGACGGTCAATCCCTACCGGGGCTGCTCACACGCCTGCCGGTACTGCTTCGCCCGCAACAGCCACTCCTACCTCGACCTCGACACCGGCCTCGACTTCGATTCCAGGATCGTCGTCAAGGTCAACGTGGCCGAGCGGCTGCGGGCCGAGCTGGCCGCGCCCGGGTGGCGCGGCGAGTCCGTGGCGCTGGGCACGAACGTCGACCCCTATCAGCGGGTGGAGGGGCGCTACCAGCTCATGCGGGGGGTGCTCGACGCTCTGCGTGACGCGGCGAACCCGTTCTCGATCCTCACCAAGGGCACGCTCATCCTGCGGGACCTCGACCTGCTGGCCGAGGCGGCCGCCGTCACCGAGGTCCGCACCGCGGTCTCGGTCGGTTTCGTCGACGACGACCTGTGGCGCGCGGTCGAGCCGGGTGCGCCCCGCCCGCGACGCCGGCTGGAGGTCTGCGCGGCGCTCGGCGCCGCCGGCATCGAGTGCGGGGTGCTGATGGCGCCCGTGCTTCCCGGCCTGAGTGACTCGCCGGCGGCGCTGGAGCGCGCCGTGCGCGGCATCGCCGCGGCGGGCGCGGCCAGCGTGACGCCGATCGTGCTGCATCTGCGGCCCGGGGCGCGGGAGTGGTACCTCGGCTGGCTCGGGGAGCACCATCCCGAACTCCTTCCGCTGTACCGATCCCTCTACGGCGGGGGCTCCTACGCGCGGCGCGCCTACACCGAGCGGATCTCCGCTCAGGTTCGGGACCTGGCCGGTCGCCACGGTCTCGCCGGTGCGGCCGCGCCGGCCGTCCGCCGTACTCCGACACGTGCCGTTACAGCCGTGTCCACAGCGGCGGCCGGCCGGGCCCCGGTGGAGGATCAGCTTCTCCTGCCAGGCTTCGGGTCCTGACCGGCCCACCCGTTCCCGACGCGCGGGCTCGGGCCACCCCGGTTCCACGCTGCGTGATTCTTCTGTCGAACCGCGGGCGGCACGTAATGCGGTGCCGAGCCTAACCTGCGCCGAATCCACGGCCTATGACTGATCGTCCTGCGCAACCGGTGGGGAATCACCTCTTGTGGGCAGGGATCGGCAGGAAACCCGGCCGGCGTTCGGCGTTCGACGCCCGAAGGCCCGGCGTCGAACGCCGAACGCCGCCCCGGTGGCGGCCGCCACCGGTGTCGCCGGTACCTGCCTGAGGGATCACGCGGGACGGGCGACCGTGTCGGTCGTGACCTGGCGCGGAATCGTGACCAGCCGGCCCGGGGACCGTTCGTCCTCCCTGCGCCAGTAGCCGCCGTCCGAGCGCAGGCCGGCCTCACCGGGGGCGAGGCATCGCCCGCTGTCGCGGTGCGCGTCGAAGCCGGCGTAGCCGACGAAGGTCTCGTGGCAGGTCGGGCAGTGCGCCGCGGTCAGCGCCGTCCAACGCACATCGCAGCGACCGCATCCGATGAGCGTCGGACGGTCATAGTCGATGTCGCGGCCGGCCAAGAGCCAACCCCCCCTCGTTGATTGCGGACGAATCCGCACTTCGCGCGGCCCGTCGCCGTCGAGCCGATTCTTTACGCTTGCCCAGTACTCCGGGCCGCATATGCGGGATCGACCGTAACGATTTCGTCGGCCGGCCAACCATGCGGGGGGCTACTAACGGGCAAGTCTGCCAGGAATATGACTCTTCGTATCCACTCGAATCCAAATAGTGTGTGGCTGTCGGGGGTGGTGGGGACGCTGGGCGCGTCGGGGTGCCGCAGGCCGCCGCCGCGGCGTGCGACGGCCGCAGCGGACGGCGCGGGTGTCAGTGGATGGCGCGGGTGTCGGCGGAGGGCGGAGTACCGGCGGGTCGCGTGGGTGTCAGCGGGCCCGCAGCGCGTCGAGAGGCGAGAGCCCCCCGGGTGTCGGCGGGCGGACGGGATGCCACCCGGGTTCGGAGTACCGCTCGCCGTGCCGCCAGTGGGCGAGGGCGGTGCGGTCGAGCGGGTCCAGGTCCGCCTGGAGTCCGGCCAGTGGGCGCCAGCAGGTCCGGGCCGCCTCCGGCACCTCCTCGCCGGGTTCGCCCGCGGGCCCGCCCGCCGGCTGGCCGACGGCCTCGTCCCAGTGGCGCGCGGTGAAGTAGAGGGACACCCGCTCCTCGCCGGCGAGCCGGTGGTGCGCGGCGTGGGCGAGCGTCAGCTCCGCCTCGTCGGCCCGGAGGCCGGCGATCTCCGCGGCCAGGCGCACAGCCGTCTCCCGCGCGGGTTCGCCCAGCCGTAGCGGCCCGCCGGGCAGCCGCCACACCGGCGCCGGCGGCTCCGGGCGGGCTGAGTCCGCGGGTGGCCGCGGCTGCCGGGGCATGGCGTCGCGGGCCGTCATGGCCGCCCGCCCGGCTCGTGCGTCGCGGGTGGTGAGGAGCACCGTGTCATCCATGACGATGATCAGATGAAGGTCGACCGGGAGGCAGAGGGAACGCGACGGATACAAGGCCGGCTACCGGCGCGCACCGTGCCGGCCCCGCCGGTGACGCACATGTCGGGCCCTCGCCGCCGGTCGTCCTTCGGCTGTGGCGGCTGCCCCGGGAACGGCGGCCTGTCCGCGGCGAACGACGGGCTGATCAAGGGTCAAAACTGCCTCCACGGACCGTCTGGCTCGGTTCCCGGTACTTCAGGCTGAGAACAGATCATCGAGGTCCGTACGTGCAGTTGCAAGAGGACGGATGCAGAAACTGATGCAAGAGGTCGCTGCACGTGCGCTCGAGGCCTTCCTCCGGGCCCGTCGGACCACCTCGGGTATCGGTCGACTCCGGCCGCGGTACATCCGGCATCGTCAGTGGCCGAACACGGCGAGCGGGAGCCCGCACGACAGTGCGACCCAGCCGAGCTGCTCGGCGGTGGCGGCGGCGTGCACCAGCCCGCGGGAGGCGTTCGTCGTGTGGGTGATCGGCTCGTGTGGGTATGGGGTCGCCGTCGACCCACCGCGGTGAGCACGGGAGGCGCGACCTCCGACAGTTCGGCCCGACCGCCACCGGGGGTGCCGAAAGGCCCCACGCGATGAGCCTGTTCGGTATCCGTTTCCGTGACCGGTCGTGGCCCGGTCGACAGCGCCCCCACCTGGGACGGGACGTCCGCGCCCGGTCCGCTCGGCCGTCTCGGGGGTGATCGGTCGGGGCGGGCGGTGCGCTGATGTTCGATAGCGTCTTTAGACCATGGACCCGTGGCCCGAGGGCGTCGGCGGCGATCACCGCCTCGGTGGTGATTCCGGCGCCGCCACCGGTGCCGCTGGTGCCGCCGGCGGTGCCGGCACCGGCGCCGGAATCGACGAGATCCGGGAGATCCACGAAATTCAGCAGATCCGGGAAATACGCGAGATCCAGGAGATCCTCACGGCTCGGGACGCCGAGGAGACCACCGGGAGCCTCAAGATCATGGATGTCCCGGACGAGTTCGACGAGTTCGGGGCCGAGCGTCCGGGTCGCCTCGAGCTGGACGAGCTGATGGCGCAGCTCGTCGAGCGCGCGCACGAGGTGATGACCACCCAGGGCCGACTGCGCGGCCTGCTGCGGGCGCACCGCGCGGTCGCCTCCGACCTGAGCCTGGAGATCGTCCTCCGGCGGATCGCGGAGGCCGCCTGCGAGCTGGTCGACGCCCGCTACGGCGCGCTCGGCGTGATCGCCCGCGACGGCCGGCTCGAACAGTTCATCCACGTCGGAATGGACGCCGACCTGGTGGGTCGGATCGGCCACCTGCCCCGCGGCGAGGGGGTGCTGGGGCTGCTGACCGCCGAGCCCCGGCCCGTCCGCCTCGACGACATCGCCGCGCACGGGCACGCGGTCGGCTTCCCGCCCGGCCATCCGCCGATGCGCACGTTCCTCGGTGTCCCGATCAAGGTGCGCAGCGAGGTGTTCGGGAACCTCTACCTGACCGAGAAGCGCGGCGGGCGCCGCTTCACCGCGCAGGACGAGGAGCTCGTCCTGGCCCTCGCCGCGAGCGCCGGCGTGGCGATCGAGAACGCTCGGCTGTTCGGCGCGGCGCAGCGCCGCCAGCAGTGGCTCCAGGCGTCCGCGGACATCATGCGCCACCTGCTGGCGGACGGGCCGGATCCCCTCGCGCTGATCGTCGGGCGGGCCCGCGAGGTCGCCGACGCCGACCTGGCGTGCGTCCTGCTCGCCGACGGGGCGAGCGGGGAACTGCTCGTCGACGCGGCCGACGGCCTACGGGCCGATCACCTCGTGGGCGAGTCGGCGCCGCCGGCCGGAACCCTCGTCGGCCGGGCGGTCGCGGCCGGGCGGCCCCTGCTGGTCGACGACGCCGCGGCCGAGCCGGGCGGCACCGGCTTCGGTGACCTCGACATCGGTCCGCTGATGGTCATCCCCCTGGTCGGGGCCCAGGTCCGGACCGGCGCGGTGATGCTGGCCCGCGGGCGCTCGGGCCGGCCGTTCGCCGACGGCGACCTCGACATGGCGGCGACGTTCGCGGGGCACGTCCAGGTCGCCCTCGGCCTGGCCGCCTCCCGGGCGACCCGTGACCGGCTGCTCGTCCTGGAGGACCGCGACCGGATCGCGCGCGACCTGCACGACCACGTCATGCAACGGCTCTACGCCGTCGCGCTGGGCCTGCAGGGGATGGCGGCCGCCGAGGACCGCCCGCAGTCCGCCGGCCGGCTCACCACCTACGTCGACGACCTCGACGCGACCATCCGGGAGATCCGTTCGACGGTCTTCGAGCTGCGCGGGCGGCGCAGCACCGGCGGGCCGGGCGTGCGGGCCCGCCTCGGCGAGATCGTCGAGGAGATCGCCGAGGCGCTCGGCTTCAGCCCGCGTCTGCGGGTGGACGGCCCGCTCGACACCGCGGTGGAGGGGAACGTCACCGACCACCTCCTCGCCGTCGCGCGGGAGAGCCTGTCGAACGTGGCGCGCCACGCCCAGGCCAGCCGGGTGGAGCTGTCGGTCACCGTCGGCCAGGGCTGGCTGTGCGCCGAGGTCACCGATGACGGGGTCGGGCTGAGCGACACCGGCCGGCGCAGCGGCCTGCGCAATCTGCGCAGCCGGGCCGAGGAGCTCGGCGGCACCTTCGACATCACCCCCGGTCCCTCCGGTGGCACCCGGCTGCGCTGGGCGGTTCCGCTGCCGTAGCCCCGCCAGCCCCCCGCCGCGGGCGCGGCGAGGACGTCCAGCACCGGCCGTCCGGGCTGTCGCCGACGGGTCCGAGGACCATCGCGGGGGGTGCGAAGGGCCTGTCGACCGGTGCCCTCGGCGGGACCAGCCGGCGGGTCGGGCGCGGCACGATGGTTCCGGACGAGACGGACCATCGACAGGACAGCGGCGATCGGAACCCGACGGCGGGGCGGCGGTGTCCGGCGCGCGGGAGGTGCCATGCCGGCTGACCAGAAGACCACACCGCCCGTCCCGGCCGCTCTGTGGTCCCGCCCCACCGGCGGGACGCGGGTCGTCGAGACGGCGAGCGCGGTCCTCTGCCTGCATGGTGATCGCGTCTACAAACGGCGGAAACCCGTCGATCCGGAGCCCCTCGACGCCCGGAGCCGGGCGGCCCGGCTGGCCGCCTGCCGCGCCGAGGTGGAGCTGAACCGGCGGCTCGCGCCCGACGTGTACCTGGGGGTCGCCGACGTCCTCGGCGCCGACGGCGCGGTGTGTGACCATGCCGTCGTCCTGCGCCGCCTGCCCCCCGGCCGCCGGCTCGCCACGCTCGTGCGCCGCGCGGACCACGTCGACGACCACCTCCGCGCCGTCGCGCGGGCGGTCGCCGCGTTCCACGAGCGGTGCGGGACGTCCGAGATGATCGGCCGTCGCGGTGACGCCGAGGCCGTCACGGAGCGGTGGAAGGACGCGTTCAGCGGTCTCGAGCCCTTTCAGGGGAAGGTCATCGACGCCGACGTCGTCGACGAGATCGGGCGGCTGGCGCAGCGGTACCTGGCCGGCCGCGGCCCGCTGCTGGCCGAGCGCCGGCGGGCCGGGCGGATCCGCGACGGTCATGGTGACCTGCGGGCCGACAACATCCACTGCCTCGACGACGGGCCGCGCATCCTGGACCGGGTCGAGTCCGACCCGTGGCTGCGGGCCGGGGACGTCCTGGGCGACATCGCCGTCCTGGCGATGGACCTCGAACAGCTCGGCTCACCCGAGGACGCCGAGCGTCTGCTGCGCTGGTACCGCGAGTACACGACGCCGGCCCATCCGCCCTCGCTGGAACACTTCTACCTCGCCTACCGGGCCTGCGTCGAGGCCGGGGCGACCTGCCTGCGGTACCGGCGGATCCTGGCCGAGTCGGGCGCGGACGCCGGGCCGGGCCCGGGCGCCGAGGCCGGTGAACAGGCCCGCCGGCTCGCCGACATCGCCTACCGGCACCTGCGCCGGGCCCGGGTACGGCTGGTCCTGGTCGGCGGACTGCCCGGCACCGGGAAGTCCACGCTGGCCCGCCGGCTCGCCGACGCGGCCGACGGCCGCCTGCTGCTGCGCTCCGACGCCGTGCGGGCCGAGCTCGCCGCCGACGGCCACGCCGATCCGAACGGCCCCGGGGGCGGGCCGGTCATCCCGGACCGGCCCGCCGTGCCCGCGGACCTCGGCGCGTCCTTCGTCTGGCCGTTGTCCTCGGAGATCACCGCGCGGACCTACACGGTGCTGCTGGCCCGCGCCCACCGAGCCCTGGAACGCGGCGAGACGGTGATCATCGACGCCTCCTGGTCGGACGGCCGCCACCGCGCGGCGGCTGCCCGGCTGGCCCGCGAGACGGCCGCGGAGTTCCTCGAGCTGCGCTGTGTCACCTCACCGGAGGTCGCGGCCGCCCGGCTGACCCGCCGCGACTCGGCCAGCGACCCGGCCGGCGCCACGTCGGCGGTACACCGCGCGATGAGTTCGTGGGCGGAACCGTGGCCGACCGCCAGGGTGATCCAGACGACCGTGCCGGTCGCCGAGGTGTTCCACGCGGCCGAGCGCTGCATCGCCTGACCGCCGCGGTCAGGCACCGTCCTCAGACACCGCCCTCAGGCACCGCGGTCGTCATCAGGCACCGCGGTCAGGCGTGGTGGCGCGTGGCGTACACGGCCGCCTGCGTGCGGCTGCTCAGGCCGAGCTTGTCGAGGATCGACGAGACGTAGTTCTTCACGGTCTTCTCGGAGAGCTGGAGCCGGCCGGCGATCTGTCGGTTGGTCAGGCCCTCGGTGATCAGGACGAGGATCTCCCGCTCCCGGTTCCCCAGCACCGCCGAGGCCCGGCCCATGTCGGTTCCCTCCCGGAGCCGGTCGAGGACCTTGGCGGTCACGGCCGGGTCGAGCAGGGAGCCGCCGGCCGCGATGGTCCGGATCGCGCCCACCAGGTCGGTGCCCCGGATCTGCTTGAGCAGGTACCCCGCCGCCCCCGCCATGATCGCGGCGAAGAGGGCGTCATCGTCGTCGTAGGAGGTGAGGATCAGACATCCGATCTCCGGGCGGGCCGCGCGGATGTCCCGGCAGACGTCGATGCCGCTGCCGTCCTCCAGCCGGGCGTCGAGGAGCGCGACGTCCGGGCGCAGGCGGGGGACGAGGACGGCCGCCTCGGCCCCGGTCGACGCCTCGCCCACGACCTCGATGCCGCCGGCGTCACTGAGCACCTCGCGGACCCCGCGGCGGACGATCTCGTGGTCGTCGAGGAGGAAGACACGTACCGTGTGGCCCCGTGCCGGGTGTGCTCGTGCCGGGTGTGCCCGTGCCGTGTTCGTCCCCGCGACGTCCATTCCGGCAACAATAGCCGCGGTGCCGGCTTTTCCGGTCACCGAACGAGGGCGGACCGCGACGAGACACGCGTCCCGCGGGGGCCGGGGCAGTCGGCGCCCGGGCGGGAATAAGGATGCTCGGAGCAGACAGACGGGAGAGATCATGGTCGACACCGCGGTACGCCTGACGGAGGACGACGCCCGCGCGATCGTGGCGCAGGCCGCGCTCGCGCCGTCGATCCACAACACCCAGCCCTGGCGGTGGCGTTTCGACGCCGAGGGTCTGCACCTGTTCGCCGATCCCGGGCGGCTGCTGCACGTCGCCGACCCGGAGGGGCGCCAGCTCCTGGTCAGCTGCGGGGCCGCCCTGACCTTCGCCCGGCTCGCCGCGCGCTCGCGCGGCTTGCTCCCCGTCGTGGCCCTCGGCCCGCTCGACGACGGCGCCCCGCCGTCCGCGGACGTCCCGCTGGCCACGATCGCCGTCGCGGACCGCCGCCCGGCCGCGCCGGCGGAGGCGGAGCTGGCGGCGGCGATGGCCGACCGGCACACCGACCGCCGTCCGTTCCTGGCGGGCGAGCGGGGGCGGCTCGGCGCCGACGACCTCGCCGCGCTGCGTCGCGCCGCCGAGGCGGAGTCGGCCTGGGTGCGGTTCGTCGAGAGCGCGGACGCCCGGGTCGAGACGTCGGTCCTGCTCTCCCGCGCGGACTGGCAGGAGGCCCACGACCCCGCCTACGCCGAGGAGCTGCGGCACTGGAGCCGCACCTCGCCGCAGGCCCGCGACGGCATCCCCCGCGAGGCCGTCGTCGGCGGCGCGGCGACGCGGCAGTCCGAGTTCGTCCTGCGGGACTTCGACGTGGTCGGCGGCCTCGAGCCCGGTCCGGACCCGGCCGGGTCGGCGGTGGAGCGGCCGACCGTCGTCGCCATCGGCACCGACTCGGACCGGCCCACCGACCGGCTGCTCGCCGGCGGCGCGACGGGCCGGGTGCTGCTGACGGCGACGGCGCGCGGGCTCGCCGCCTCGCCACTGGGGCAGGTGCTGGACGTGTCCGCCATCCGCGAGCTGATGCGCTCGGCGACCGGGGGCCTGGGGCACATCCAGATGCTGCTGCGGCTGGGCCGCCCCGACCCGGGCCAGCCGCCGCTGGCGGCCACCCCACGCCGGCCGGTCGAGGAGATCCTCGACCTCGCCTGATCCGCGTGGACCGGCAAGGATGACGCCATGGATGTCAAAGTCGCCGACAACCCCCCGGCCGGACGGTTCGAGGCCAGGACCCCGACCGGGGAGGTCGCGGGGTTCGCCGAGTACGCGCGGTCGAGCTCGCGGATCATCTTCACCCACACCGAGGTCGATCCGGCCTACGAGGGCACCGGCGTGGGCTCCGCGTTGGCCGCCGGGGCGCTCGACGCGGCGCGCGCCCAGGGCCTGGCGGTCGTACCCCGATGCCCGTTCATCAAGGCCTACATAGATCGGCATCCCGAGTACGCGGACCTGGTGCGGGGTCCCGGCCAGCGCTGAAGTTCCCGGCCAGCGCTGAAGTTCCCGGCCAGCGCTGAGGCCTCGGGCCGGTACCGCGGGCTCCGGCCGGCACCGGGCTCCGGTGCCCACCGGAGCCCCAACCACCGCGTCAGGCCGAGGTGACCCCGACCGGGGCGTGAGTCAGCCCGGGGAAGACCGTCCCGAGCTGCTCCGGGGACATCCCGAGCCAGCGGATCACGTCGCCCAGGACGTTGCGGTAGTCGTTCAGGACCGGCACCGCGCCGTCGTCGAGCTGGTCGGGCGCCAGCCCCGTCCACTTGCCGTGCACCCCGCCGACCGCGCCGCCGCCGATGACGAACATGACGCCGCCACCGCCGTGGTCGGTCCCGCCGTTGCCGTTGGTGTCCGCGCGCCGGCCGAACTCCTGGATGGTGACCAGGGTGACGTCGGCGGCCTGCGGGCCGAGGTCGGCGAAGAACGCCGCGATCGAGTCACCCTGCCGCTTCTGCAACGTCGCCAGGGTGCCGGTCACCCCGCCCTGGCCGACATGGGTGTCGTAGCCCCCGGTCTCGATCGCCGCGACCCGCAGCCCGGCCCCGGACCTGATCAGACGGGCGACGTCCCGCAACGCCCGGCCCAGGCCCTCGTCCGGGTAGGTGACGCCGCTGGTCGGGGTGTAGGGCTTGGCCGCGATCTGCTTGCCCTCGGCGAGCGCGGCCAGGGTCGTCGCGACGCCGCGGGCGAAGGGACGGCCCGCGTCCGGCCCGGCGAAGAGCGTGCCGAGCGCGGTGGCCGTCGCGGCCTCCTCGGCGCCCTGGCCCCAGCCGTTCGCCTTGAAGTTGTCGATGCCGCTGAGGGTCAGCGCCTCGGTGGAGCCGAGGTAGGAGGTCGGCAGCGAGCCGCCCTCCTGGATCCCGCGGAACGCCGAACCCGGACTCAGGACGCTCAGCAGACGGGCGAGGTAACCGGTGTTCTGACCGGCTCCGCCGATCTCGACGTCGAACGTGTCCTGAAAGTGGCTGCGTGAGTTGTCGAGCAGCCCCGCGGCGGGAACCGCCGCCACTTTTCCGGCGTCCAGCAGCGGCTTCAGCGACGCGTAGGCGGGATGCAGACCGAAGGTCCGATCCAGCGGGATGAGCTGGCCGGTCGGGATGGCGATGTCGGCGCGCAGGCCCGCGTAGTTCGGGTCCGCGCCCGGCACCAGCGCGTTCAGGCCGTCCATTCCGCCGCGCAACGAGATCACGACCACGGTCCGGCCGGGAGTGTCGGCGAAGGCCATGCGGACCGGCAGCACGGAGGCGACGCCGGCCGTGATGCCGACGGCGCCGGCCGCCGCGAGCACTCCGCGCCGGCTGAGCGTGCACCCCTCGGCCGGAGGCAGATTCTTTACCATCGGTCGGCCGCCTATCCGTAGACGTGGTAGGGGGAGTCGAGAAGGAGCGAACCGAGCTGGCCGACGAGATACTCGTTGTCCGCCGGCTTCCGCGGCCCGCGGTCACCAAGGAACGTCGCCAGCGCCGCGCCGTGCTCGGGAGCGAGCGGCTGGAACACGAGCCGGCGGGCCAGCACGTCCACCACCTCGGCCATCGTCGCCGGCGGCGCGTCCCCGAGCAGGCTGTTCACCGCGGGGGTCCCCAGGCCCTTCGGGTACCACCCGTTGAGCAGGTTCCGGTGCATGTTCCAGCGGCCGATCGTGGCCGACGCCGAGACCCACCGCTCCGCCCGCAGCGGGTATCCGTCGGGAGCCGGCCACGCCAGCGGCGCCATTCCCATGTCGTTGGCCATCCAGTACAGCGCGACGACGGGATCGGTGCCGGAGGCCGGCGGGCCGATCCCGAGAACGCGCAGCGTGGCGACGATGTCCTCCAGCGGCCGGCGGGTGCGCAGCCCGACCGCCTGGCCGAACTCGGCGGAGGTGAACAACGCCTTCAGCACCGGCGCGATCGCGGTGTCGCTCGCCAGATAGGTCCGTGCCAGCGAGTCGCAGAGGGACTGCGGCGGGTCGTCCGCGACGAAATAGGTCGCCAGCTTGCGGGTGAGGTACGCGGCGGTCGCCGGGTGATGCGCCAGATGATCCAGGTAGGCCTTCATCACGGCCTCCCCGCCCTCGGTGGAGTCGTTCGGCGCGGAGAAGTCCAGCACCTGGACCGGGCCGACGTAATGGTCCTTCGGCTTGAACACGTACTTCTTCGAGTCGGCGTCGATGGAGATCCCGGTCAGGATGCGGGAGCTGTTCACGACCCCGTCCTGGCCGTAGCCGGCCCCCACGCCGACGGTGTGCAGCTCGAGCAGTTCCCGGCCGAGATTCTCGTTGAGCGCCCGCACGGTGGACCGGTCGGCGTTCAGCCGACGGATCATCGCCGGGCTCGTCGTCTCCGCGAGCAGCAGATCCGCGAACCGGCCCAGCGCGTTCGGTCGGATGACCTCCCGGTCGTCCGGGAACGAGTCCCGCCACAGGTTGTCGTTCGGGTAGCCCTTGTTGAACACGTGCGACTGCCAGAAGTCGACCATCCGCTCCAGCAGTTGCCGGTTCGACCAGGTCATCCGCGCGATCGAGGCCACCCCGAGCCCGATCACGTCCTTGTAGTCGATGTCGCCCTCGATGGCGTGCAGCTCCCGGCCGGTCCTGGCCAGGAACGGGAAACGACCGAGGACCGCGTCGACCGGCCCGTCGCCGATCGAGGCCGGATCGAGCTGGCGGTCCAGCCACGCCCCGGAGCCCGTCGCCTTCACCTCCGCCACCAGCTCGGGTGTCGGTCCGAACGTGGCCCGGTTCAGCAGGTGCACCACCGGGTCGCGCCCACGCAGGAACGCCGGCGTCGCGGCACCGGCGCCACCCCCGGCCGGCGGGGGAGGCGAGGCCGTCGGTGACGGACCCGGGGTGCCCGGTGCCGTCGGCATCGCGGTCGGCGTGCCACCGGCCGGCGGAGCCGTGGTGGGCCCGCCGGTCATCGGAGGCCGGGTGGTCGGCGCGACGGCCGTCGCCGTGGCGGTCGGTGTCACCCCGCCGCCACCGCCGGGGCTGCCGACCGAGCAGCCCGCGGCGGTCAGCCCGAAGGCCGCCAGCGAGCCGAACAGCCCGCGTCGGCTCGCGGTGCCGGCCAGCGTTCGCGATCCGGTCGTGACCGTGCCGTGTGGATCGGTGCCGTGTGGATCGGTGCCGGGTAGATCCGCGCCGGGGAGATCGGAGTCGTGCAGGTCAGCGCCCTGCGGGTTGCGCTGGTCCGCGCGGTGCGGGTTGCCTGGGCCGTCCGGGTTGTGCGACCGGGCGCGGTACCGGAGCCTCGCGAGTCCGGCGCCGCCGCCCCGTGGCGGTGAGCCGACCGGCGTCCGGTCGGCTTCGTGCCTGCCTGCCATGCAGACCATCCCTGTAGGAGTCGAGCCCCAAGACCCCCCCAAGGGCCCGTTCGGTTACTCGACGGCGTCACAGTAATGCGGCGCCTGGACCTCACCTGGGGAGGTCTGTCGCGTTTTTCAGGGTTTGATCTGGTGTAGCGCAACGATCCGGCGATGGGAGTCCGTCGGGGGTCGGCGGTCGCGGATGGTCGCACCGAATGGCCGGCGAGATGTCTGATATGTGCTGTCTCGCAGGCGATGTCGGGTGCCGGCCGGCAGGTCCCCGGGTGCTGGCTTGACGGTTGCCTCGTCGGTGGAACCCTTGAACTGCCATGGGATGGCCTACGGACGACCTTGTGGCGGCTGAACGGATGGCCGGGAGTGCACACTCGGTGCCCGGAGCGACATGTGGCGAAGTGTTCCCTGGGTCACTCCGCGGCTCGGTCGGCGACGTCCATGGAGCGCCCGTAGTGCTGGTCGTGAACCGTCGCCGTGGCCGTTACGGTCGCGGGCGGCCTGCGGGCGGCTGATCTCGCCGGCGTGATCCTCCCGGGCCGCTCAGGGCCCGCCGCGCTCCCGTACCTCTTCGAGGGCGGGGAACTGATCCCACCCGGGCGGGGCGGCGGGCGCGAGGGCGACAGCGGGCCCGCGGCGGCTCCGCTCCCGAAGCGACCGGCGCCGCAGCCCGCCGGCCAGGGGAGCGCCGGCCAGACCGGCCACAGCGAGGCCGACTGCCAGTGTGTTCATCCCGGTGAGCAACGCCTGCTCCGTACCGGAGCGTGGCGCGGCCATGCGTGGACCTGTTCCGCCGCCCGCGCCCCCGCCGCCGCCCGCGCTGTCGCCGTCCGCGCTGTCGCCGCCGGTCGAGGTGTCGTCAGGGCGAGCGTCGCCGGTTGATGAGCTGCCGGGCGGCACGCTGCCAGCCGGTGTTCCGTCGGTAGGTGCGCTGTCGGTCGGTGTTCCGTCGGCCGCGGTGCCTGGCCGGCCGGGGGCGCCGTCTGCTGAGCTGGTTCCGGCCACTTCGGAACCACTTTCAGCGCTGGTGCCGCCAGCTGTGTCCGTCCCGCTCCCCGCGCCGGTCCCCGCCGGTGAACCGGCGCCGCGCGACCCGTCGCCGCTGCCCGTCCCAGTGGGTGGCGCGGGTCGCGGCCGGGTCACCGGCGGATCAGGCGGAGCCTGCGCGGGCGCGGGGTTGCCGCGGGCCGCGGCCTGGTGGGAGAGCTCGGCGATCGTCTCCGCGGCCTCCTGGACTCGGCGGGTGCTCTCGGACTCCTCGTCGGAATCGAGATCAACATCGACGTCGATCTCGCCGAGTACGTCCTCCGACTCGGACCCGAACGCGACGAGGGCGACCCGACCCGGTGCGGTGGCCTCCCGGCCCGGCGGGCCCGCCTGCGCCGGGGCGGCCGGCACGAGAAGTGCCGCGGTGAGTACCGAGGGCAACGCCGCGATCAGCAGAATTCTCGGCCGCCAGGTCGACGTGCCCCGCACCGCGCGCATATTCAGTCCTTTCGGTTCCGCCAATCCGATTCTGGCGGTTTACCGCGGGTCAACGGCGGTTCGTCGGACGTCTCATTCACGACAACGTGGCACTTTGTCGTTATTCGTGACACTTCGCCCGGCTGGGGACTGCCGGACGGGGTGCCTGGTCGAGGGACACCACAGATGTCCAGGTACTGGCATCGGCCGGTGCGATGGGCACGTGGCGGCGGCCCCTGTGGGGCGGCCGTGAAGCAGTCTCCGGTGCCGAGTGCCGGCGGGCAACACCCCACGCCGAGCGGCGACCCCACGTCGAGCGGCGACCATGGGCTTCGAGAGTCGCTGAACGCCGACACGTAACACCGGAGAAAACAATTGATGGCCCCAGTCCCGTCGCCCGCCAAAATTGCAGGGCCGACGCCCGTCAACCAGTATGTTTCAATAGAACAGCGTTGTTGCGAGTTGCCTGAGCCAGTCCAGGTACTGCTGACACACCACGGATCAGCAGGCGCACCCCCGACGGGGTCGGGTTGTCGGGGCGGGGTGCGAGTCGTGTGAGTGAGCCCGGGTGCTGGTGACGCAACTTGCTTCGGGTGGGCGTGCCCCGGCCGGCGGGGAGACGCCATGGCCGGCGGGGAGACGCTGTGGCTGCCGGCTGATGCCCTAGTCGAGCGGGGGCACCCGGCAGTGCCACGTGAAGTACATGTACCCCGGGTTGATCCCGAGACGGTGCTCGGCCGCCCGGTCGGCGACGACCTTCAGGTCCTCGGCGATCACCGCGTCGAGCATTCCGGGGACGTCGAACTCCCGGGACCAGTCGGGCCAGAGGTTCTCGCCGGTCAGCGCGGCCTCGAGCATCGACGCGGTGCACAGCAGATCCGCCTCGAACCCGGCCTTGCGGAGCCGCTCGGTCAGATCGAACCCGAAGCGCCAGAAGACCGGAGTCCAGTCCATGTGGAACTCCGGTTCCGTCGGCGGCGCGGTCACCCCCTGGCCGACCGGGACCTGCAGGATGAGATGCCCGCCCGGGGCGATCACCCTGCGCAGCTCCGCCAGCGCACTGTCCGTGTCCGGAACGTGCTCGAGCACGTGCGAGCAGAGCATGACGTCCAGTGAGGCGTCCGGCAGGTCGATCGCCTGCAGATCGAGCCGGATGCTGCCGCGGTGCGCGCGCATGTCCAGATCGGACGTCCGGTAGAAGAACCAGCTGGACATCGCCGAGCGGTAGTCCTCGCCGAGGCGCGGACTGCACTCGATGACCCGGAGCGCGGGATTGAGGTCCACCGACCGGGACAGGCACCAGTGCATGAACCGGTCACGTCCGTTGGCACCGCAGGACGGGCACAGCGACATCTCCACATGGCCGGCGAGATCGAACTCCTCGCCATGCCACCGGCAGATGTTGCAGGTCACCGGTCCCTCGTCGTTGAGCGGCACCCACGGTGGGATCTCCGGGTCCGGCACCGGGCGACGCTCGCCGCCGAGGACCTCGGAACCGTCGAGGCCGGGGGTCCCGACCGCCGGGGCAGCCTCGTCCGTCAGTACCTCGCCGAGGTCCGCTGCCTCCGCCGGACGCAACGCGGCCCGCCCGGCCCGGCCGGCCACCCGGTAGGCCGCGCCGGCCGCGCGCCGCACGGCCGCCCGCGGGTCCTCCGGGAGTAGACCGTTCACGCGCCTGGCCACGAAGTCCGCCGGTCCCCGGCCGCCGCCGGCCCGGTACATGCCGGCCACCCCATGCTCCATGTCCGTGTGCCCCCTGTCGACGTTGCCGCTGCGTCCTCGCCCGGGCAGGTGACGGGCCCCCTCACCCCGCGAGGGGATGCCACGTCCCGCGCCGCCCGCCCCGAAATCCGCGTGCGCCCGGTCGAGACCCGGTGGCTCGATCGACGCCCGCCCACCCGTCGGCGCCTCCCTCGGCCTCCATCCGGTGTTCTCCCCGGTCGCTGCGGGTGAGGAACGCGGGGGAGACGCGGGGGTCGCGTGGACATGTGTTCCGGGCTGGCGGCAAGACACCCACATCATCGCTCTTCGGGTTGAGACCCCTCGAAACTGGTCGGCGTTCTGGCCCGAATGTGTCATCCGGGTAACCGGGATGGTCGCCGTCCGCACGCCGCCTCGGGGCTGTCCGCGGGTCGTCCGCCGTTTGGCTCGCCAGCTGTGTCCAGGCCGCCTGTCGCTCCTGCCCCGCGGTATCGCCACAGGTCCGTCCGTGGTCCGCTCGGACTGACAGCCTGGCGTGCCCACGTTCGCTGTGGCAGAGTGATCGCCGCTGCACCTTTTTGTCAGATTTTGCGGCGGTCCGTCGGGCGGTAACGGTCTGTCGGATGACAGCGGTCTGTCGGATGACAGCGGTCTGTCAGGTAGCGGCGATCCGTCGGGCGGCGGCGGTTCATCGGCGAGCCGAGGCTGCCAGCGGGCCGGATCTCCGGCACGGCGCCACCGACGGAACAGCGGTTCACGGAAGGGCATCAGGGGGGCAAGGCAAGGAGAGATCCATGCGCAGGGTCGGCGTGACCGTTTACGACGCCGGGGAACGGCGACGCACCGCGAACAGCGCGGCAACCGCGTTCGCGTTCGGGTCCGGGGTGCGGACACATCGGGCGGGTTCGGAAGCCGGCATGCCACAGGCGCCGATCATGCGGCGGACGCCGAGCATGCTCAGGCTGCTGTCGATGGCGTTGCTGGCGGTGGTGGCGCTCGTGGGCTGCGTGACTCCCGTCCATGGCGGAGGAGGTGGCCCCGCGCCGACGGCCAGTGCGGCTCCCGGCCCCGCCGCTCCGACGGGATCGCCATCCGCCGGCCCCAGCCCGGCTCCGGGCCCGAGCTCGGCTCCGAACCCCGGCCTCACCCCGGTTCCGACTCCCAGCTCGGCCCCGGTGACCACCCTGCCGGGGGCCACGCCAAGCGTCGCCGCGCCGGTGCCCACGACCCCCGGGTCGACCGACCCGCCTGTCGGGACGGTCGCGAAGGGCGCGAGCACCTGGTATTTCGACAAGATCGCACCGTCGATGACGGACGCCGGCGTCTCGTGGTTCTACACCTGGGGGGCCGCGCCGGAGCGGATCGCGGCCCCGGCGGGAGTCGAGTTCGTTCCGATGATCTGGGGGCCGGGCTCGGTCACCCCGCAGACCCTCGCGACGGTGAAGGCCAACGGCCACACGCTGCTCGGTTTCAACGAGCCTGACCTCCGCGGCCAGGCGGACATGCCGGTCCAGACCGCGCTCGATCTGTGGCCGCAGCTGCAGGCCACCGGAATGCGCCTGGGCAGCCCGGCGCCCGCTGCCGGCGCCGCGGACCCGAACAGTTGGTTCGGCCAGTTCATGGTCGGTGCGGCCCAACGGGGCTACAAGGTCGACTTCATCGCGCTGCACTGGTACGGCGGCGACTTCGACCCCACCCGGGCGACCAGTCAGCTCCGCTCCTACATCCAGGACGTGTACGACCGATACCACCTGCCGATCTGGCTGACCGAGTACAGCCTGATGAACTTCTCGACCTCCCCCGCGACGGTCCCGAGCCCCGAGGGCCAGGCGGCGTTCGTCACCGCCTCCACCGCGATGCTCGAGAGCCTCCCGTTCGTCGAGCGGTACGCGTGGTTCGCGTTTCCCGCCAATCCCGACAGCCGGACCGGCCTGTATGACGAGTCAGGCCGGCCGACCCCGGCTGGTGTCGCCTATCGAGCGGCCGGCCGCTGATCTCCGGTTGGCCGGCCGGCCGATGACACGCGGCGTCAGACGGACAGGCTGGCGTGCATCTCCCACACCATGACCTCGGCGGGCTCGTCGGCCGTGATCCGCTGACCGCCCACCGCGGTGAACCTGACAGCGTCGCCCTCGTGCAGCTGCCCCGCGCCTTCGAGCGTCACCTCTCCTCTCGCGACGAACAGGTGCAGGTAAGGCGCGTCGGGCAGCTCGACGCTCTGCCCGACGCCGAGCCTGGCGACGTGCAGCGCCGCGTGCCGGTTCTTGATCCGGATGGCGGCGGCGCCGTCGTGCCGTTCCATCCCGGACGCGACCGTGACAAGGCCACCCCGGAGCAACTCGTCGTCGATCTCGAGCTGTTCGTAGCCGGGGGCGATCCCGTTCTCGTCCGGCACAACCCACATCTGAACGAAGTGGACGGGTTCGTCGTGCGGCTCGCCGCCACCGCGCAGCCGCCACGAGTCGTTCTTCTCGGAGTGCAGGATGCCTCGGCCGGCGCTCATCCGCTGGGCCAGCCCGGGGTAGATCACACCCGAGTTGCCGGTCGAGTCCTGGTGGACGAGAGAGCCTCGCAGGACCCAGGTGACGATCTCCATGTCACGGTGCGGGTGGGTCTCGAAGCCCGTGCCTGCGCGCACGGTGTCGTCGTTGTTGACCAGAAGCAGTCCGTGATGGGTGTTGGACGGATCGTAGTGGTGGCCGAATGAGAAGGAGTGCTTGGAGTCAAGCCAGTCGATCTTTGTCTTGGGGCGCTCGTCCGCGCGGCGGATGTCGACCTTCGACCGCTGTGCCATGTCGGCCATGGTGGCCCCTTCCCGTCTCCATGACGCATCATTAAGGTGCATGACGTGTCAATCAGATCCCGGGGTGACGCATTCCCGACCCCGCTGCCCGAGGTCCCGCCGCCTGTCGCACCCTCGCCAACGGGTGCCGCGTCCTCGCCCGTGAGCGCCGCGCCCTGGCTGAATCAGCGGGAGCAGCGTGCCTGGCGGCATTACCTGCTCATGACCAGCCAGCTCACCGTGCGTATGAACCGTCAGCTCGCCGCCGAGGCGGGGATCTCGCTTGCCGACTACGACGTTCTTGTCCGGCTCACCGACACCCCCGAGGGGCGGCTGCGGGTGACCAAGCTGGCCAGGGAGCTGTCGTGGGAGCAGAGCAGGCTGTCCCACCACGTCGCCCGGATGCAGCGACGTGGCCTCGTGGCCCGGGAGGAGTGCGCCGACGACGGCCGTGGCGCCCTCGTCGTGCTTACGGAGCGTGGCCGAGCCATGATCGAACACGCGGCTCCCGCTCATGTCGCCTTCGTCCGTGAGCGTGTGTTCGACGTGCTCACGGAAGCCCAGGTCGACGCCCTCGACGCGATCGCCACCTCAGTACTGACGCGACTCGCCGCGGATGACCACCCCTCCGCCACCTGACCCTCCGCCACCACCGGACTGACCAGCTACACAGGGCCCCGGGCGTCCAGGCCGGCTCCCGCCGCCGTGCGAAGTGTGGCGACCGAGTGAGTCTGGGCTGTCACTCGACCGCCACGGTTCCGCGGCTGCGGGCCGGCCTCGGCTGCTGGCCGGGTGATTCGGGGCGGAGGCCGACACCGACCGCATGCGCGAGTGCGTGCTGGGCGGCCGGCAGCCGGGCGATGAGCCGGACCGGCAGGGGCGGCGTGACGGGCCTGCCGCCGGCCTCCAACGTCGGGCGCAGCAGTCCTCGTTGCACCGCCCGCTGCGCGAGCTGGGTGAGGACGGTCGGTGGTGTACGGCGCCGCTGCACCGCGGCCAGGTACCTGGCCGATGGCGCCGTTGCGGTGCCCTGGCCGGTGCGAAGGGGTGCACGCAGGATGCGTGCCGCCGCGACCGCGTCCTGGATCGCCAGATTGATGCCGACCCCGCCGACAGGCGACATCGCGTGGGCAGCGTCCCCGACGAGAAGTGCGCCGGGAGCGTGCCAGCGCCGCACCCGGTTGATCTGCACCGTGAGCAGACGGACGTCCTCCCAGCTCCTGATCCCGTCGACTCGGTCGGCGAGCTCAGGAGCAAGCGTCGCGACGTTCTGGCGAAGGCGGTCGAGCCCCTGCGCGCGGACGGCCTCGAACCCGTTTTTGCGGATCAGGTAGGCGGCCTGCCAGTAGCTGCCCCGGTCGATGCGGATCAGCATCCGTCCTGGGCCGACCAGGCCGCCGAGGCCATCCCCGTCACTCGCCCGGCGGGGGAGCCGGAACCACAGCACGTCCATCGGGGCGCCGAAACGCCGCAGCGGCAGGCCGAGCGACGCGCGGACGACGGATCCGCGGCCGTCGGCGCCGACCGTGAGTCGCGCCCGTACGATCCGGCGGCCCTGGGCGGTCCGGGCCTCGACGCCCACCACCCGATCGCCATCCCGGACAAGGCCGGTCACCTCATGCTCACGCAGCAGCGTGAAGGCTGGAAGGTCGGCGCCGGCCCGCGCGAGCATCTCCAGCAGATCCCACTGCGGGACGAAGTACACGTAGGGATGCCGCACCCGCAGCCGGGAGAAGTCGGCGATCTGGTAGGTCCCGTCGGCGAAGGTGAAACTCAGCTCGGTGACCCGGCGTCCGGGCAGGTCGCGCACGCGTTCGCCAAGGCCGATCGAGTCCAGCAGATCGAGCGTGGACGGGTGCACGGTGTCACCGCGGAAGTCGCGCAGGAAATCGGCGTGCTTCTCCAACACGCAGGTCCTGAGTCCATCCCGGGCGAGCAACAGACCGAGCATCATCCCGGCCGGGCCTGCGCCCACCACACACACGTCGAACACGGGGTCCGCGGCGTCAGGCGTCATACGGGTGCAGTACCCACCGCCGCGGGACCCGAGCGCGGGCCAGGAAGATCAGGTCTGCAGGGAGATCTGCGGCGGGATGCCGCCGTCCGGGCCTTCTCCCGATCCGGTTCCGTTCGGGCTGCGCGCGAAGCTCGCCACGGACGCGGCGGCGAGCTCTTCCACCACCGTGCCGTCGACGGTCTCCCGCTCCAGCAGACGCGCGGTCAGGGCGTCGAGCGCGCTCCGATGCATGCGCAACAGGTCGACGGCTCGCGCCTGAGCCTCCCGCAGCAGCCGGGCCACCTCGGCGTCGATCACCCGTTGCGTCTGCTCCGAGTAGGGACGGGCCGTCAGGTCGTCCCCGCCGAGGAAGTTGGGCCCGTCGGACGAGTAGCCCACCGGTCCGATCTCCTCCGACAGCCCGAACTCACGCACCATCCGGGTGGCGAGCTGGGTCGCGCCGGCCAGGTCGTTGGAGGCGCCGGTGGAACCGTGGCCGAACACCACCAGCTCGGCCGCCCGGCCGCCGAGCCGCACGGCCAGGCTGTCCATCAGGTAGGCCTCGGAGTAGAGGTGCCGCTCGGCCTCGGGGAGCTGCTGGGTGACGCCGAGCGCCATGCCCGCGGGGAGGATGGTCACCTTCGCCACCGGGTCGGCGTCGTCGCAGAGCGCCGCCACCAGAGCGTGGCCGGACTCGTGCACGGCGACGGACCGCTTCTCGTCCGGAAGCAGGGCGTTCGAGGCGTCGCGCCGTCCCAGGAGGATGCGGTCGCGCGCGGCGTCGAGGTCGGCGGCGCTCACCACCGAACGTCCGCCGCGGACGGCGTTGATCGCCGCCTCGTTGACGAGACTGGCCAGGTCCGCGCCGGAGAACCCGGGTGTGCCCCGGGCGATCCGGGTGAGGTCGGCATCGTCGGTGAGTGCCTTGCCGCGCGTGTGCACGGCGAGGATCTCGGCCCGTTCGGACTGGGTCGGCAGCGGCACCGTGACCTGACGGTCGAAACGGCCCGGACGCAGCAGCGCACGGTCAAGAGTCTCGGGCCGGTTCGTGGCGGCGAGGACGACCACGCCCGAGGTGGACTCGAACCCGTCCATCTCGGCGAGGAGCTGGTTCAGGGTCTGCTCGCGCTCGTCGTTGGATCCGCCGAACGCGCTGGAGCCGCGCCGGCCGCCGATGGCGTCGATCTCGTCGATGAAGATGATGGACGGTGCCCGCTTGCGGGCCTCGGCGAAGAGATCCCGCACCCGGGACGCGCCGACGCCGACGAACATCTCGACGAAGCCCGAGCCGGTGATCGAGAGGAACGGTACCTCGGCCTCGCCGGCGACGGCGCGCGCGAGCAGGGTCTTGCCGGTGCCGGGAGGGCCGACCATCAGCACCCCGCGCGGTCCGTGCGCGCCGACCTCGAGGTACTGGTCGGGATTGCGCAGGAAGTCGACGACCTCGCTGATCTCCTGCTTCGCGCCCTCGTAGCCCGCCACGTCGCTGAAGCGGGTCTCCGGTCGGTCCGCCTCGGTGATCTTCGCGCGGGAGCGGCCGAACATCCCGAGCGCGCCGCCACCGGAGAGCTGGCGCCGAGCCATGCGGCCGGACCAGACGAAGAAACCGATCAGGAGCAGCAGCGGCAGGAAACTCAGCACCACCGACCAGAACGACGTGCCCGTCCTGGTGGCGGTGATCTGCACCTTCTTGGCGGCGAGCTGACGTTCGAGCGCGGTCGTGTCGAGTGCGGTGGGGATCTGGGTGGTGAAGTCGGAGCCGTCGGTCAACTCGCCGTCGACGCCACCGCGGTCGTCGACGGTGACCGAGCGCACCCCGCCGCTGTCGACCCGACCGACGAAGTCGGAGTAGGTCAGCGAATCCGGCTGGGCGGCGAACAGGCTTGGACCGATCAGCAGCAGCACGGTGACGAGCAGCCCGAACGGGATGAGGAACCGGCGCCAGCCGGGCATCGGCGGCGGTGCGGGTTTCGGGGGAGTGTCCTTCGGCGGCCCGGATCTCGCCGGCGCGGAGGCGTGAATATGTCCGATGCTCACACGGGAGATCACGGTCTGCTCCTGGCGTCCGCGGATCGGTCCGGGTACCGGCTGCTGAGAGCCGGCGAATTGACGCCCATTCGCCCTTTCTACCAGCGTTTTCTGTCGCGATGTATCGGGCCGTGGCGGCCGTCCCGTGGCGGGGACGCGCCGTGCCGGCTCAGGCCGGGACGGTGCCGCACGCCGCCATCGAGGCGCCTCGGTATCCGTTCAGGAAGGCCTCGCGTCGCTGGTCCGCCGAGCCGTGGGTCCACGACTCCGGGTCGACGCGGCCACCCGCGGAGGCCTGGATCCGGTCGTCGCCCACGGCTTCGGCCGCCCGGAGCGCCTCGCCGAGTTCGGTTTCGTTGATCGTGACGTTGCCGGCGGAGTTCGCCAGCGTGCTCCACACCCCGGCGTAACAGTCGGCCTGCAGCTCGAGCTGCACCGACAGCGCGTTGCGTCGGGACGGGTCGGCGTCCTGCGCCTCGCGCAGCCGCTGCTCGGTCCCGGTGATCGTCTGGATGTGATGCCCGACCTCGTGCGCGACGATGTAGGCCTGCGCGTAACGGCCCTGTGCCCCGAACTCCCGCTGGAGCTGTTCGAGGAACCCGAGATCGATGAACACCCGTCGGTCGGGCGGGCAGTAGAAGGGCCCGACCTCCGCGGACGCCGTTCCGCATCCGGTCGAGACCGCGTCGGAGAAGTAGACCAGCCGCGGGTCGGGGTACTGCTGGCCGGCCTGGGCGAACTGCGCTGTCCAGACCTCGTTCACCTCGTTGAAGACCTTGAGGACGAAGCAGTCGTCGTACTGGTCCAGCGCGCCGTCGGTGTTGCAGCGGGTGGCGATGTCGCCGCCCGCCGTGCCCTGTCCGGTGCCCGGCTGCGCACCCCCCGATCCGTCGATGCCGGTTCCGTTCGCGCCCGACCCGTCGCCGCCGCCGAGCACGGCCACCACCAGGTAGATGAGCAGGCCGACCAGTCCGGCGCCCCCGCCGCCGATGACGGCGCCGCGGCCCAGGCCGCCGCCGCGCCTGTCCTCGAGCTGGGACGTGTCGACCGACGAATCGTCGAACCGCATGGCCTGCCTCTCGACGCGCCTCGTGGATACCGTCCGGGAGCAGACGTCATATGGGATATGTCCACGATGTGGCAAGGGCGAACATCGGGACGGCCTACGGGTTCAGCGCTCGAGGCGGGCCCGTACCTCCGGCCGGCGCAGCGGTGGCAGGGCCGCGGGCGGCTGGCGGCGTGCGGGCAGCTCCCCGAGCAGACGGTGGACGCTCGCGGACACCTCGGCCACCGCCGCCTCGAAGGCCTCGGCTGCGGCGGGCGGCGGCTGGCGAACGCCGCTCACCTTCCGGACGAACTGCCGAGCGGCCGCCTCGATCTCCTCGTCGGTCGCCGGGGGCTCGAGTCCGCGCAGTTCAGTGATACTGCGACACATGACTCCACGGTAGGTCCCGTCCGGTGCCGTCCCGGCGACGTGTCCCGGGCTCGCGTGCCCGGGGCACGCGGGTCCGGAACAGGCGTGACCGCGGCCTGTGCGCGGGTGTCTCCGGTGCAGGGCGGGGGTGGTGCCTGTCAGGGGAGGTCCACTGTCCCCGAGATACAGGTGACGGTGTCGCCACCGACCCACACCGACCCGTCCGGATCGCGGGAGAGGCGGACCCGGCCCTCCCGCCCGAGCCGCGTCCCCTGGCTGACGACGTACGCGCCGTCCGTTTCGCCGAGGTCGAACAGCCAGGTGGCGAGGGAGGCGTTGAGGCTGCCGGTAACCGGATCCTCGACGGTGGGGATCTGGGGGATGAAGGCACGGACCTCGAACGCGGCCGGCCCGCCGGGCGGGTGCGGCCCGACCACCCCGACGGCCAGGTCGACGGCGCCCGGACGGATCGCGAGCACGGCCGCGGCGGAGCCGAGCAGCACACCGACCCAGCCCGGGCCGTTGTCCACCCACTGCGCGGCGAGGATGTCCCCCGGATCGACGCGGAGCACCTCGGCGAGGTGCCGCACGAGCTCGGCCCCGGCGGGCTCGTAGCGCAGCAGCGGCGGTCCCGAGAAGGCCAGTCCCGAGGTGCCGTCACGGCGGATGGCGATCAGCCCCGCGTCGCACTCCTGCACGATCCGGTTGAGGTCGCGCGGTGGGTGGCCGGAGGTGAGCCAGGCGTGGCACGTCCCCAGGGTGGGATGACCCGCGAACGGCAGCTCCGCTGTCGGCGTGAAGATGCGCACCCGGTAGTCGGCCCCGGGTGTCGTCGGAGCCTGGACGAACGTCGTCTCGGAAAGGTTCGTCCAGGCGGCGAAACGGCGCATCGCCGCGGTCGTCAGCCCTTCGGCGTCGAGGACGACCGCGACGGGATTACCCAGGCAACGCACGGACGTGAAGACATCCACCTGTTGAAAGGCTCGTTGCATGACCGGTTACGAGCTCAGCCGCAGGGGGTCGAAGCGTTCGCGATACCGACTGGCACGGTAGACCCCGAGAATGCGGTAGTCGGCGAAGAACCCGAGTTCGGCGAAGGCGCGTTCCACCGCGGGATCCTCCGGGCTGCCCTCGATGTCGGCGAGGAACTGCGTCGCCACGAACTCACCGCTGATCATGCAGCTTTCGAGCTTCGTCATGTTGATGCCGTTCGTGGCGAAACCGCCGAGCGCCTTGTACAGGGCGGCGGGCATGTTGCGCACCTTGAACACGAAGGTGGTCACGATCGGCCCGACACCGGCCGCGGCCCGCAGGCGCTCGTTCGACAGGATGAGGAACCGGGTCGTGTTGTGATCCTCGTCCTCGAGGTCGGGCCGGAGCACCCGCAGGCCGTACTCCTCGGCTGCCAGCCGCGAGGCGACGGCCGCCTTCGTCACATCACCCCACTCGGCGACCTCGCGGGCGCTGCCCGCGGTGTCCGCGGCCGGTACGGCGGTGAGGCCGAGCCCGCGGATCGCGTTGCGGCACTGGGCCAGGGCCTGCGGATGGCTGTGCACGGTCTTCAGATCATCCATGGTCGCCCGCGGGAGCCCGAGGAGCTGATGACGTATGGGCAGGAAGAACTCGCCGATAATGTGTACGGACGAGTTCGGCAGCAGATGGTGGATGTCGGCGACCCGGCCCGCGGTCGAGTTCTCCACCGGGATCATCGCCAGGCCGACCGCGCCGTCCTCCAGCGCGGTGAAGCACTCCTCGAAGGTCTGGAAGGGCACCGCCTCGAAGTCGGGGTAGACGTCGCGGCAGGCGATGTGGGAGTTGGCCCCCGGCTCGCCCTGATATGCGATCTTCTGGCTCCCGGTCATCGCGGGTTCCTGCCTCCGGTCTGTGGTTCCGCTGCAAAGCCGTCGCGCGGGCGGTCCCGCCGGACCCGCCGTGGCTGGCCGGCCGGCTCACGGCCTGGAAGTCCGACCGCCGCATCCGACGGTACCGGCCCGCCACCCCGCCGCCCGCCGCCGCCGGGTCTTCTGGTGCCGGTCCGGGTGTCCGGGCGGGGATCAGGCGGAGTGCGCCTGGGCGAACGCGTCGAGGATCTCCCGGGGGATGCGGCCGCGGTCGCCGACCTCGAATCCGTTCTGGCGGGCCCAGACACGGATCCTCCCGGCGTCCCGGCCGGCGGCCCCGTTCCCGCCCCCGCTCGCGGCCGTCGTGGTGGGGGTCGGGGCGCCGCCGGGCTCACCGGCGGCCCCGGGGTCGGGTGGGACCACCTGCGTGGCCAGTGTCCGGATCTGCTCCGCGTCCCTGGTGGACGTGAGCACGTTCGCCCCCGGCAGGTAGCTGATCGTGATCGGCTCGTCGTCGTCGTCGTCAGGCGTGGCGTCGTTGTCGTCGACCAGCCCGGGGCTGTCGGCGGGCGGCCGCGCACACACCGCTCGGGCCAGGTCGGTGAGATGCGCGTGATGCGTCAGCAGAATGATCTGCCAGCGTCCGGCGATCTCGGCCAGCACCCGGAGCGCCGCCTCGGCCCGCGTGTCGTCGAACGTCATCAGGACGTCGTCGAGCACGACCGGCAGCGTCGGCTCGCCGCGGCCGATCCGCTCCCGCTGGAGCTGGTCGATCGCGGCCAGGCGCAGGGCCAGGAACACCTGGTCGGCCGTGCCCTCCGAGAGCTCGCCCGGGCCGAGCTCGTCCTCGTCGGCGCGGATGACCCGCAGCGTCCGGGCACCGTCGCCGCGATCGATGGCCCGCAGGGCGACGTAGCGGCCCTCGGTGAGCCGTTCGAGCAGGCGTCCCGCGTCCGCGAGCAGCGGGGACGCGTGACGACGCTCATAGGACTCCAGCTCGCGACCGAGCGTCTCGTACTGAATGCGCGCGATGACGTAGCGCTCCGCTGTCTCCGCCACGAGCGCCAGCGACTCCTGGGCACGGGCGTGCAGCTCGCCGGTCGCCGCGCCGCTCTCAAGATCGCGCAGATGTCGCTCGACCGTCCCGACGGCCGTCCAGGCCGCTGTCTGAGCGGCCGTGCGGCGCTCGTGCTCGTCGCGGGCGGCGGCGAGGTCGGCGGCGAGGTCCTCGTCGGTGCTCGCGGCCAACGCGTCGACAGCGGTCTCGAGGTCGTCGTCGGGCGCCGCGGCACGCAGCAGGCCCTCGGTGGCGGTCATCGCCGCCGTGATCCCGGCGAGGTCCCGGCCACGGTCCGCGGCGCCGGACAGCTCCTCCCCGGGTGCGAGGACGACCTGCGCGCGCAGGTCGTCCAGGCGGCCAGTGGCGCTGTCCCGAAGCAGCGTCGCGGCGGTGACCCGGGTGTTCAGCGTGGCGACCGCCTGGTCGATCTCCGTGCGACGGGTACGGCTCTCGATGCTCGCCCGGTGCCGTGCGCTGAGCTGATCGAGCAGATCGGCCAGCTCGCCGGCCTCGTGGGCCTCGTCGGGCGGGCCGGCCTCGTCGGGCGGGCCGGAGTGCTCGCCACGCGAGCGGCACAGGAGGCCGTGTCGGGCCGCGAGCTCGTGGACCTCCGTGGCGAACGCGCGATGGCGGCCGGCGGCGCGCTCGGCGTCCCGCGCCGCCCGGTCGGCCTGCTCGTGCAGGGCCGCGGCCCGGGCGAGCACGCCACGCCGTTCGGTCCAGCCCCGCGGGTCGGTGACCGACGCCAGCCCGGCCGCCCGGACGAGGACGTCCCAGTCGGCCTCGGCGCCGAGCAGCTCCTCCCGCCGCTTGTCCCGTTCGCGTTCGGCCTCCTCGACGGCCCGCCCGAAGTGGGTGGCGTCGGCCCGGCGGACCTGGGCGAGGTCGTCGTCCGCGAGGACGGTCTGGGCGCAGGTGAGGAGGCTGTCGAGGTCGGCGTCCACCCGGGCGAGGCCGATCTCGGCGAGTGCCTGGGCGAGCGCGGTCCGCTGGGCGCCGGCCTGCTCACCCAGCCGGGCGATGCGGATCTCGGCGGCGAGCAGCTCCGCGTGCGCCCGGTGCGCCTCGTCAACGGCCCGCTGGACGTCGTCGGCGTCCGCCCGCGAGGGTACGGCCAGACCCGGCTCGCGCCACTGGCCCTCCCACGCCGCGCGGGCTCGGTCGGCTTCCTCCGTGGCGGTCGCGGTGGCCGCGAGCGCCACGGAGGCCCGTTCCCGCGCGAGGTCGGCGTCCCGGTGCAGCTGGGCTCGCCGGGCGGCCAGGTCGGCATGGCGGATGAGCTGATCCGCGACCTCGTCGGCGCGGGCGATTCCGGCGGCGATGACCGGCAGCAGCTCGCGAGCCCGCTGTGGGGTGAGCCCACCGCCGGCCGGGGCCAGGACCGGGGCCGGGGTCGCCGGCGGCTGGCTGCCGGCCGCGTCGACCAGCAGGTTCCAGAGCTCCTCGCGGGTCGCGCGGGCCCGGTCCAACGTGGCCTGGTCCGGGAGGTCACGGCCGTCGGCGTCAGCGACCCGGCTCTGCGCGAGCTCGAGGTCCCGGGTGGCGTCGACGAGTTCCTCCTCGCGCCGGGCGAGTGCCACCTCCGCGGTGTCGAGCCGGTCGCGCGCCAGCCGGATCTCGTCGCGCCCGGGCATCGCGGGTGGGGGTCCGTCCGGGTCGCGGGCACCGGCCCGGCGCATCGCCTCCCGGCGGTCGCGGACCGCGCGGGCCACCTCGTCGACGGCTGCCCTGGTCAGCGCGGTCGCCGACCCGTCGCCGGCTATCGCGGTGAGCACCGCCTTCAACTGGCTGACGGACGCCGGGTCGTGGCCCGGGGACTGGTCGGCGCCGTCGCGGCGCAGGCGGGCGGTGGCGAGCGCGTCCTCGGCGCGGCGCAGCTCGTCGGTCAACTCCCCGGCGGTCACGGCGAGCGCGTCGAGCTGGGCGGAGATGTCCCGTGGCACGTGCAGGTCGGCCAGGAGCTCGGCGGCGGTGCGTGGGTCGTCCGGGCCGGCCAGGTCGAGCAGGAGCAGACGGGCGGAGTCCGCGTGGCGTCCGGCCTCACTCTCGAGCGCGCGGGCCTCGGTACCGTCGCCGAGCCGTGCCACGCGGGACTGCTCCAGGCGGGTGATCATCTCGCCGTCGGCGAGCCCGGACTCGTCGGTCGTCAGCGCCTCCCGCGCGGCCCGGCGGTCGAGCAGGTCGGCGGTCAGCCGGTCGAGGTCGGCCTCGGCCGCCGCGGCCTCCCGCACGCTGGCGTCGAACAGCGCCGTCTGCTCGGCGGTGAGGGCCACGCCCGCGGCGAGCAGCGTGGCGTGGCGTTCCCGGAGCCTGATCAGTTCCCGGGCGTGCGGGGCGGCGCGCGCCCACCGCTCCAGGCGGGACCGGCGGTCGGCGGCGGCCCGGGTGGCCGCCGCGGCCGTCTGCGCGTCCCGGCGGCGCAGTGCCTGCTCCCGGCGGGCGTCCTCGACATGGGCCGCGCGGGTCATGGCGGACGCCGCCTGCGCGGCCAGCCGCTCGTAGTCCGCCAGCGCGGTGCGGACCTGGACGTTCTTGTTGTTGCGGTGGGCCTTGTAAAGGGAGTCCATCTCCGCGGCGAGTGTGTCGAGCAGGCCGCGGACCGCCCGCCCACTGCGCGCGGTGAAGACGAGCTCCGCCAGATCGCCGGTGCCCTCGAAGACGCTCGCGCCGCCCGCCCGCAACTCGGTGTGGGACAGCCCGAACGCCTGCCGCCAGCGCCGGCGGGCGTCGGCCCCGCCGGAACCCCACGGGGGGAGGAAGACCGCGCCGTCATCCACGGTCTGCAGACCGCTGTTGCGACGCCTCACCTCGACCCTCACCGGCGGCGTCGCCCCGGCCGAAGCGGCCCCGGCCGAAGGCGCCGCGGGCAGTTCGAGGTCGGCCGTCAGGCTCAGTGCGCCCTGGCCGAACTGGAAACTCCGCCGGGTGCCACGGAAGGTCCAGAGCAGGTCCGACAGAGCGTCGAGCATCGTCGACTTGCCGGCCTCGTTCGCGCCGACGACCAGTGTCAGCCCACGGCCGAACTCGACCCGGCGGTCCTCGAAGGCACCGTAACGGTCCAGGCCGAGCGCGCGGACCCGCATCAGGTGTCGTCCCCGGAGAGGCGTGCGAGCAGGCCGTCCCCGGCACGCCGGGCCAGGTCGGCGAGCGTGCGGGGATCGCCCAGGTCGAGCAGGTCGGCTCCGCGCAGCAGCCGCCCGACCTCACGGTCCAGCGGGCCGATCCAGCGCGCGAGGTCCCCCGGGCGGGCGCCCAGATCGTCGCAGGCCGCGCGTACGGCGGAGAGCAGCTCGGGGTCGACGGCCCCGGCCGGCCGCGGGTCGCTCACCCGATTGACGATCTTCTCCAGGCAGACCTGCAGGCCGTCGGCGACCGTACGGAGCTCCTCCCGCAACCGTTCGGCGTCGGCGAGACCCGCGGCGGCCCGCGACACGCCGGTGAGCACGGTGCGGGCGACGACCGGGCGGTCGCCCGCGGAGTCCCGCGCCGTCCGCAGCTCGGTCGTGACCCGGCCCAGGATGTCGTCGAGGGTGTCGGCACCGGTGGCGTCCACGGTGAGGACGGCCCAGCGGGCCACGTCGCAGGGGACGTGCTCGATCCGGGTGGGGCCGTCCTGGGAGACCTCGACCACGAGCGCGCCCTTCGGCCCGCTCTCCCGGGGGGTGCGGCCCTGGAGGTTGCCGCTGAACGCCGCGACCTGGTGGCCCCCGGGCCGGTCCCCCCGGGTGGCCGCGCCGCCGGAAGGCACGCCGTCGGAAAGCACGCCGTCGGGCGGCGGGCCGCCGTGCACGACGCGATGTGAGTGGACGTGGCCGAGAGCGAAGTAGTCGTAGCCCGTGCGGGCCAGGTCGTCCGCCGAGCATGGAGCGTAGTTGGCATGGCCCTCGGCGCCGTCGGCGGCGGTGTGCAGCAGGCCGACGTTCACCAGCCCGGCCACGGCGTCCGGATAGCGCTGGACGAGATTGTCGTGGACGGCGGCGGTCGCGTAGCTCTGCCCGTGCACGGCCAGCCCGAGGTCGTCGGCGACGTGCGTGCCCGGCTGGTCGGAGGCGAACACCCGGACGTTGGGCGGCAGCGTCAACGACCGGGTGATCTCGCTCTCCGCGTCGTGGTTGCCGGAGATCATGTAGACGGGGATGCCGGCGTCGCGCAGGCGGCCCATCTGCTCGACGAAGAAACGGCCGGTCGCGTAGTCCCGCCAGGTTCCGTCGTAGACGTCCCCGGCGAGCAGGAGCGCGTCGGCGGCCCGGTCGACGCTGAGATCGACGAGGTTCGCCAGAGCCCGCCGGGTCGCCTGCCGCAGCAGGTGGGCCAGGTCGCCGTCACCCAGCCGGGTCAGCCCTCGCAGCGGGCTGTCGAGATGGATGTCCGCGGCGTGGACGAGGCGCATCTTCCCCCAGGCATCGGGCCGCCACAGGCCGGGGAGGGCGTGTGGTTCCGGGCGGTCGGCGCGTCCCGCGGGCGGTCGCCGGGAGACGCGGACGGCCCGTCGGAACAAGGGGGCGGGCCGAACGACCAGAACCTAGTACCGCAATCGGACATCTCGAACTGTCCACGCCGGAGGATCCGATGACCTCGCCAAGTTTCTGGTGTGTTGTCCCTGTTTTTTCGGAGTGTTGTCCTGGTGGGGTGTGGGTCGGAGCCGTGGGTTCGGGCGGTTCAGCGCCCGGACTTGGAGTGGGAGCCGGAGCGCGATCCGCCCCCGGAGCGGCGGGCCCGCGAGCGGGTGCCGACGTCCACCTGCCGGGCCGGGCCGGCGCCGGCGGCGACGTTCTCCAGGTCGGCGCTGATGCTGCTGTTGATGAGCCCGACCGTCCGGTCGCGGTCGCCGTCGTCGAGACCTTCGAGCAGGCTGTTTATCAGGGTCACGGTGTTCCTCCACGCTGCGGGTCGACCTCGGGGTTCACTCGTCTGCTGCCCGGGTCGAGCGTGTTAAAGCGTGCGATCGCCGCTTTTTCCCGGCGACGGGGATTCCTGGTGCCGGCAATCAGGGCGCCGGCGAGAGGCCGCCGTCGAGGTTGATGCCGACGCCGGTCAGGTAGCCGGAGCGGGGGGAGAGCAGGAAGGCCGCGAGGTCGGCGAAGTCCTGAGCCCGGCCCACCCGTCCGAGGGGGATGCCGGCGCCCCGGCCCAGCTCGGCGTACAGCTCGTCCACGCCGATGCCGCGCTCGGCGGCCTGGCGGTCCCACTGGCCGCTCTCCAGCAGGCCGATCAGCACCGCGTTCACCCGGATTCCGTCCGGGCCGAGTTCCTTGGACAGCGCCTTGGTCAGGGCCAGCCCGGCCGCGCGGGAGACCGAGGTGGGGGTCGTCCCGGCGCCGGGGGTCTTCGCGGCGATGGCCAGCGTGTTGATCACGGACCCGCCCCCCGCCGCGCGCAGGTGCGGCAGCGCCAACCGGGTCAGCCGGACGGTGCTGTGCACCTTGAGCTGCAGGTCGGCGTCCCAGACCTCGTCGGTGTGCGAGGCGAACGGCCCGGCGGCGCTGCGCCCGGCGTTGTTCACCAGGCCGTCGATCCGCCCCCAGCGGCCGACGGCCTGCTCGACGAACCGCTCCAGATCGGCCGGGCGGGTGACGTCCGCGGGCACGGGCAGCAGCTCGGCACCGGCCGCGGCGGACGATGCCACCTCGGCGGCGAGGCGGTTGAGGCGGTCCGCGTCGCGGGCGCAGAACGCGACACGCGCCCCCTCGACGGCGAGAGCGCGCACCAGCGCGGCACCGAGACCGTCCGAGCCGCCGGTGATCAGGACGACCTTGCCCGCCAGTTCGAGATCCACGCCGTCTCCTCCGTCGCCCGCGGCCCGTCCAGCCTGGCGCGCGCCTGATCCGCCACTGCCCGCAACCCTATGCGGCCCCGCGACCGACGTTCCGCGGGCTCCGCGGGCCTCGACGGGGCGTTCCTCGATTTCGTACTCAGCGGGCCTCGGTGATCGGGGTCTCCCCAGCCGGAACGGCCGGAGCATCGAAAGTCGTGGCCTCCACCGCGCCGGGAACAAGAACGCGCAGCTCGGCTATGTGGGCTCGCATCAGAACGCCGGCCTGTTCCGCGTCGCCGTGTTCGATGGCCGCGTAGATCTCATGATGCTGCCGGGCGGAGTTTTCCCAGAACGCGGCGTTGACGCCCGAGCGCTGGAAGCGGGTCCGCAGAACACTGAAGACCGGTGTCGCCACCAGATTCAGCAGGGGATTGCCGCAGGCGGCCAGGATTGCGGCATGGAATCCGTTGTCGCCCTCGTACCGTTCGACCGGATCGTCGATCCGCTCGGCGGTCGTCGTCGCCTTCCGGATCGTCTCGAGCTGGGCGGGTGTCCGCCGGACGGCGGCCAGCCGGGCGGCCGGGACCTCGAACAGGTCGCAGGCCTCGAGCAGCTGTTCCACGCTGACCAGGTCGGCGCCCGAGAGCAGACCGAGGCCGGTCTCAAGGAAATCGCCCATCAGACCGGTGTCCGGCGCCGCGACGAAGGTGCCGCCGTGGACCCCCCGCCGCGTCTCGACCAGGTGCTGGGACGACAGCAGCCGCAGCGCCTCGCGGACCGTGCTCCGGCTGACGCCGAACATCGTCGACAGCTCGGCCTCGACGGGCAGGCGCTGACCGGCGGTCAGATCACCGCGCACGATCAGTTCCTGTAGCTGCACCGCAACCTGGACGTAGGCGGGGCGCACCCGCTCCACGCTGAGCATCCCAGTCCACCCGTCTCGCGGCCGCCACAGCGGATGTCGAAGCAACGACCGTCTCGAGGAACAGCCGCGAGAAGTCGCCAGTCAGCGAGGTCACTATACATCGGACGATTTAGGTGGTGTAGTCGGAAGAGGAGTCTGTCGGGGCCCGTCCGATCAGAGGTTGTCTTGTGTGACATCTGCCGGGGAGTGCGCCGAGAAAGCGGCGTCGTATCTGCCATGAAGGCGACCGCTTCTTTCGGGAGGGTGCCCGGCGCGAACCCGGGTGCCTGAATCGCTCCCAGCTCGTCGTTTGGTATCCCGCTCGTCCTGTCGGGATGAGATCTGGCCGTGATCGGCTCCAAAAGGGCGAGCGGGATACGAAATGGTGAGCAAAACCCTGGGTGGGCGCGTCGCCGACGAACGTCGATCAGGTTGATCAGGAGGTTCTTCTGTCGGGCGGGGCGAGCCGGGAACGGACGGCGTCCAGGTCGGGGAGGAACCAGGCGTGCGTCCTCCGGTTGGACTCGCGCACCAGGTCCCGTAGCGCGCCGCTGCCCGCGGTGTACGCCGAGATGTCACCCACGACAGCCAGCCCGATCCGGTAGTTGACGAACTTCTGCAGGACCTGCCCGGCGAGGCCGCCGCGTAGGTCGAAGAAATCCGGAGCGAGCCGCGTGACCGGGACCACCGCCCAGGTGGCTCCGAGATGGAGCGCTGTTCCGATGACGTCCAGCGCGTCCTGTTCGGAACGCACCACCGGGCCGCCCGGGGAGCAGACGAGGACGGGTGTGTCGCCCAGGTGCTCGATCCCGTCGGGCTCAGGCTCGCCCGGGGCGATCTCCGCGGGACCGGTCCCGGCCCCGGCGGGCGGCACCGCCCCGAGGGTGATCTCCTCGGGCGCGACCGCGGCGGTGGTCGGCCGGGCGCCCGTGGGCATGATGCCGTTCTCCTTCATCGACTTCTCCATCTCCGGACCGATCTCCGTCGTCGCCACCCCTATACCTCCCTATCATGCATCATCAGTTCTCCCCTTTGGGAAGTTTAGGGACTGACAGTGAGCGTTCCGCGGCTGGATGGCCCCGGAATTGATCAGGAGGGGCCGTCGGTGGTGGTCCCCGTCCCGGGAACGCGCGGCGAGCCGGCGGCTGACGCCCGGCGCGGCGAGGAGCGCCGGAACGGCGGTGGCACGCTCACCGCGCAGCTCGGCACCGTGACCGTCACCGTGCCGCCGCAGGTGGTCGTCGGCACCTGACTCCTGCACCGTGACGCATTCCGTCGCCTGACGGACTCCGTCGCCTGACGCGAGGCCCCATACTCGGATACCGCGCGGTGCTAGCGGAAGTACTCGACGCCGGAGCCCGTCATCCGCCGGGGCAGTGACTCGGGATCGGTTCCCGGTGGGAGCAGGCGGACGCCGGCATGCAGCAGGACCACGCCGGGCCGGCCGACGAGCACCGGGTCCAGGAGCACCTCGGCGACCGCCGGAACCTCCTCGGCGAGGCGGGCCAGCCGGTGCAGCACGTCCTCCAGGGCGGCCGTGTCCGCCGCCGGGGTGCCGGCGCCGCCGACGAGCAGTACCGCGCCGCGGATGCCCCGCACCATCTCGGCGGCGTCCCGGTCGGTGATCGGCAGCGCCCGGGCCAGCGGGTCGACCAGCAGGTCCGCGACGGCCCCGCCGAGGCGCAGCGACAGCAGCGGCCCGATCGCCGGGTCCTGGGTCATCCGGACCACGGTCGACACCCCGGCCGGTGCCATCGGCTGGACGACCATGTCGCCCGGTCCGACCGCGGCCCGGATCGTGCGCCAGGCCTCCGCGAGCGCGCCGGGTTCCGCGATGCCCAGCTGGACGGCACCGACGTCCAGTCGCCCGCGGAAGCGCTCGTCGGCGATCTTCAGCGCGACGGGCCAGCCGAGCCGCCCGGCCGCGTCCAGGGCCTGGGCGGCGGTCGTCACCGGCTCGCTGGGCCAGACCGCCAGCCCCACCCCGCCCAGGATGTCGCCGACCAGTTCCTGGGACAGCCAGGTCCCGTCCGTCGGGCCGGCGTCCGCCGCGCGGCGCGCGCGGTCCAGGTCGAGCCGGTCGAGCGCGGGGACGGCGCCCTGCTCACGGCTGCGCCAGGCCGCGTGGCCCGCCGCCCGGGCGAGGGCGAGCGCCGCCGACTCGGGGGAGGCGAACGACGGTACGGAGCCGGGCGCGGGTGTCACGGTGCCCTCGGCGTCGCCTGGGGCGGCCAGCGCGGACGGCATCCCGTCGTGCCCGAGGTAGGAGGCCACCACGGGCATCCGGCCGGAGCCCGCGACGGCTCGCACGGCCCGCGCGAGCTCCTCGACGGCCGGGTGCGGGGTGATCAGCGCCAGCACGGCGTCGACGTCCGCGCTGGCGGCGACCGCGCGCAGCGCGCGCTCGAACCGTTCCGGCGTGGCCATCGCGCCCAGGTCCACCGGGTTGGCCGGCTCCGGGCGGCCGAGCGGGTCGCTCAACGCCTCCGCCGTGGCGGCGGAGAAGGGCGGTACCTCCAGGCCGGCCGTTCGGCAGGCGTCCGTCGCCAGGGCGGCGAGCGCGCTGGACGTCCCCACGACGCCGACCCGCCGCCCGGCGGGCAGTGGCTGCGACGCCAGCAGCCCGGCCAGGTCGAACAGTTGGCTCAACGTGTCCACCCGGATGACTCCGGCGCTGGTGAACAGGGCGTCCAGGGCCGGGTCGGCGGCGCTGCGCCCGCTCTTCAGCGCGATCACCGGCTTGCGCCGGCCCACCCGCCGGGCGATCCGGGCGAACTTGCGCGGGTTGCCGAACCCCTGCAGGTGCAGCATGATCACATCGGTGCGCGGGTCCGACTGCCAGTACTGGAGCACGTCGTTGGCCGAGACGTCCGAGCGGTCCCCGGTGGAGACGAACGTGGACAGGCCGATCGCGCGCCGGGACGCCTCGGTGAGGAAGGTCCCGGCCAGCGCCCCCGACTGGGCGAAGGCGCCGACCCGTCCCACCGGCGGGTCGCCGGCCGCGAAGGTGGCGTGCAGGCGGACCGCCGGATCGGTGTTGATCACACCCATCGCGTTCGGGCCGATCAGCCGCATTCCGGACTCGCGGGCCAGCCGGGTGACCTCGGCGAGCCGGGCCCGTCCCTCGGGACCGGCCTCGGCGAACCCGGCCGAGACGACGATCAGGCCACGGACGTCCTTCTCCGCGCAGGCCCGTACCGCGTCGGCCACGGCCGGTGCCGGGACGGCGATCACGGCGAGGTCGACCGCGTCGGGGATCTCGCGGACGTCCGGATAGGCGTAGACCGAGGCGATCTGCCGCGCCGTCGGGTTGACCGGGTAGACCGGGCCGTGGAAGTCGCTGGCCAGCAGCCGACGGAACACCTCGTGGCCGGCGCTGCCGGGCTGGCGGCTCGCGCCGAGGACCGCGACCGTGCGCGGTGTGAGCAGCCGCGCGATGCTCCGCGCCTCCGCGCGCTGCTCCAACGCCCGGGAGATGCCCCGGGTGCGCGGAGTCTGCGCCGTCGGGAACACCACCCGCACGCCACCGGCGCCGTCCGGCCGGGGGCCGCGCGAGCGGGTCTCGGCGCCGGCGAAACCCGCGGCGTGGAAGACCCGCAGCGCCCGGTCGTCGCCCGCGCGCAGATCGGCGACGAGGTGGCGCACCCCGCGCTCGCGGGCCGCGGCGATCAGATGCTCGAGCACCAGCAACCCGAGCCCGCGCCCGCGCAGCGCCGCCTCGACGACGAGCGCGACCACCGCGTCGTCGGAGCCGGTGATCCGTTCGTAGTCCGCCGCTCCGACCAGACGTCCGCGCAGCACGGCCGCGACGGCGAGCCGCCCGCCCTCCCGGGCGTCACCGGCGTCACCGGCGGAGGTCGGTTCACCGGCTGTGGTGAGGTGCCTGGCCAGCTCGTCCGGGGAACGCTCCGCCCACCGCGCGGGCAGGCGCGCGACGTCCGTGGCGGACAGGCCGGCCCGCAGTTCGGCCAGCCCCGGGCCGTCGGTGTCCAGCACGGGGCGCAGCTGGACGGGAGCGCCGTCGGCAAGAACGCCGTCCGCCGCCCAGTGCGCCGGGAAGCGAGATGTCACCCTGCCGACGCTATGCCGCGCCGGACCACGCCGCCCCTGCCCTTCACGGTCTTCCGTGTTCCGTTCCCGGTCCTCCGCCGCCCGGAGCCGACACCGCCCGCCACCGGATTGCACAATGGCTCGGACCGGCCGGCGGCCGGCGATGCCACGGGAATGCCGACAAGCCGGCAGGACCGAACCGGCGGCGACGAGCTGGCAGGGCCGAATCGACGAGGGAGCGTCACATGGCTGAACGGCGGGCGGCGGCCCTGCGGGAACCGCGCGGGTCGGCCGACAGCTACCTCGACTTCCTCCAGGGCCTGGACGAGGCGGCCCTCACCGCTGTCCTCCGGGCGCGCCCGGACGTCCTCGAGGATCCGCCGCGCGGCGTCGGTGAGCTCGTGCGCCGGCTCGGGGACGCGGCCTCGATGCTCATCGCCCTCAACGATCTGGACCGCGACGGGCTCCTGCTCTGCGACGCCGTCATGACGCTGGGCCCGCCCGTCCCGCTGGACCGGTTGGTGGCGCTGCTCGGCGGGTCCGGGGACGGCATCCGCGCGGCGCTGCGCCCGATCAGCCGGCGGGCGCTGCTCTGGGAGAACGACGGGGTCGTCCACGCCTTCGAGCCGTTCCGGCGGCTGTGGGACGACGAGATCGCCGTCTGGCGCCCGGCCGCGGAGCTCATCACGGCCGCCTCCGTCGCCGACCTGCGCCGCGCCGCCCGCGGGCTCGTCCCCGGGGCCCGGATCACCTCGTCCACGACCCGGGAGCGGGCCGCCCGCGTCGTCGGGCAGCTGATGGCCGACCCGGGCGGTGTCGCCACCGCGGTGCGGCGGCTGCCTCCCGCGGCCCGCGACCTGCTGGCCGCGCTGGTCCGTGACCCGATCGGCCTGGTGACCGGCGACAGGCCCGAGGACCTCGACGACCCCGACAGCCTCGATGGCGAAGTGGACGAAGTGCCGGAGGAGGCCGCGGTCGGGGTGCTCGTCGAGTCCGGGCTGTTCCTGCCCGTCGGCGGTGAGCTCGAGGTGCCCCGGGAGGTCGTGGCCGTTCTCTGGGCGGCCGACCCGCAGGTCCGGCTGACCGGACCGCCGAGCCTGCGCCCGGCGGATACGGACCGCGCGGACGAGGCGTTCGCCGCCGGGATCCAGGCCGCCGCCGGGCACGCCCTGCGCTCGGTCTCGGCGCTGCTCGCCGAGGCGGAACGGACCCCCCTCGTGGCGCTGAAGAAGGGCGGCATCGGCACCCGGGAACGTGCCCGGCTGGCGCGGACCCTCTCGCTCCCGGAGGACGAGCTCCCGCTCTGGATCGACGTCGCCCACGCCGCCGGCCTACTGGCCCACGAGGACGGCGGCTACGCGCCGACCGGTGAGTACCCCGGCTGGCGCGGGTCGGACGTCGGACGTCGCTGGGCGGTGCTCGCGCTGGCCTGGTTCCTCCTCGACCAGTCGCCGACACACCGCGAGATCGACAGTGGCCGGGACCAGCCGCCGCCGCTCCCGCTCGCCTCCGGCGCGGGCCGGGTGCGCCGGACGCTGCTGACCACGGCCGGCCCCGGGCGGTCGCTGGCCGCCACGGGCCGGCACCTCGAGTGGTTCCTGCCGTTGCACGGCTATGACCGGCCCCAGCTGGCGAACAAGCGTCGAGCCGCCGTCCGGGAGGCCGAACTGCTCGGCGTCGCCGCCGGGGACACCGTCTCCGACCTCGGTGTCGCCCTCTGCGAGGTCACCGCGGCGGCGCCGGTCGACCCGACCGGGCAGATGCGGGCCCACCAGTTCGGCTTCCCGACGCCGACCCTGACCGGGTTCGTCACCGGAACCCTCGGGCCGCTGGTGGACGAGCTGGCCGGCCGGTGCGGTCCCGCCCTGCCACGCGACGCGTCCACGATGATCCTGCAGTCCGACCTGACCGCGACCGTCGCCGGCCAGCCCAACCACGCGATCGCCCGCCTGCTCGCCGACGCCGCCGTCTCGGAGTCGCGCGGCACGGCCGGAACCTGGCGTTTCACCCCGGCGAGTGTCCGCGGCGCGCTGGACGTCGGCTGGAGCGAGCGGGAACTGCTCGACGAACTGCGCGCCGGCGCCGCGTACGGGGTACCCCAGGGGCTCGAGTACCTCGTCGCGGACGTCGCCCGCCGTCACGGGCACATCCGCGCGCGGGCGGTACGGGCCACGGTGGTCGCGGACGAGGCGACGATCAGCGAGATCCTGGCGACCCGCGCGCTGCGGTCGCTGGGTCTGCGGCGGCTGGCGCCGACCGTCGCCGCGTGCGGTACGGACGCGCGGGAGGTGGCCGAACGCCTGCGCGCCGCGGGCATGGCCCCGGTGGTCGAGGACGAGCACGGCACCGTCGTCCTCCACCGGCGGCCGGGCGGTCCGGCGACGGCTTTGGCGGGCGGCGCCGCTGGGAACGGCGGCGGCGTTGGGAACGGGGCTGGTAACCGGGCTGGGGTTGGGAACCGGGGCGGCGCGGGGGACCGGGGCGGGGACGGCGGGTGGGTGGCTCCGGTGGACGTGGCGCGGCGCATCCTCGCGAACCGGTCCGGCGCCGGCGACGCCTCCCGTGCCGACCCACGCGTCGTGCGCCAGCTCGGCCGGCTGAACCCGCGGCTCACCCTCGCCGAACGGCAGCTCCTCGCCGCCGCGCTCGACCACGGCGAGATCGTGACGATCATCTACCGGGACCGGTTCGAACGGCGGACCAGCCGTCCGATCGCACCGGTGGAGCTGCTCGGCGGCCGGCTCGACTCCTGGTGCCACCTCCGCGAGGCGCAGCGTGAGTTCAACGTCGCCCGTATCGAGGGGGTGGCACCCGGCTGAGCGGGTCAGGGCCGGTGGCGCAGGCTGCCCGCCGGGCGGCCACCGGCCTCGTCCTCGGACCGGTACTCGAGCGCGCCGTCGGGTGCGAGGCGCAGCCTGGTCGTGCCGCCGCTCGTGCACACCGGCAGGCCCAGCAGGGTGGGGTTGTCGCCCGAGCCGCCGATGTCGCGCAGAACGACCTCGGGCCCGGAGCCCGCCGCGCCGCTGATCCCCACGAGCTGCTGGTCGCCGACGCACCGGATCGGCGCGCCGCCTCCCAACGCCCCCAGCCCGACCAGCGTGACCTCGGCGTGGCCCACGGTCTGGCCGCTCTCACCGGGCCGCAACGTGATCACGACGTCCTGCGCGACCCCCAGCCGCGAGGTGATCGGCCCCTCCCAGGTCCCGGCGTACCCGGCCGGCAGGGCCCCGGGCACCGTGGGACCGGACCCGCCCGAAGGCGTTGGCGGTCCGCCGGCGGACGGATCCGCGGTCGAATGGTCGAGCAGGTCGGTCAGGGAGCCGAGCCCGGCGGTCGTCCCGGGACTCACCTCGGCGCCCGTGCCGGCGCCCGTGTCGCTGTCCGAGCCGCGTAGGGCGACCGTCATGACAGCCGTCACGATCACGGCGAGGCACACGACACCCAGGGCGGCGACGGTCACGAGTGCGCGCCGCCCACCGCCCGGCCTGGCGACGGGTCCGACCGGGGCACCCGACGGTGCGGGCGGTGCGCCTGGTGGTGTGGCCCGCGATGCGCCCGACGGTGTGGCCCGTGTCGGTGTGGTCGGCATGGCCGGCGCCGGCGGCCAGGGCTGTGCCCGGTTGTGATCTTCGGGCGTGGGGTGGTCGTTGGTCGAGGTGATGACGGGGGCGTCCAGGTCGAGGAGCGCGACGGCCTGCCGGCTCAGCCCGGTGACCAGATCCTGCGGCAGCCATCCGGTGGTGATCAGCCCCGCGGCGCCGCCGCCCGGCGCGAGCTCCGCGAGCACGCCGAGCGGCCCCGGGCGCTCAGCCGGCGCCTTGCGCAGGCAGGCGTCCACGACGGCACGCAACTCGGCCGGGACCGCGTCGAGCCGCGGCTCGCCCGTCAGGATGCCGTACATCACCGCGGGCATCCCGCTGCCCGAGAACGGGCCCGACCCCGTCGCGGCGAAGACGAGCACCGAACCGAGGGCGAAGACGTCGCTGGCCGGCCCGACGTCCCGCCCGCCGATCTGCTCGGGTGACATGAAGGCCGGCGAGCCGATCGCGGACCCCGAGTGGGTGAGCACGGTGGCGTCGAACGCGCGGGAGATCCCGAAGTCGATGACCCGTGGCCCGTCGAGGCCGAGCAGCACGTTCGAGGGCTTGAGATCGCGGTGCACCAGGCCGGCGGCGTGCACGGCACTCAGGGCCTCGGCGAGGCCGGCACCCAGTGCTCGCACGGTCGACACCGGCAGTGGGCCGCGTCGGCGCACCGCCTCCAGCAGGGACGGCCCCGGGACGTAACCGGTGACCAGATAGGGCTGCTCGGCATCCGGGTCGGCGTCGATCACCGGCGCGGTCCAGGAGCCGCCGACCCGGCGGGCCGCCTCGACCTCGCGGCGGAAGCGGGTCCGGAACGTCGGGTCGCCGGCGAACTCCGGCCGGATCACCTTGACGGCGACAGTGCGCCCGCCCGGGCTCCGGGCCAGGTACACCCGGCCCATCCCGCCGGCACCGAGCAGGCCGAGCAGCCGGTATCCGCCGGTGGTCCGGGGATCATCCGCGCGGAGGGGTTCCATCCGGGACGACTCCTCCCGCCCGCCGCGTGACTGCCGGCCGGGGCGGCGGCCGTCCTGCGCGGCCGGCCCCGTCCCGCCGCCGTGCGACTCGGGCGACCTGGAACGATCGTTTGGGCAAGTCCCATCATGTAGCCCTCGGCCGCGGCGACGACCGGCGCCTCGGGCCATGGTGGGCTCCGGTTCCGGGAGTGTCACAGGTCATCCGGCGGCGGCGGCGGTCCGAACCCGCCGAAGTCGTAGACAAGGGGGTGCGGCGGACGTCCACGGGACGCCGGCCGGGCCGCCGTCCACGGGTCGGCACCTCGAGTCGGAAGGCACAGGCAGACAGCTTGAACGCGCACGCAGGTCACGGGTCGGATGGCGCGGGGCGCCGGGAGGCGGACCGCGACCCCGGCGGCGGACGGACGGAGCCGCCCGCCCCGCCCGGGGAGGCTGCCCCGCCCGGGGAGGCGACGTCCGGCGAGCCGGTGTTCGGCGAGGCGGCGACGCCGGCCGCCGAGCCGCGTTGGCTCGACGCCGACGAACGGGCCGCCTGGCGGGGTCTGATCGGTGTCATGACCCGGCTGCCCGCCGCCCTCGACACGCAGCTCCGCCGGGACGCCGGGCTGAGCCACTTCGAGTACTCGGTGCTCGTCGGGCTGTCGGAGGCGCCGAACCGGACGCTCGCGATGGCCCGGCTCGCCCAGTTCACCTGCGGCTCGCTGTCCAGGCTCTCGCACGCGGTCAAGCGCCTCGAGGACAAGGGCTGGGTGCGCCGCGCCCCGTGCGCGGCCGACGGGAGAGTCACGAACGCCACGCTGACCGACACCGGTTTCGCGAAGCTGGCCGCCTCCGCTCCCGGCCACGTCGAGACCGTGCGCGACCTGGTCGTGGAGGCGCTCGCGCGGGACCAGCTCGACCAGCTCGCCGCCATCTGCGGCCAGATCCTCGACCGCCTCGACACCGTGCCGCCGCCCCGGTCGCGCTGATCCGCCTGCCTGGCCTGCCTGGCTGCCCGGCCTGCCGGCCCGGCGCGACCCGCTCGAAGGTCAGACGCCTGTGGTCGACCCCGGCCGGGCGATCATCAGCACGGTGACCACGGCCCACAGCAGGCTGAACATGCCGGTGGTCATCGCGAGCCGCTTCGTCCGGGCGGCGATGGCCGCCTGACGCACGGGCCCGGCACCGGCCGGCCCGGTGCCCTCGCCCGGGGCGATCTCCTCCAGAAGCTGCCGCTGCCAGGGGAGGACCGCCGTCGCCAGCAGCACCGCCGCCAGCCCCGTCAGGATGATCGAGGCGACGAGCCACGGGTCACCGAGGACGTCCATGCTCGCGGCGGTGGCGAAGCCGAAGATCGGCACTGTGATGCCGATCGCGGCATAGACGTTGCAGATGCGGTGCAGAGTCTCGACCACTCCGGTAGCCCGGACGTCGCCGGGGTCGCGCAGCGCCGCCCGCACCGCCGGCGCGTACATGCTCGCCGCGACCGTCACCGGGCCGATGGCGATGATCGCTACGAGTACGTGGACGCTCAGCAGGAATGTGGTCACGGGTCCGTCCTGGGAGTGCGGGGGCAGCCGGAGGAGTCGGCAACCGCCACGCTAGGCGTCCAGTCACCATTCCCGTGAGTGGCGGGAGCGCCAGCTGTCGACGGATTCCCGCCAGGGTGGTCCGACCCCTTCTGCCCTTGACACCCACAGCTGTCGGCGATCGATACTTCCTTTTCATGGCGTAATACCCCGGTGGGCGCGGCTCAGGTCACGGGCGGTACCGGCAGGATCGCCCGTTGGCGGGAAGCGGTCGCCTGGTTATCGTCCTGCCATGCACACCGTGGCGGTCCTGGCCATCGACGGCGTGGTCCCCTTCGACCTGGCGGTACCGGTCGACACCTTCGGCCGGGCCCGGCTACCCGACGGCCGGGCCGCCTACCGGGTGAGGATCTGCGCTGGCCGGAGTGTCAACGGCGCCGTCGAGGCGGACGGCGGGGCGTTCTCCCTGCGGGCCCCCTGGGGGCTGGACACGCTCGCCGAGGCCGACACGATCGTCATCCCCGGCGTCGGCGAGCACGCCGGGCCCCTGCCGGAGGAGGCCGTCGTCGCGCTGCGGGCCGCCGCCGCGCGTGGCACCCGCATCGCCTCCGTCTGCGGCGGGGCGTTCCTGCTCGCGCAGACCGGCCTGCTGGACGGTCTGCGCGCCACCACGCACTGGATCGCCGCCGAGGAGCTCGCCCGCCGTCACCCCACGGTGCGGGTGGACCCGAACGTGCTGTTCGTCGACAACGGGCAGATCCTCACCTCGGCCGGCGCCGCGGCCGGCCTCGACCTGTGTCTGCACATGATCCGCTCCGACCACGGGGTCGCCGTGGCGGCCGACGTCGCCCGGCTGTCAGTCGTCCCGCTGGCCAGGGAAGGCGGTCAGGCCCAGTTCATCGTCCGCGACCGCCCGCCGCCGGACGGCTCCGTCCTCGAACCGCTGCTGCGGTGGATGGAGGCGAACTGCCACCGCCCGCTGACCGTGGACGACCTCGCCGCCCAGGCGATGACGAGCCCGCGCACGCTCAACCGCCGCTTCCGTGAGCAGACGGGTACGACCCCGTCCCAGTGGCTGCACCGGGTGCGCCTGCGCCAGGCGCAGTACCTGCTCGAGACCACCGGGCACTCGGTGGAGCGGATCGCCGCCCAGGTCGGCTTCGGATCGCCCACCGCCTTCCGGGACGGGTTCCGCCGGCTGGTCGGCACCAGCCCGCAGGCCTACCGCCGGGCCTTCCGCGACGCCGGTGCCGTCACGCCTCCCGGGTAGGGAGCGGGTCGAAGACGGCCGACCGCTTCTCCGTACGCGCGGTCAGTGCCTCCGCGAGGCCCGGGCCCTCGAAGGCGATGTCCATCCGGCGGAGCGTGTCGGTCAGCGCGTCGTCCTGGGAACGATCGAGGTCCAGGTAGACCTGCTCCTTGATCATTGCCAGGGAGAACGGCGAGCAGTTGTCGACCAGGTCCTTCGCGTAGGCGACCGCGGCCTCCAGCACGGTCCCGTCGGGGACGACCTGGTGGACGAGCCCGAGCTTCGCGGCCTCCTGCGCGCCGACGGTCCGCCCGGTGAGGAGGAGATCCAGTGCCGGCTGGAGGCCGATGGCCCGCGGCAGCAGCCAGGAGACGCCGTACTCCGCCGCCAGGCCGAGCCGGGAGAACGCGGTCGCGATCTTCGCTGACTCGGCGGCGATGCGGATGTCGCTGCCCATCATGTAGGCGAAACCGATGCCCACCGCGGCGCCGTTCACCGCGGCGATCACCGGCTTGCGCAGGCGCATCGTGAGGGCCGGCAGGTCCTCGCGGGCCGGTACGAACTTCTTGATCGCTTCGGCGCCGTCGCGCAGCACCGCGAGATCGGCTCCGGCGCAGAAGCCCGCGCCGGCACCGGTGACCACGATTGCCCGGACCTGCGGGTCGTCATCCGCCGCGCGCAGGGCGGCCGCATACGCGAGCGCCATCGTGCTGGTCACCGCGTTGCGTGCCTGCGGTCGGTTGAACGTGATGACAGAGACGCCGTCGCGGATCTCGGTCAGGATCTCCTTCTCGTCGGTCTCCGCCGTCACCGCGCCCGCCTCCGTCGTCGTTGGTCGTCGCCCGCGAGCCTAGGGGACCGCGGGCAGGCGATGCGCCCGCTTGTGACATGGGTTGTGCCTGGCGGCCGGGAATCCCCGGCCGCCGCTTTCCGCTTCTGATCAGCTGCGGTTCCTGACCAGCCACGGTCCACTCGGCTACGTTCCACCGCGGACCCGGGCGTCGCCACGTGCCTGCGACCGCGCCGACTCGGCGGTGGCGCGTCCGCTGAAGCCGCTCTCGGTCAGCGAGTCCACCTCCTGCTCCTCGCCGTGGTCATTGGAGTGGAACGCCGCGGCCAACTTGGTAAGACCGGTGACGAGCGCGGCCAGCGCGACCCACAGGACGACGAACGAGTAGGTCGGGTGGTGGTGCGCCGCCGCCCAGAAGGCGATGCCGATCGAGAATGCACCGATCGCCAGCGGCGCCCACCACGGAGCCCCACCACGCAGGTTCCCGGCCGCCGTGCCGAACGCCGGACCACCGCGGCCGACGCGTCGGTGCGCGAACGACGTCGCGATGGCGTGGATGCCCGCGACCAGCAGATACCACGCCACCATGCGGGCCACCACGGTGAGCGTGGGCGCCGGCCAGGCGAGCGCGACGATGCCGCCGATGACGAACAGCAGCGCCAGCAGGGCGTGCGTGGGGCGCCAGTCCGCCGCGGTCGTCATCGCGGCGGCGAGCTCACTGACCGCTGCGACCAACAGCATGATCCCGAGCAGGTTGGCGATCGAATTGCCGGTGGTGAGGCCGAACATCGGTATGGCCAGCGCGAAGAGGATCCAGCCGATCCCGAGCATCAGCAGCGCGGGACCGGCTTTCGCCGCCAGCCCAGGGCCGCCGATGGCCTTTTTGCCGCCAGCGCCCGGCCGACCGCCGTGCGCGTGATCACCGCGCGGGTGATCCGGCTGGTTCTGGTGGGTGCGCTCGGGCGCCCGGGATCGATCCGCGAAGATCGTCTGTTCGTTCGTACCGGCGTTCGGATGCTCCGTGATCTCCCTGCCCGATGGGAGATCCCCACCTGATCGGGTGGAGAAGTCGCCGGGCAGGTCCGGATCGGCGCGCCCGCCGCGTCGTTCACGCCGCGGACCGCCGGCGCCAGTAGATGCACTCATGAGGTCATCCCCTCCATCGAAGTGGTGGTTGTGCCGCCTGTCCTCCTTCGCGCGTGCTCCTCACGTGTCCTCCGGTCTTTCACGTGCCCTGAGCGCGGGCATCTCATACCGTGCGTGACGAGATCGGTCCGATCGGTACACACGACGGACCTGGTGGCAGGATCGGTTGCCTGCGTCGGTCCGCTGGCACCAACCTGATGACCGGCGGCGTGCCCGGGGACTGCAACGAGGAGACGCGATGAAGATCGATTTCACTCTGTCTGACGACATCGCCTCGACCTCGACCAGTGCCGCCCAGGTCGAGAAGGACGGGTACGCCGGCGCCTGGGTCGGGGAGACCCGGCACGACCCGTTCATGCAGTGCCTCCAGGCCGCGACCGCGACCAGCTCCCTGACGGTCGGGACGTCGATCGCGATCGCGTTCGCCCGCACGCCGATGACGCTGGCGAACCTGGGATACGACCTGGCGCAGTACAGCGAGGGTCGGTTCGTCCTCGGCCTCGGCTCGCAGATCAAGCCGCACATCGAGAAGCGCTTCTCGATGCCGTGGTCGCACCCCGCCGCCCGCATGCGTGAGCTCATCCTGGCGATCCGGACGGTCTGGGACTGCTGGCAGAACGGCACGAAGCTGGACTTCCGTGGCGACTTCTACACCCACACGCTCATGACCCCGTTCTTCACCCCCAAGCCGCACGCCTTCGGCCCGCCCCCGATCTACCTCGCCGCGGTGGGACCCGGCATGACCGAGGTCGCCGGCGAGGTCGCGGACGGGTTCTTCGTCCATCCCTTCAGCACCATGCGCTACGTCGAGGAGGTGACGATTCCCGCGCTGCTGCGCGGCCGGGCCAAGGCTGGCAAGGCCGACCTGGAGGGCTTCACGATCTGCGGGCCCTCCTTCGTCACCATCGGCCGGACCGCTGAGGAGATGGGACGGTCGGTGGCCGCCACCAAGAAGCAGATCGCCTTCTACGGGTCCACCCCCGCCTACCGCGCGGTCTTCGACATGCACGGCTGGGGCGAGGCGCAGCCCGAGCTGACCGCTCTCTCCAAGCAGGGCCGCTGGGATGACATGGCCGACCTGGTGACCGACGAGATGCTGGCCGAGTTCTCCGTCGTCGGCACCCCCGAGGAGGTCGGCCGCGCGCTCAGCGAGAAGATCGGCGGCGTCTACGCCCGGACCACGCTTTACGACTCGGGCGGCTCCGACCCGGCGCACTGGCCCGCGGTGCTCGACGCGGCACGCTGACCTGCCCGGTCCGTCCTGTCCGTCCCAATCGGGAATGGGTAGCCGTCGCCAGGTGTCGTGCTAGACGAGTCCCGAGCCGCGGAGGGTGATCAGGATGGCCTCGAGCTGGGAACTTGTAGCCCCACCGCCCGCGGAGCCGCCACTGCACCCGCGGCACGGCATCCAGGAACCGACCGTGGGCAGCCCTCCGCGCCGGCCCGGTTCGGTCCGACGGACGATCACACTCGACTCGGCGCGTCCAGACGGCCCGACCGGAAATGTGATCATGATCGGTCGCGGTCGGGACCTGGTCACCGGCCTCGACGGCGCCGCCTCCGTGATCGCCGAGGCGATGTTCCGGTTCGAGATCGCCTTTCAGGGGCGACGCGAGATCCTGCGCGTCGAGACCGTTCCAGAGGTTCCCGCGCTGGCCGGCCTCGTCGGCGTCAGTTCCACATCCGGCTTCCGCCGTCACCTCGCCGAGATCGCGCCGGAGCTGCGCACCACCCACCCGCTGTTCGCCGCGTTGCTTGACGACGCCCCGGTGACCTCGCTCGTCTCCGGCTACGCGACAACCCGCATGGGGCTTGTCCACGGCAATGGGCGAATCATGCTGGCACAGGCCGATCAGTGCGCAGGCTGGGCGCGCGACGCGACGATCATCGGCTCGATCGAGGACGGGAACGGCCCGCCCATGGTCACCGGTCCACCGGCGCCGTCCGTACTGGTGCCAGCCGATCCGATGGCATGGCACGAACTGGCCGGGCTGCCGCCACACGGCATGAGGCGGGCCCGCCGTCTTGACCTGCTCCCGACCGGTGTCGACGAACTGCGGCTGGACGTGTTCTTCCGAGACAGCTACCAGTCCGACGGTGGACCTGAGGCCGTCATCCACGAGTACGAGGTGAACGCGGCGCTCGACTCGGGAACACTGACCTTCACCGAGATCGAGTCGACTCCTCGCGTGCTGCCCTGGGTCGAGTGCCCGCTCGCGGCCGCGAGCGCGGCCCGACTGGCTGGCACCGCTGCCGCCGACGCCCGGCAGGTCGTGGGCACGACCTTCCGCGGGACGTCCACCTGCACCCACCTGAACGACACACTGCGATCGCTTGGAGATGTCCCCGCCCTGGTGGCCATGCTGCCAGGCCGGTCGGCGCACCAGGCGTGATCTTGCGGCGGGTGTGTCGATAGGAGAAGGTGGGGAGATTCGGACGGGCCACAATTTCCTCGGGAGTCCTTCGTGGGTAGCCGCAGTTTCGAGATGGACGTGGTCGACAAGGTCGCGTGGCTCGTCCTATCCAGGCCAGAAGAACTCAACACGCTTCAGTCTGATTTCTGGCAGGATCTTCCGCTGGCCGTGTCGAAAATCGACCAGGACGGAGGCGTTCGGGCGCTCGTAATATCGTCGACCGGTCGGCACTTCACCGCGGGCCTGGACCTGAATGTCTTCGGCGGCACCGAGCTTTTCCCGGACGGCGAGCCGGCCCGCGTCAACATGGCCCGCCGCTCGCTTGTTCTTCGCATGCAGGACGCTCTCACCGCGCTGGAACGGGCGCGCTTTCCCGTCCTCGCCGCCGTGCAGGGCGGTTGTGTCGGCGGCGGACTCGATCTCGTTACCGCATGCGATATGCGTTATGCCACGGTGGACGCGTTTTTTGTCGTCCAGGAGACAAAGATCGGAATCACTGCCGATCTCGGCACACTTCAACGGCTCCCCAAGATAATTCCGGAGGGAGTCGCGCGCGAGCTCGTCTACACCGGTCGCCGACTTCCCGCCGACCGTGCGCTCACCGTCGGCCTCGTGAACGAGGTCTATCCCGATCAGGAGGCGATGCTGCGCGGTGTGCGCGAGGTCGCGGAGGAAATCGCCGCCAACAGTCCGATGGCGGTCTGGGGGAGCAAGGAGATGCTGCTCTACTCCCGTGATCACTCTGTCTCCGACGCGCTGGCACACACGGCGACCTGGCAGGCGGGGGCACTCCAGCCGGTGGACGTGACCGAATCGATTCAGGCCCGGATGGAGAAGCGCGTTCCAAGCTATCCGGATCTTCCGCCGACCTCGACTGACTGACTGACTGGCGCCGCCGCCCGGTATCCAGGCGTACTGCCGAAGTTCGCGGTGGACCCCGGCTGCCGGGAACGGCTCACCCGGTCAGCACTGTCCCCCGCTATCGCAGGTGGGTCCGTCCAGCCGCGGTTCGAGGTCCTCGAGGTCCTCGAGGACACGGGTCGGCGCGGGCAGGTCGTGCTCCACCGTCGCGCGGGACCCGTCAAAACTCAACAGGCCGGAGATCGGGACACTTTCGGGGAGGGGATCCTCGTAGGACCAGGCGATGTCCTCCACGACGACGTCCCCGACGATCGCCGACCAGTAGGACGCGGCCCCCTTGTAGGGGCAGTAGGTCTTCGTCGCGCTCGGGTGGAGAAGCCCCATGTCGACCTGCTCGCGGCGAACGTAGAGCCGCGGCGCGAGCGCTGACTCGTACAGGGCGACGGTGTCCGAGGTGTCGACGAGCACCACGTCGCCGACCTCGACGCGCAGGTGCCGAGTCGAGCGGAGGCAGTCGATCCGATGGTAGGGATTGCGCGGATGGCCGAGCATCCGTTCTTCCTCCTCCCACCATTCGTCGACTGCCTCCCACGGGACCCGTAGGTGTCCCGCGACGGCGGGCTCTGGTTCGGACGCCACGGTCGCCTGGACGTCCTCGGCGGGGAACGCATAGGTCGGAGGTTGTCCCGGGGCGTGAACCAGCAGCACTCGCTCGCTGTCGACCACGGTCTGGCCGCCGGACCGGCCACGTACCCGACGTTGGAAAGGCTCAACGTAGCCGAGCGGTGTCGGGAGCGGGACGCTGAATCGGCCGGCCGGCCGCGCGGACAGGGGGCCTCGTCCTGTAGTGAGACTCACAGCGCGGTCCTGCCGTCGACCGCGCGCCCGTCATTCCGGAAGCCACGCAACATGGCATCGACCGTGAACGACGAGATCAGGGTATCGGCCTCGTCGTAGACCCGGCATTCGGAATGGGTCATCCCATCGCCGGCGAAGGTCGACAGATGGTGGTAGCGCATCCAGTGGTCGGCCCGGACCTCGGAGTGGAAGGAGATGGCAATCGCGTTGATCCCCATCGAAAGGGTGCGATGGGCCTGGTTCTGGCCGACCCCCTCGTGCGGGCGCAGGGCGGCGGCGATGGAGATGTGCCCGGTGAACTGGGCAAGTAGCCCGGCCTGTAGGTACGGATCGTCCGGCACCGCGCGAAACCGAACCCACGTGTCGATGACCGGAGGCCCCACTGGCGCGGCCGAGTCGTCGGTGTACGCCGCGTCGACCATGCGGATATCGCGCCCCGTCACCGACATGTCGTAGGGTTCGCTGTCGTATGGCCCTGCGCACGGCGGCGGGTCCGCGGCGTGGCGGACGACGTCCGGTGCGGTGACGTCGAGCAGCAGAGTGCCGCTGGCACGCCGCTTTCCGCGCTGGGAGACATGCACTGCCAGTGTCGTGAAGCTCCGACCGGAACTGAGTTCGTCCACCTCGAACTCGAGTGGTTCGCGAGCGTCGGCCGCCCGGTAGAACACCATGTGCGCCGAGACGACCCGCCGCCCGGGCGCGTGGCGACCGCCGGCCACCACGGCCTGCCCGAGCATCTGACTGCCCTCGACCACGGGTCGCCGGGGATCCGCGAGGGCCACGCTGACGTATCTGCGGTCGCCGGCCTGGCGGACATTCATGATGTCGATGAGATCGGTGGCGTCGCCCCAGGTGGGGAAGCGCTTGATCGTGCTGTCGCGGGGCTGCTCGCCGGGGACCTCGTCGACGATCTCCACCCTGACCCGGTCGTGGTCGAAGGCGGCGAGGTCGGTCAGCCACTCCAGACCGGAGGTCGGCTGGGTGAAGACCCACAGCGCGTCTCGGCCGTCGACCGTCGTGGTGCTGGCGGGGTCGTGCCAGTCGACGGAGCCGGTGTCGATCTTCCCCTCAAGGGACCACAGGCGCGCGGTGCCCTTCACCGGGCACGACACCGTGCGGCCTTCGTCTCCGAAGGAGTCGAACCGGATATCGGAGCGTGGGAAGTAAAGAACTGGGACCTGCCCCGGCTCCTGCACCCGGACGGCGGCTGTCGACTCCGCCACCAGGGTGCCGCCCCACCACGCTCGGGCCTGGTAGAGGCATGGCTGCCGAGTTAAGGCCGGATCGCTTGCCGACGTCGCGTCGGCCGTTACAGGCTGCACGTCACAGGAAGCTAACACCGTGCCCCGGGTCGGGACGAGGAATGCGGAGCCGGGAGGCATCCGGCCCTACTGTCCTGAGTCGTCGCCGTCCGCTCAGGGGGTGCCCGCCCTCGAGGAGAGGCGGGTCAGCCAGTCGAGGACAAGCGAGTTGAACACCTCGGGGTGCTTCTGGTGCAACCAGTGCCCACCCGGCAGCACATGAACCTCGTCGGACGGGCCCGTGGCCAGTCCGCGTTCCCACTCGGCCTGGTCGGCACGCCGTTCCGCGTACACGGACAGCACGGGGCAGGTGCGTTTGGCCAGGTAGTCGTTGCTCTGCTCTCGGCGGCCGAACTGGTCGACGTCCAGCCACATGCCGGCGAAGGCCGCCTGGGCCACGTCGACGGGTACACCCAGCGCGCGTCGACGGTGCCAGGTCGTCAGGCTCTCGGGGGCGTCGGGGCCCGCCAGCGCCGCGAGATACCTCAGCAGACGGTCCATCCCGCCGGGCTCGCCAAGGTTCGCCAGCGACCGCGCGGATCTCTCGACGTCGGCCTCGGGTAGACCGTAGGCGGGCTCCACCGCGACGACGGCGCGGACGAGATCGGGATGTTCCACGGCCAGCGCACTGGCCACCATCGCTCCCAGCGAGTGTCCGATGGCGATCACCCCGCCGCTGTCCGCGGTCACCCCCCGCTCGCGGAGCAGAGCCGCGACGTCGGTCGCGAGGATCCGCGGTCGTAGCCCCTTCGAACCGGTGGATCGACCGTGGCCGCGTAGATCGACGGCGATCACCCGGTGGCGTCGGAGGAAAGCCGGGATCTGGAAGTTCCAGTCGTGCGAGTCGCAACACCAGCCGTGGATGAGCACCAGCGGTGGGGGTGCGCTGGGTGCTTTCGTTCCGTTCAGGCTCAGTGGGCCTGGGTTCTCGCCGAGGAGCGCGCTTCCGTCCTGGGCGGGATCGTCGGTGAAGAACAGCTTGGTCTCGACCCCGAGGTCGAAGTGCGGCATCGGCAGCCCCCGTTCGCTAGACGACGTTCGTTGGCAGTGGACCGGGGAGGATGCCGGGTCCGACCCGGGAGGGTATACGCATGATGCGGACGAAGCCCTGCCAGATCGACGATCCGTGCCCGTCCGACGTTCCCGCTATTCCGTGAGTCCGTGGCCGAGGGCTGGCATCCTGTTGGACGTGGACGCTGCCCCGGGCGATTCGACTGTCTCGCGTCGAGCCTCCGCCCGCACGTACCTTATGTGCCCACCGGAGTACTTCGACGTCACCTATGCCATCAACCCGTGGATGCGGCCGGAGGTGCCGACGGACCTCGCTCGGGTGAAGGCCCAGTGGGAGGCACTACGGACCGTGTACCTGGAGCTGGGCCACCAGGTCGAGCTGGTCGAGCCGGTACCCGGGCTGCCGGACATGGTCTACGCGGCCAACGGCGGCCTGGTCGTCGACGGTGTCGCGGTCGGGGCGCGTTTCCGGTACCCGCAGCGGCGGGCCGAGGCGGACCACTATCTCGACTGGTTCCGCGGCGCTGGAATGCGGGCGCACGCTCCGTCTTACGTCAACGAGGGGGAGGGGGACTTCCTGGCGGTCGGTGGCGTCGTCCTGGCCGGGACGGGTTTCCGTACCGAGAAACGCGCGCATGCCGAGGTGGCGGGCATCCTTGGCCGCAGGGTCCTGACCCTGGAACTGGTCGACCCTCGCTTCTATCATCTCGACACCGCGCTCTGCGTCCTCACCGAGGATCTTATCGCGTATTATCCGGCTGCATTCAGCGCGTGCAGCAACGCGGTCCTTCGGGAGGTGTTTCCGGGAGCACTCACGGTTACCGAGCGAGAGGCGGTCGCGTTCGCGCTGAATGCGGTCAGTGACGGGCTGCATGTGGTGATCTCGGCCGACGCCACCGGGTTCGCGAGCATGCTGCGTGACCATGGATTCATCCCGATCGGCGTGGCCACGGATGAGATCCGGCGGGGTGGCGGCGGCGCGAAATGCTGCACGCTGGAACTGCGTCCGGCCAGCTGAGTCCGGCTGGCTGGGCCCGGAGGCGCTCACCGAGCGGAACCGTTGCGTCTTTCTGTCGAAGATCGTGCACGTTACGTGGGTGCGTGGGGCCTGCCAATCGTGGCAAGTTTCGCCTGATGCGTGGCGGAGGTATTTTCTATAGCGCCCTGTACCACTCTGGAACGAACTCATCGGGACGACGTTGGACAATATATGACTAAAATTGTCACGATGGTCGCGGCCGTGGATGGCCTGCCGACCATAGAAGAAACAGATGCGATGCTGGTCGAACTGAATCGGCTTCCGCGGGATCCGGTGGTGACCGATCTGATCGACGAGCTGCTGGATTTCCGGTCGCTCCTCGCCGCCGCCGTCTGAGCGACTGCTCCAGAGCGACCGGAACCCGGCTGCGCCGGACGGCGTTTCCGGCCCTACCGGGCAGGCGACGTCGTCCGGTGAGGCCTCATCGGGTCACTGCTGCGCCCCGAACGGCTGGCCCTGCTGCTGGCCGCCCTGGTTGAACTGGCTGTACTGGCTGTACTGGTTGGAGCCGAGTCGGTCGCGCGAGGCGCCGCTCAGGGCCGAACCGGCGCCGACGAGCTCCTGGATACGGTTCTCGACGTACCGCTCGCTGTGGTTCGTCTTGTCCGCGATCCGCGCAACGAGGTCGTTGACGCTGGTCGAGGCGTCCAGGTCGGCGGTGCTCACCTGACCGAACTGGTCCAGGATGCGGTAGCGGATCTGGCGCCAGTTCTGCCGAAGCTGCTGCTCCACCTGCTGTGCCTGCTGCTGCTCCATGGTTCGGAAGACTCCTTTCGGTCGGGATTTTTATTTCCCGCTAGGCGGCGCCCGTGACGCTACCGCAGGAACGTCTCCCGGCAAAGCCGAGGACTAATTATGTGGGCTGGTATCAAGGTGCGTGTGGCGTCCATATCCGCCGGTTGAATCCAGAATTTCGAGCTGTTCGGAATAGTGGAATTTGCGGTCTGGTCGGCGGGCCATGGGACGTTCGATGGCTTTGTTCGGGCGCAGGCTGGCGCTGGCGTCGGCGTCGGCGCATCGGTCGTGGGAGCGCTGGCCACGGTGCCGCCCGAGGGGCACTGCCCGAGCGGCCTGCTCAGGTGGGGCGTCGCCGACCGGGCGGTCCGAGGACTGGACAGCGTGCGACCACGGTCATATGTTCACTAATTGACTGAACAAAGTGGGGTTACTGACGGCGATCGAATGGTGATCGAATGGTGATCGAAGGGCGACGGAAGGGCGGTGGCTCTCATGCCTCCAGCAGGCTCGATCCCGCTGTCAGTGCTCGACCTGACACCCCTCACCTCGGGATCCTCGGCGGCCGACGCGCTGCGCAACACGCTCGATCTGGCCCGGCAGGCCGAACGGTTCGGCTACGCCCGCTACTGGCTCGCCGAGCATCACCTGACCCCGGGGGTCGTCTCCGCCGCGCCCGCTGTCCTGATCGCCCTGGTGGCGGCGGCGACGGAGCGGATCAGGGTCGGCTCCGGGGCGGTCCAGACGGGGCATGACACGGCGGTGGTCGTCGCCGAACAGTTCGGCACGATCGCCCATCTTCATCCTGGGCGGGTCGACCTGGGCCTTGGCCGCTCCAGCGTGGGCCGCCTGGTCGACCGGGCCGCGAAGCCCACGCCGAACGGCGCGGCACCACCGCCGAACGGCGCCGAGCGGCAGCCGTCTCGGCCAGCGGCGCGGGTGGTCGACGGCCTGCTTCTGCCCGAGCCGCCGGCGCTCGCCTTCGACGTGGAGCGCCTCAGTCGGCAGCTGCGGCTGGTCGGTTTCCGGAACGGCCCGGAGGAGGACTACACCGCGCTGGTCCGGGACATCCAGGCGTTCGTCGGTGGTACCTACCGGGCACCTGACGGCACACCGCTCTCGGCGCCGGCCGCGGAGGGCGCCGATCTGGAGATCTGGGTCCTGGCGGCGACCGCGGGCGGGAGCGCGCTCACGGCCGCGGAGCTCGGCCTGCCGCTCGGGGCGAACTACCACATCGTCCCCTCCACGGTGCTCGACACGATCGCGGCGTACCGGGCGGCGTTCCGGCCCGGGGTGCTGAGTGAGCCGCGGGTGATGGTCTCCGCCGACGTGGTCGTCGGGCCGGACGACGAGACCGCCCGCCGGCTCGCCAGCGGCTACGGTCCGTGGGTGGCCAGCATTCGGGCGGGCGGCGGCGCCATCCCGTATCCGAGCCCGGCGGAGGTGGCGGAGCGCGGGCTGAGCGACGCCGAGCGGGTGCTGGTCGCCGACCGGGTCGACACCCAGTTCGTCGGTTCGCCCGAGACGGTCGTGCGGGGGCTGCGGGTCCTGCGGGATGTCACCGGCGCCGACGAGTTGCTGATCACCACGATCACCCACGATCATGCCGACCGCGTGCGCTCCTACGAGCTGCTCGCCGAGGCCTGGTCCCGGTCGAGCTGAGCGGGCTGACGACGATGACCGGTCCAACCGCCCCTGGCGAGCTGCGGCTCGCCGTCGCGCTCGACGGCTGCGGCTGGCATCCCGCCGCGTGGCGGGAGCCGGATGCCCGGCCCCGCGAGCTGTTCTCCGGCCGGTACTGGACGGAGCTCGTCCAGGAGGCCGAGCGCGGCCGGCTCGACTTCGTGACGATCGAGGACACGCTGGCGCTGCAGTCGTCCCGGTACGACGGCCCGGACGGCCGGGTCGACGAGGTCCGCGGCCGGCTCGACGCGGTCCTGGTGGCGGCCCGCGCCGCGCCGCGCACGCGGGGCATCGGCGTCGTCCCGACGGTGGTCGTGACGCACACCGAGCCGTTCCACGTGGCGAAGGCCGTCGCGACTCTCGACCATGTCAGTTCCGGGCGGGCCGGGGTGCGGGTGCGCGTCCGCGCGGGGCGGGACGAGGCCGCCCACTTCGGCCGCCGCGACCTGGCATCGGCGCGGCCCGCGGACCTGTTCGACGAGGCCGCGGACTACGTCGAGGTCATGCGCCGGCTGTGGGACAGCTGGGAGGACGACGCCGAGATCCGCGACGTGGCCACGGGCCGGTTCATCGACCGGGACAAGCTGCACCACATCGACTTCGCGGGCCGGTGGTTCAGCGTGCGGGGGCCGTCGATCGTGCCGCGTCCACCACAGGGGCAGCCGCTGGTCACCGCGCTCGCGCACGCGGCCGGTCCGTACCGTTTCGCCGCGGGCTCGGTGGACCTCGTCCATGTGACACCGCGCGACGCCGCCGACGCCGCGCGGATCCTGCGCGATCTGCGGGCCGAGCTGGCGGCGGCCGGGCGGCCCGCGGAGTCGCTGCGGGTGTTCGCCGACCTGGTGGTGTTCCTCGACGACGCCGAGGGACCGGTCGCCGAGGGCCGGGCCGCCGCGCGCAAGGGCCGCCTGGACGAGCTCGCCGGCCGTGAGTTCCGCTCGGACGCGGCCGTCTTCACCGGCACACCGGCCGGCCTCGCCGACGTCCTGCAGGAGTGGGCCGGGGTGGGCATCGACGGCTTCCAGCTGCGCCCGGCGGGGATTCCCACCGATCTGACCGCGATCACCCGCGGGCTGGTGCCGGAGCTGCGCCGCCGTGGCCTCGTGCCGCCCGGGTACGACGCGGGCACGCTGCGCGGGCTGCTCGGGTTCCCCCGGCCGGCCAACCGCTACGCCGCCGCACGGCCCGAGCCCGCCGCCACCTGAGCCCGCCACGACCTGACGCGTCCGTCCTTACCGGGGAGAACCGGATGAGCAGCCCGACCAGGCAGATCCACCTCGCCGCGCACTTCCCGGGCGTGAACAACACGACCGTGTGGAGCGATCCGCGTTCGGGCAGCCACATCGAGTTCGAGTCGTTCGTCCACTTCGCCCGGACGGCGGAGCGCGCGAAGTTCGACTTCCTGTTCCTGGCGGAGGGTCTGCGGCTGCGGGAGCAGCGCGGGCGCCTCCACGACCTGGACGTCGTCGGACGTCCCGACACGTTCACCGTGCTGGCGGCGCTGGCGGCGGTGACCGACCGTCTCGGCCTGGCCGGGACGATCAACTCGACGTTCAACGAGCCGTACGAGGTGGCCCGCCAGTTCGCCAGCCTGGACCATCTCTCCGACGGGCGCGCCGCCTGGAACGTCGTCACCTCCTGGGACGCGTTCACCGGGGAGAACTTCCGCCGCGGTGGTTTCCTGGCCGAGGAGCAGCGTTACGAGCGCGCCGAGCTGTTTCTGCGGACGGCCGGCGAGCTGTTCGACTCCTGGCGGGGCGACGAGATCGTCGCGGACAAGGAGTCCGGCGTCTTCCTGGCCGAGCCCAAGGCGGGGGCGTTCGAGCATCACGACGCCCACTTCGACATCAGCGGGCAGTTCACGGTGCCGCGCAGCCCGCAGGGCCGGCCGGTGATCTTCCAGGCGGGTGACTCCGACGCGGGCCGGGAGTTCGCCGCCCGCTCCGCCGACGCGATCTTCAGCCGGCACAGCACGTTCGACGCCGGTCAGGCGTTCCACGCGGACGTCAAGCGCCGCCTGGCCCGCTACGGCCGCGCGCCCGAGGATCTCCTGGTCCTGCCGGCGGCGACGTTCGTCCTCGGTGACACCGACGAGCAGGCGCGGGAGCGGGCCGAGGAGGTCCGCCGCCAGCAGGTCAGCGGCGCGACCGCGATCCAGTTCCTCGAACAGGTGTGGAACCGCGACCTCGGCGACCACGATCCGGAGGGGCCGTTGCCCGAGGTCGACCCGGTGCCCGGGGAGAACACGGTCGCCCAGGGCCGGGCGAGCGTGCGGATGTACGAGGACCGGCTGGCCACCGCCCGCCGCTGGCGCGAGATCGCCGAGGCCGGCGGGCTGAGCACCCGCGAGCTGGTCATCGAGGTCAGCGGGCGGCAGGCGTTCGTCGGCAGCCCGGCGACCGTCGCGGAGACGATCAACCGGTTCGTGCAGGCCCGCGCGGCGGACGGTTTCATCCTCGTCCCGCACATCACCCCCGCCGGCCTGGACGAGTTCGCGGACACGGTCGTCCCGCTGCTCCAGGAACGCGGCGTGTTCCGAGCCGACTACACGGGGACGACGCTGCGCGACCATCTCGGTCTCGCTCCGGTCCCGGGACAGCCGGTTCACGCGGTCTGAGACTTTCCTGCCGCGAACCCGGGTGGGGGCCCGGGTCCACGAGCGACCCCGTCACAGGCCGCGGTCCGGGGACAGGATCCCGGTCGGGTCGAACAGGCGCCGCAGACGCTGTTGGAGGGAGTGGTTCGCGGTCCCCAGCTCCGCGCCGAGCCAACGGCGCTTGAGCGCCCCGATCCCGTGCTCGCCGGTGACGGTGCCGCCCAGGTCCAGCGCGGTCTGGAAGAGGAGATCGGCGGCCTTCCAGGCGTCGGCGGGAATCTCGTCGGCGGCCCCGTCCGAGCCGGTGCCGTCTGAGCCGTCCACGACGATGATCGGGTGCAGGTTTCCGTCGGCCGCGTGGGCGATGGTGAAGATCCGGACTCCGGTGGCGGCGCTGATCTCGGTGATCCGGGCCGCCGCCCGTGCCAGCTGGGAGCGGGGCACGGCGATGTCCTCGATCAGTACCCGGCCGATCCGTTCGAGGGCGGGCAGCGCCGCCCGGCGGGCCGCGAGCAGTTCGGCCGCGGCAGCCGGGTCCGCCGCGCGGCGCACGGCGCGGGCCCGGCCGCGCAGCACCGCCTCGACGGCGTCGGCCTCGTCGTCGGCTCCGGCGCCGTCGGTCTGGACCAGCAGCAGGGCCTGACCGGCGGCGGCGAGACCGCCGCCGGTCGCCGCGTCCACGGCCCGCACGGTCGGCCCGTCGAGCAGCTCCGCCATGGCCACCACGATCCCGGTGGCCATGATCGCGGTGACCGCGTCCACCGCGGCGCCGAAGGAGTCGAAGAACGCGGCGAGGGTGACCGTGCGCCGCGGCGCCGGCCGCAGCCGCAGGGTCGCGCCGACGACGACGCCGAGGGTGCCCTCGGAGCCGACGAACAGCCCGGTCAGGTCGTAGCCGGCGACGCCCTTCACGGTGCGCCGCCCGGTGCTGACCAGCTCGCCGTCGGCGAGGACCACGTCCAGGCCGAGCACGGACTCCCGGGTCACGCCGTACTTGGCGCACCGCAGGCCGCCGGCGTTGGTCGCGATGTTCCCGCCGATGGTGGAGATCGCCGAGCTGGCCGGGTCGGGGGAGTAGCTCAGTCCGACCTCCCGGGCGGCCCGGTCCAGGTCGTCGGTGATCACTCCGGGCTCGACGACGGCGACGGCGTCGGGCACCGACAGCTCACGGATCCGGTTCATGCCGCTGACGTCGAGGATCACCGCGCCGTCCGGGGCGGCCGCGCCGCCGGCCAGCCCCGTCCCGGCGCCGCGGACCGTCACCGGGGTGCCCGCCGCGAGCGCCGTGCGCAGGACGGCCCGCACGTCGTCGACGCCGTCGGCGAACGCCACGCCGAGCGGACGTCCCGGCGGGCGCCACCCGGAGCGGTCGAGCCGGTGGGCGTCGACGACCGCGTCGTCCCGGCTCCACCGCCCGGCCGGCAGCGCCGCGGCGAACGCGGCCCCCGCGGCCGTGCCCGCCGTGCCCGCCGTGCCTGTCATGACCCGGTGGCGGCGGGGCGCTGCGGGTCGGACGACCAGGCCGACCACGAGCCCGGGTAGAGCGCGGCCTCGATCCCGACGGTGGCCAGGGCCGCGATCTCGTGCGCGGCGGTCACCCCGGAGCCGCAGTACACGCCGACGGGCCGGTCACCGGCGGACGTCTCACCGTCGGAGGTCCCACCGGCGGACGTCCCGAGGGCGGCGAAACGTTCCCGCAGCCGGTCCGGGCTGAGGAAGTGGCCGTGCTCGTCCAGGTTGTCACCGGTGGGCGCGCTGACCGCCCCGGGGATGTGGCCCGCCCGTGGGTCGACCGGTTCCACCTCGCCGCGGAAGCGCTCCCCGGCACGGGCGTCGAGCAGCACGCCGTCACGGGCGGTCCGGGCCGCGTCGTCCGCGTCGAGGGTCGGCAGGTGGCCGGCCTCGAGCACCACGTCCCCCGGGGTGGGGACGACGTCGCCGGTGGCGAGCGGGAACCCGGCCTCACGCCAGGCGCCGAGCGCGCCGTCGAGGATGCGGACGTCCGCGACACCCGCCCAGCGCAGCAGCCACCAGGCCCGCGCGGCGGACAGCCCGCCGTTGTCGTCGTACACGACGACGGGCCGGCCGGCCGCCACCCCCCAGCGTCGGGCCGCCCGCTGCAGATCCTCGACGGCGGGCAGCGGGTGGCGTCCCGCGGTCCCGCCCGGCGCGGCGGCCAGTTCGGTGTCCAGGTCGACGTAGACGGCGCCCGGGAGGTGACCGGCCAGGTAGTGCTCCCGCCCGTGCGGGTCGCCGAGCGCCCAGCGGACGTCGAGCAGCACCGGCGCGGGCCCCGCCGCCACCAGGTCGTGCAGCCGCTTGGCGTCGACGAGCACCTCGCCGAGCCCGTCGCGGCTGTCGCCGTCGGGAGCGCCGCCGTCGGCGGGTGCCGCGGACGCGAGCAGGGCGGTGAGGTCGTCCTCGCCCAGGCCGCCGGGGTTCGCCCCGCCCAGGGCGGCGAGCGCGATGCGCCGCTGCACCCCCGCGTTCAGCGGCGCGGACGTCCCGTGCAGGCGGGCCAGCAGCGCGATCTCACCGTTGAGGAAGTCCGACTCGACCGTGGCGCCGCGGGCCAGGCTCTGCCACGTCGAGCTGCCCTGCCGGGGATGGCCGGGGATGTCGTGCAGGACCAGGCCGGACAGGTCGAGCCCGGTGTCGCCGCTGAGCATGTCGGTCACCTCGACCCCGGCGGCGGCCAGCACCGCGCGGGCCTCGGCGACCAGCGCCGCGCCGAGCCGGTCGCGGGCCGCGCTGGGCGGGTAGACCGCGTCGAGGTTGTAGGCGAGGTTCCCGAGCAGCTTGCCGACCTTCCACCGCTCGATGTCCGGGACGACCTTCACCGCGAACCGCGCGCGCCGCAGGTCGGCGGCGATCCGCTCGGCCGCCGCGCTGTCACCCCGCGGGGCGCGTCCCAGGTAGAAGGCGCCGGCCAGCGGGGCGCCCGGCGAGGCCACCGTGCCGGGGGTCGAGTGGGACGACGGGATGATCACGACCGCGTCGATGACGGTGTCGAACCGGCGCAGCGCGGCCCGGGCGTTCTCCACCCCGTTCTGCAGCAGCAGGACGGGCAGCCGCTCGGCGGCGGTGCCGTCCGGGCGCACCGGCCGCCACGCCCACTGGGCGACGAGCGCCTCGGTGTCCTGGGACTTGGCGGCGAGCACCAGCACGTCGCCGGGGCGCAGCTCGACCTCGTCGGGACCGCCGGCCACGGGCAGGGGCAGGCGCCGGTCCCAGTCGGGGCGGTCGGTCTCGGGCCGCAGGTAGCGCAGGCCGTCGGCGCGCAGCGCCGCCAGGTTCGCCCCCCGGGCGACGAGGACGACGTCGACCCCGGCGTCGTGCAGCTGGGCGGCGACGGTCCCCCCGACGGCGCCCGCCCCGATGATCACATATCTGGCGGTCATGCGGTCTCCGTAAGTCGTCTGGACAGTCGAGCGCTCAGAGGCCGAGCGCGCGGCGGCCGGCCACCAGCAGCGCGGTGTCCTCCTGCGGCGGGTGGACCCGGGCGCACAGCACGTCCCGCAGATGGCGTTCGAGGGGATTGTGTCTGGTCAGCGCCGGGTTGCCGATCGCGGCGACGGCCGTCTGCACCGCCGTGACGGCGGCCCGCACGATCAGCGGCTTCGCGAGCACCAGGCGCTGCGGCGGGATCGACTCACCGGCGTCGATGCGGCGGGCCAGCCCGAAGGCGATCTCCTCGGCCAGCAGGAGCTGGGCCTCGATCTCCCCGGCGACGGTCTGGATGCGTTCGGTGGTGGCGATCGGACGTCCCAGCGCGGTCGGGACGCGCTCCCGGGCGAAGCGGGCGAAGAAGTCCCGGGCGGCCCGGGCCACTCCGAGGTACAGGGCGGCCGCGCCCAGCGCGACGCCGCCGATCGCGACGTCGCCCCGGTGCTCCGACGCCGGCGTCCCCTGGAAGTTCCCGGCGGGGATCTCCACGTCGGTGTAGATCGCGTCGTGGGTGCTGCTGGCCCGCAGCCCGAGGTGGTCCCAGGTGCGCTCGACCCTGATCCCGGGAGAGTCCCCGGGGACGATCGCGTGGCCCTGCAACGGGTCGGCGTCCTCGGTCGCCGCCCACACCAGATGGTAGGCCAGCCCCTCCGAGCCCGTCGCGTAAGCCTTGTGGCCGTTGAGGACCCAGCCGGACGCCGTCCGCCGGATCGTCGTGGCCGGCAGCCCACCGCGGGCCGGCGCGCCCAGCTCGTGCTCGGCGCGGATCGCGTTGACCAGCACCGGCCGCTCGCGGGAGTCGCGGACGACCTCGCGGTAGAGCTCGTCCGGCCACCACGGGTCCCTGCTCTGCAGGACGTGCTGGAACACGGTCATCGCGGTGATGAGCGCGACGGACGGGTCGCCCTGCCCCAGCGCCGCGAAGACCCGGACGCTGTCGACGGCGTTCAGCTCGGCACCGCCGTAGCGCGGGGCGATGCCCAGGCGCAGCAGTCCCGCGTCGTGCACCGCCTGGATGCCCGCCCAGGGGAACCCGGCCGAGCGGTCGTGTTCCTCGGCGGTGGCGGCGAGCTGGGCGGTCACCGCGGCCAGGGCGTCGCCGGAGACGTCCACCGGGGGGAGGGCCGGTGGCTCGACGGTCGGCTGCTCGACGGTCCGCGTCATCAGGCCCAGCTCGTCCACTCGGCGATCAGGGGCAGCGTGGGGGCCGGGCTGGCGAGCCCGGCGGCCGGGCCACCGGCGGCCTGCGGGAGGGCGCGGAGCCGTTCGAGGAACAGGACGATGACGGCCGCGGCGGTGCGGTGCGTGGCGTCGTTCAGCGCGTCGTGCCGGCCGCCGGCGATGGTCACGAACTCCGCGGACGGTGCCTTCGCGACGCTCGCCCGGGCCGCCCGCACCGGGCTGACCAGGTCGGCCGCACCGTGGACGGCGAGCACCGGCACCCGCACCAGGCCGAGGTCGGCGGCGGCGAGCCAGCGCGCGGGCACCGGGTCCAGCAGCGCGCCGCGGCGCACCAGCGGGTCGTTGCTCAGCCGGGACTGGTGGGTGGGGCAGGCGGTGCGCTCGGCCAGCTCGTTCTCCCAGGAGTCCGCCGGGGCCGGCCCGCTGTCCCCGGTGCCGCTCTCTCCGGTGCCGCCGTCCGCCGGCTCGCCGGCGGTGGGCAGACCGGCCAGGATGACGCCGTCGACCTGGTTGCGCGCGCCGGTGCCGGTCGCGACCAGGGCCGCGACGAACGCGGCGCCGGCGTCCGAACCGGCGAGCACCCGCGGTCCGGGCAGGTCCGGGTCGTCGAGCAGCTCTACGACCCGGGCCCGGGTCGCGGCCTCGTCGCTGGTCGCGTCGGCGACCACCCGGACCTTGTACCCGTCGGCCGCGATCCGGGTGCCGAACCGCTCGTAGACGCCGGGGTGCTCGCCGCGTCCGGCGACCAGGATCACCGTGCCGCGCGGGGCGACGGGCTGCGGGTTGTCCCATCCGGTCACGGCGTGGGCCGGGGCGTCCTGGACGGCTTGGGAGGAGGTCATCGCTGAAGTCCTGTCGTGTGGGGTCGGGTGGCCGCCGGGGACGTCGGTCAGCGGGCTCGGCCCGCTCGGCGCGGCCTCGCCTCGGCGGGCGGATCTGACGGCGCGGGGTGGACGCCCGCGGGGTGGATGCCGAGATACCGGCGGGTGCTCCGAACGGCGCGCCACCCGGCCGGTGGGGACCGGGAGGTGGGAGCCGCCCGCCGGAGACCGGGCCGGCCCACCGCCGCCCCGATCGACCTGGGCGCGGCGCCGGTGCGGCGCCGGCGTGGTGTTGTGGCGCCGGCCCGGGGTGCCGGTGCCGGGCCGGGCCGCCGGTGCCGCGGCGCGGGGCGGACGCGCGGGCGGTCAGCGAGCGCGACAGCAGGCTGAGGTGAGGGTTCCGTAGTCGACGAAACGACGGCGGGTGAGGACCCGCGGCGCGGCCGCGACGCCCATCGGGCGCCGGCCGGCGGCACCCGCTCGTCCCGGCGCGCTGCCGCCCGCATTCCCCAGCATGTGCACCAGGATCGTTGGAAAATCGGGCAGTGTAAAGCCGCCCCGAGTGATCAAACCGATCGTAAAGCGTGATAGATCACATAGAATGGCTGCCGTGTCCAACATGCTGGATCTGACGGCGCTGCGCAGTCTCGTGGCCATCGCCGACTGTGGTGGGTTCCGCCGCGCGGCCGAGGCGCTGTGCATCTCCCAGTCGGCGGTGAGCCAGCACGTGCGCCGGCTGGAGAAGGTGGTGGGCCGGCCCCTGGTGGAGCTGGTCGGCCGCGGCTCCCGGTTCACCCCCGACGGCGAGCTGCTGCTCTCCGCGGGGCGGCGCATCCTCGCCACGCACGACGACGCGCTGGAACTGCTCGGCGTGGGCGCGCCCGTCCCGCAGCGCCTGATCACCGTCGGTGCGACCGAGCACGCCGCCGACCACCTGATCCCCCGGGTGATGACCGTGCTCACCGAGCAGTTCCCGGACGTCGAGGTCAGGTTCCGCCTCGACCGCGGCGCCCGGCTCGCCCACGCCCTCGACCGCGGCACGCTGGACGTCGCCGTCCTGATCGGGACGGGGGGCAACCCCGCCGGGCGCCCGGCGGGACTGCTCCCGCTGGCGTGGTACTCGGCCCCCGGCTGGCACGTCCCGCCGCCGGACCGCCCGCTGCCCCTGGTCGCGGTCGACGATCCGTGCACGATCCGCACCCAGGCCCTGACGACCCTCGCCCGCGCCGGCCGGGTCGCGTCGGTCGTCGGCGAGTCCGGCTACCTGGCCGGCGTCTTGCACGCGGCGCGGGCCGGCGTCGGGGTCGCCCTGCTGGCCGACGTCGGCCCACCGCCGCAGGGCCTCGAGCGGCGGGCCGACCTGCCCGCGGTCGACCCCGAACCGATGCAGGTCCGGCTGCGCCGCGGCGCCTCCCCACAGCTGGCCGGCCTCATCGCCGACGCGGTCGCGTGCACCCTCTCCGCCGGCGCCGCCCCCGCCTGACCACGGCCGGGGTCGGGAGCGACTGTCAGGCGGGTGAAACCGGCTCCAGGACGAAGACGGGGATCGCCCGGTCGGTCTTCTTCTGGTAGTCGGCGTAGTCGGGCCAGGCGGCCACGGCGCGCTCCCACCACAGCGCCTTCTCGTCACCGGTCACCTCGCGGGCGACCATGTCCTGGTTGACCGTCCCGTCCCGCAGCTCGACCCGGGGGTGGGCGAGGACGTTGTGGTACCAGACGGGGTGCTTGGGCGCGCCACCGAGCGAGGCGATGACGGCATAGCGGCCGTCGTGCTCGACCCGCATCAACGGGCTCTTGCGGATCTTGCCCGACTTCGCGCCCAGGGTGGTGAGGATGACCACGGGCACGCCGCGCAGCTCGGTGCCCCGGGTCCCGCCGGAGCTCTCGTACTCCTCGACCTGTGTGCGGACCCACTCGGTCGGGCTCGGTTCGTATTCACCAGTGAGAGGCATGCCGCGAGTCAACACCAGCGGGCCCGGTGCCATGCCCGAGGCGGCCGCCGCCGGTTCCGGCTCCGGACGGCACCCGGGGCGCCTAACGTCGATCCGACCGGCGATCGAGCACAGGGGGGCGTGCCGAGGCATGGGCGACAGCACAGGCGTGGGAGACGGCACGGGCGTGGGAGACGGCACGGGCACCGGCGGGAACACGCCCGCGGGTGTCGGCGCGCCGGCCGGCGGCGAGCCGGTCATGGTCTCGAAATGGGCCGACCTGGACGGCCCCGTGCACTACACGGAGTTCGGCGCGCCCGGGACCACCGTCGGGAGCCCGCCGGTGGTGTGCGTCCACGGACTCGGCGGGTCGTACACCAACTGGCTCGCGCTGGCACCGCTGCTCGCCTCGACGTCCCGGGTCCTCGCGCCCGACCTCGCCGGCCACGGCCGCACCCCGCTCGGCGGCCGCGGTGCCGACGTGGCGGCTAACCGTCTCCTGCTGGACCGCTTCCTGGGCGAGGTGGTGGGCGAGCCGGTGATCCTCGTCGGGAACTCGATGGGTGGTCTGATCGGGATGCTGCAGGCGGTGCACCGCCCGGAGTCGGTGCGCGGGCTGGTCCTGCTGGATCCCGCGCTGCCCCTGCGCCGCGGCGACTGGCCGGAGCCGCTGGTCGTCGCGTCGTTCGCCACCGTGATCCTGCCGGGGCTCGGGGCGTGGGCGCTGGCCCGCCGCCGGGCCCGGGTCGGCCCCGCCGGCACCGTCGCCCAGACCCTGCGCCTCTGCGCGACGGATCCCGCCCGCATCCCGGCCAGCGCGGTCGAGGCGTTGGTGGACATCGGTCACGAGCGGGCGGGCATGGACGGGGTCGAGCGCGCCTACGTCGCGGCCGCCCGGTCGGTGGTGGGCCGGGTCGTCCGCGGCGGCCCGCTGCGGCGGCTGATCCGCCAGGTGGACGTCCCGACGCTGCTCGTGCACGGGTCGGACGACCGGCTCGTCCCGGTGGCGCTGGCCCGGCAGGTCGCCGGCCTGCGTCCCGACTGGCGGCTGGCGGTCGTCCCCGGCTGCGGGCACCTGCCCCAGCTCGAGGATGCGGCCGGGACGGCCGAGCTCCTGACGGGGTGGTGGGAACACACCCGGGACGCCGCGGCCGCCGCCGGCGCCAGTGGCGGCGTGCGTGGAGCGCTGGCGTGAGGCGGCGGTGCGTCGAGGTCGGGGCGTGAGGCCGCCGGAACCCGGGGCCGAGGATCGGATTCGACCGGCCGGCGGGTTGTCGTGTGGGTTTTCTCGCATCACCCCGGAGGTTCCGCCCGACGTTACCGGGGCCGGTGACGTGATGCCGGTCGCATCTTCCTCGGCAGTGGCTGGTAAGCAGCGTCCCGGAGCGGGTCCGGGGACCCGCTCCGATCATCGCCTTGACAGCTTGAAAACGACATGAGAACAATCATTGGCTCTTTCGAGCGGAACGGTGGGTGACTATCGGCCACGTGGAGGCGTGTCGGCGGCCCGGGATGAGTACCTGGGGCGCAGAGAGAGCGGAGCCCGGCCGCGGCGCCCGGTGTCCGGGTGGACGCGATGAGCTCCATGTCGTTGTCGCTTAATGTGACCGTCGCGGGGGCGAAGGCTCGCGATCATTGTTCTTCTGTAGCTTCAGACAACAGAGACGCTCCTTGTCCTCGGGGATGGCCGTGTCGGAAACCATGATTGGCCTTCTGTTGGCTTTGTGAAGTCGTCTCATCGCTTCCCGCTCCATGCCAACCACGTTGCTCCGGTGTGCTTCGAGGGAACCCCTGGCCGGCCGGTCGGCTAGGGGCCCGGGGTCGTCCGGGGGCAATCCGGTGGTCGGTATGTTCGCCATGTCATCCGTTCGGCCTTTGTGTTCCGGATCGGTGCTTCGCCCTGATCAATGCCCACCTCGGGTGGTGATCGGCGGCGGCGTGGCTTGTCGCCGGAACACGAGTGACCCGGTTCGGCCGCCGGTGGGCGGTGCGGGCGTGCCTGGGCATGCGGCCACCGATCGTCGTTATGTCGCCGAATGTCGTGGAATGTGGAAGGTAGCTTTGTGCTGATATTTCGTACGAGGTTGCTCGCCGCGGCGCTCGTGACTGCCGCCGTGGCGGCGGCCTGTGGCTCCGGTGAGTCCTCCGGCGTGGACGCGACGGCGTCGCCCTGCGCTCCCGGAGTCACGGACGACGAGGTCAACGTCGGGATTCTCTACCCGGACACCGGGGTGCTCTCGGCCCAGTTCACCGGCTACCGGTTCGGGGTCGAGGCCCGGTTCGCCGAGGCGAACGCGACCGGCGGCGTGGGCGGCCGGCAGGTTTCCACCATCTGGCGGGACGACCGGTTCGACGCCGCCGGTAACCTGCAGGCGGCCCGTGATCTGCTCCGCGAAAATGTGTTCGCGGTTCTCGAGTACACCGCGCATTCCGAACAGTCCACGCCCTTCCTGCACGACAAGGGAATTCCGGTGGTGGGCATCGGGGACCAGGCGGCGTGGGCCGACAACGACAACATGTTCCCGCTCGCCTATCAGGTCGACGACACCGACGCGACCAGCACTCTCGGGGATTTCGTCCGGGCCCAGGGTGGCACGCGCGCGGCGATCATCACGACGGCGATCACCGAATCGGCGGTCATGTACGCCCAGAACGCCCGTCGCAGCCTGGAGGCGGCCGGCATCCCGATCGTCTTCGCGGACACCGACGCGAGCTCCGCGGGGAGCTCCCCGGAAGCCGTGGCGCGGATCGTCGGCAGCGGTGCCGACACGCTGATCTCGCTGGCCTCGCCTGACCTCTACACCGGCGCGGTGACGGCGGCGGCCGCGGCGAACCGGCCGTTCAAGGTGGCCCTCTCGCCCATCACCTACGACACGCAGCTGCTCAACACGCCGACCGCGCGCGCGCTGGTCGGCACCTACTCGACGGTGGGCTTCAGCGCGATCGAGCGGAACCTGCCCGCCCACCGCGCCTACCTGGCCGCGATGACCACCTACGCGCCGGAGATCCAGCCCCCGACCCAACTGAGCTCGATCTACGGCTACATAACCGCGGACCTGTTCCTGCGCGGCCTGCAGGCGCAGCAGGGCTGCCCCACTCGCGAGTCCTACATCAGCGGGCTGCACGGGTTGACCCACTACGACGCGGGCGGGCTGCTCAACGGGCCCGTGAACCTGGCCGCCGGCCAGCGCACGGTCGACCTGTGCACGGACTTCGTCCGGGTCGCCGCCACCGGGAGCGCCTTCGAACCGGTCGGCGCCAAGCCCCTGTGCGGCCGGGTGATCGGCGGTGACGCCCAGGGCGCCGGCGGGTCCGCGCCGACCGGGCGACAGTAACCCCCACGGCGGCGCAGGCACCTCCCGTCGCGGTCAGCCCGTTCTCCGGTGTCAGCCCGTTCCGGTCAGCGCGGGCCAGGCGGCGCGCAGCGCCGGGAGCAGCGGGAGCGTGAGCGCCTGGCTCGCCGACACCCAGCGCCAGCCGGCGGTCTCCCAGTTGGCGGCCGCCGGCTCGAACGTGTCCGCCACGTTCAGGACCAGCGTGGTGTAGGACCACTCGCCGTGGTCGTCGACGTACTCGTGGGTCGGGGTGGCCTCCGGGGAGACGCCGGCGGGCAGCGGCCCGAGCTCCTCCTCGGCCTCCCGCAGCGCCCCGGCCAGGGCGGACTCCCCGGCCTGCAGCGCCCCGCCGGGCAGTGCCCAGGTGCCGCCGTGGTGCGACCGGGGATGGCGCAGGACGAGCAGGTACCGCGCGTCGGCGTCGGCGCCGCCGGCGGCGCCGTCACCGGCGGCCGCGCCGGCCCGCAGCAGTACTCCCGCGGCGCCGAGCGCGCCCCAGTGCTCGCAGCCGCGCGAGCAGAAGACGAAGCGTTCCATGGGTCAAGCTTGCCTCCGCGACGGTGCCCGGCGTCCGCGGCTGCCGAAAATCAGCGCGCGCGGCTGCGCCGGGTCAGCGCGGTCCTGAGGCCGGCGCCACGCCGGCGGCGGCGGAACACCACGGCCCCGGCGGCCGGCAGGTCGACCCGCACGCTGTCGCCCCGCGGGGACAGCGAGCGGCGTGGGCCGCCCGCCCGGCCACCGAACCGCGGCGCGTCGGTGTCCAGCACCGGCTTCCACCGCCGGCCGGCCAGCGCCGGATGCGACAGCCCGAACCCCGGCTGCGGCTCGTTGCGCAGGCTGACCACGACCAGGATCTCCTCGCCGCGGTCCCAGCGCCGGAACGCCAGCACCCGCGCGGTGTCGTCGGCGCCGATCAGCTCGACGGCGCGGGAGCGCAGCGCCGGGCTGCCCAGCCGCAGCCCGACGAGCGCCCGGTAGCAGGCGAACAGCGCGGCGCCCTCGCCCGCGCGAAGCCCGGCGAGGTCCTCCTTGGCTTCGGCGAACCCGTCGTGGGTGTAGGGCTGGCGGGCTCCCACCTCGTCGCCCATGAGGAACATCGGTGTGCCGGGCGAGAGCAGGGTCAGCGCCGCGGCACAGCGCAGCCGCGCGAACGCGAACCAGGCCGTCTCGCCGTGCAGCGGCGCGTGGTCGACGGCGACCAGGATGTTGCGGGCCGAGTGCTCGGAGTTTCCGGCCTCGTCGTGGCTCTCGGTGTAAACGACCGTGTGGTCCGCGGCGGCGGTGAACGCCTTGGCGAACAGGCTCATGGCCAGCGGGCCGGCGGGGTCACGCCCCGCGGTGTGCAGCAGCTTGGCGTACTCCGGGCCCTCGCCCTTGTCACCGACGAGATGGTGGTAGAAGTCGACGTACCAGTGGGCGTCGAAGCCGAGCCCGCCGGACTCGGCGGGGCGGGTGACCTCCGCCCAGCCGGAGTGGTCCTCGGCGATGAGGATCACCTCCGGGTCGACCAGGCGCAGCGTCTGGCACAGCTCGCGCAGGAACTTGCGGCCGGCGATGTTCGCCGCCGGCACTTCCCGCCCGTCGGCGTGCAGGCTGTTGTAGGCGTGGATGGACGTCGTCTGGTCCACCCGCAGCCCGTCGATGTGGAACTCGTCGAGCAACGCGACCGCGCTCGCGACGAACAGCGCGCGCACGTTCTCGTCGCAGTAGCGCGGTGCCCAGCCCGAGGAGACGTTGTCGAGGTAACCGCCGTCCGGGTGCGGGTGGTCGCTCGCGGTGCCCTCGTACCAGTAGTAGATGTTGCGCTCCGGCGCGGTGCTGTCGTACTGCCAGGCGGAGCGCTGCGCGTTCGGCGTGTAGTGGTTGTAGACGACGTCCATCAGGACGGCCACGCCGCGCCGGTGGCAGGCGCGCACGAACCGGCGCAGTGCCGCCCGCCCGCCGGCGCTCTGCTTCACCGCCAGGAAGTGCGAGCTGCCGTAGCCCCAGGACCTCGTCCCGGCGAACTCGAACATGGGCAGCAGCTCGACGGCGTTCACCCCGAGGTCGGTGAGGTGGTCGACGAACGCGAGCGCGTCGGCGAACGTGCCGGCGCCGGTGTGCCCGTAACCCAGCGCGCCGACGTGCAGCTCGTAGATGACCAGGTCCTCGACCCGGCGGGGAACGGGCCGGGCCGGGTCGAACTCGTCGGCCCAGAACCGCTCGTCGTCCTGGGTGTCGACGACGACCGAGCAGCTCACCGAGCCGTCGAGGTCCTCGGCCGGGCCGTCGTGGTGGGCGCCGCAGGGATCGGCGTCGCCGGTGCCGCACTGCTGCGCCGAGTACATGTCCGAGCGCCAGGCGACGGACCCGTCGTCGCGGGTGACGCGGTAGAGGTAGCGCCGCCCGACCCAGTCGGCGAAGCCGGGCGCGGCCGCCTCCCACCAGCCGCCGCCCACCCGGCGCATCGGCAGCCGGGTGAGCAGCTCGTCCTCGCCGTGGCCGTCGTCGGCTATGTAGCCGCCGGGCCCGACGAAGGCCACCTCGACGGCGAGCGCGTGCGGCGCCCAGGCCCGGAACCGGATCCGCTCCCGCGGGTCCGAGCCGCCGGGGGTGCCTGAGCCGCCGGGGCCGCCCGAGCTGGCGGGGTCCTCCGGGTCGAAGGGCCGGACGCGCCGGGCGCCGTTGTGCCGGTGGGTGGCGAGGCGGAACTCGGTGCGCACCACCGGCCCGCTTCCCGGGCCGACCTCGAACCGCCGGACCTGCTCGGTCGCCCCGGCCTCCGGGACCTCGGCTGGGATCCCCCACACCTGCGAGCCGTCGGGACGGATCAGCCAGACCCCCCAGTCGAAGGTCCGGGAGACACCGGCGTCCACGGTGACGCTGGCCCGGTAGGCGGCGCAGCCGTCCTCGGCGGTGAACTCCGTCATCGGCGTGGACGACCAGCTGCCCGCCCGCAGCCCGTTTTCGTCCCAGCTGCCGACCAGCCGGGCTCCCGCCGCGATCCGCCGGCCGACGCCGGTGCGGTAGACGACGTCCACGCGGACGGCGCCGGTGGAGGGTGACGGGCCCACCGGCCGGTCGGCGCCCTGCTCTGTCGTCACGTCGTCCCATCGGGTAGACCTCGGCCGGCGGGCGTGGCCTGCCATGTCTGCCCAAGAATGTCACGTTTCGTACCGACAACGGCGTGGCGGGTTCGCCCGTCCGGATGACGCGGTGTCGCCCGGGGGCCGGGCGCGCGGGTGGGCCGCGATCGCGTTCGCCGGCGTGGGCCCGGACCGGGCCGGTGACCAGCGCGAAGGCCAGCCAACCGGCGCACACCACGCCCGCCGCGAGCACCGCCGTCCCGGCAATGGCCCACGCGCACGCGTCGGCGCTGTTCCCCGCGTGGATCCGCGGAGAACAGCGCCGGCGGCTGGTGCCGATCAGGTCGGCGTCACGTCACCGCACGTGACGTCGGAGTGTCATCTCCCTCACTTCCCTCACTCGCCCAGGGCCGCGGCGGAGTCGAGCGGGGCGCCGGAACCGGACGTCCCACCCGCCACGTAGACGCGGCCGTCCCCACCGGTCGCCGCGCCGTGGCCGGAACGTGAGGTGAGGGCGCTGCTCGGGCCCGTGGACCAGCGGTCGTCGTCCGGGGTGAACACCTGGGTGGAACCGACGGTGTCGCCGTCGCTGTCCTGTCCGCCGACGACGTAGACCCGGCCGTCCGGCCCGGTCGCGCCCGCGGCCCCGGAGACACCCGTGGGCAGGTCGGCGAGCTGGTCCCAGGAGCCGCCCGCCGAACCCGAGCCCGGCGTGTAGGCGTAGGCGCCGGACGACGCCTCGGAACCGGAGCCACTGCCGCCCGCGGCCAGGATCCGCCCGTCCGGCAGGCCGGCCAGCACCGGCGCGTCGGTACCGGACGGCGGTGCCTGACCCGTCGACCAGTCACCGGCGTCGGGGTCGTAGACCGCCAGGGTCGTCCCGTCGAGGACGTAGATCTTTCCGTCGGTGCCGCGGGTCGCGCTCGGCGTGCCCATCGGGCGCGGCAGCGCCGGGCCCGTCGTCCAGTCGCCGCTCGACGGCGTGTACACCTCGACGGTGTCGGACGGGGTGCCGGCGCCGCCGGTCTGGCCGCCGATCGCGTAGATCCGGCCGTCGGTGTCGGTCGCGGCGGCCAGGTGGTCACGTGCGGTCGGCAGGGCCGGGGCGTTCGACCAGGCGTCCTGCTTCGGGTCATAGATCTGGACGGTGTCGACCGGGGCACCCGCCACGGTCGCGCCGCCGTGCGTCCCGCCACCCGTCGCGCCACCCGTCCCGCCGTTCGGCGTGGCGGTCGGCGTGCCGCCGCCGGCCGGCGAGGTCGGCGAGGCGGAGGCCGTGCGTGACGTCGTGGGCGTCGTGGGGGTGGCCGGGGTCGTCGACGGTGTTGTGGGCTCGTCCGGGGACCCGTTGGGGGACAGCGGGTCGAGGTCGTCGGGCGTGCTGGTCGGCACACCCCCGTTGTTGAAGGCCGCCGGGGTCAGCCGCACGCCCGGGCTCTGCGTCGACCCGCCGTCGCCCGGCGACCCGGTCGTGGTCGGCGTCGCCGTCGGGGTGCCCGTCGGGGTGCCCGTCCGGCTGGGCGTGGCCGAGCCGCTGGGTGTCGAGCTCGCCGGCGAGCGGGTCGGCGTCGCGGACGGCGTCGCCGGCACACCCCCACCGACCGCACCGCCCGCCGTGGCCGCCTCCCCGCCAAGGAGGTAGATCCGGCCGTCACAGTCCGTGGTGGCCGCGACATGGGTGCGCGGGGCCGGCAGGTCGGCGGCGGTCTCCCAGGTGCGCAGCGGGCCGACGATGTCGGGCAGCGCCGGGCATCCACCGTCCGCGCCCGCGGACGGCTGAAGGGAGGTGCTCGTCGGGCTCGTCGGGCTCGTCGGGCTCGCCGGGCTGGGCGTGCCGGTCGGCAGGGCTCCGGCGCCCGGCGCGAGCAGCACCGGTGTCGCCAGCGCCGCCGCCAGCGTGGTGGTCAGCACCAGCGCGCGTGAGGCACATCTGCGGGATGTCTGTGACCAACTCATGGGTTCCCCCCTCCGCGGCCCCGATCGGGACCGGACCACTGGGTGGACAGGCGTGGGCGACCGCCGCCGCGAGCGCTGGCGCGCGGTGGTCGGTGCTCGAGGTCGCGGTCAGGTGCAGGTCGATGTCAGGTGCGGGTCGATGTCAGCCGGGGTCGGGGCCAGGTGGGTCGGTGCCGGGCCGGCGACGGCGATGGGCACGCAGTGTCTTCCCGCTGCTTCGAAGAGTAGTCATCGCTGTGGGTGACATCGCCGGGTCACCCGGTCCAGGTGTCCAGGGCCGCGCCGGGTGTCGGCGACCTGACCAGGGCGGGTCCGACCGACAGCCGTAGTCTTGCTGCGCGGGACGCCGTCCGGGCGTCGCCGGACCGGTACGGCGGCGGCCCGCCGACGGCCGGCGCCGGGTGGCGCCGATGTCCGCGTCGCGGCCCGCGGGTCGGCTCCCTGGACGAGTCGGCGCGCGGCGGAGCAGCACGGAGCGAGGGCCTTGGCATGGTGAGCGACCGAAGTCTGAAGACCTTGAACGCGACACACAGGCGCCTGATGAGACTGACCCGCGGCCGGCTCGGATGGCGGGCCGGCGGCATGCCCGTCCTGGAGCTCACCACGACGGGGCGCCGCAGCGGCCGGGCCCACACCGTCATGCTGACCTCCCCGCTGCGGGACGGGGACGCCATCGTCCTGGTGGCGTCGCGGGCCGGTGACGACCGACATCCGGACTGGTACCTGAACATCTGCGCCACCGCGGACGTCGAGGTCCGGGTCAGGGGCGGGTCGTGGCGGCCGATGCGCGCGCGGGTGGCGACACCGCCGGAACGGGAGCGGCTGTGGCCCCGCGTGGTCGCGGACGGCCGCTGGTACGAGAGCTATCAGGCCAAGTCGAAGCGGGTGATTCCGCTCGTCCTGCTCGAACCGCGCTGATGCGCGCCGGCGCCCGGGACACGGGCTGGAGCCTGGTCGACCTGCCGGACCAACGGGGCCGGACCGCCGTCGTCACCGGCGCGAACAGCGGCCTCGGTTTCGAGACGGCGAAGGTGCTCGCCGAGCGCGGCGCGACCGTCGTCCTGGCCTGCCGCGAGCCGGCCCGGGCCGCCCAGGCCGCGGCGCGCATCCGGGCCGTCGCGCCGCGGGCCGACGTCCACGTCGAGCCGCTCGACCTGCTCTCGATGACCTCCGTGCGCGCGGCCGCCGAGCGGATCCGGGCCGCCCACCCACGGCTCGACCTGCTCGTCAACAACGCCGGAGTGATGCTGCCCGCGCCCGGGCCGGGCGGGGTGCCCGGCCCGGGCGGTGCGAGCGGTGTCGGCGTCGGCGTCGAATCGACGTTCGGGGTCAACCACCTGGGGCACTTCGCGCTGACGGGCCTCCTGCTCGACCGCATCCTGGCCACGCCGCACTCACGGATCGTCACGGTCAGCAGCCTCGCCCACCTGGTCGGCCGGCTCGACCTGGCGGAGCTGCGCCGCCTGCCGGCGCCGGCCGCCCGGCCGGAGGACGTCCCGCCGATGGTGGTGCCGCCGGTGGTGGTGCCCGACCAGCGCGTCGGGTCGCCGGCCGAGCCGGCCGCCGCGGCGGGGCCGTCCCGGCGGGCTGTTCCCATGGGCGGGGAGTGCGCGGGCACCGCCCGCGAGGACGGCCGGGAAGCGGCCCACCGGCGGCTGCCCCGGCAGCGGCTACCGTATCCGGCGTCCAAGCTGGCGAACCTGATGTTCACCTTCGAGTTGCAGCGTCGGCTCGCGGCCACCGGCGCGTCGACGATCGCGGTGGCCGCGCATCCGGGCATCGCCCGCACCGGGCTCACCCGCAACCTCACGCCCCCGGCCCGGGTGTTCCTGGGCCGGCGCCTGGCGCCGCTGATGTCATGGCTGGTCCAGAACCCGGAGATCGGCGCGCTCGCCACCGTCCGGGCCGCCCTCGACCCGGCGGCGCGGGCCGGTGGGTACTACGGGCCGGCCGGCCTCTTCCACAGCACGGGCCCGCCCGTCGCCGTCCGATCCAGTGCCCGCTCGCGCGACGCCCACCTGCAGTACCGGCTGTGGGTGGAGTCCGAGCGGCTGACCGGGGTCACCTACGAGTTCCGCCGCAGCCTCGGACGGCCGTCGCCGTCACACGTGTGACGGCGACGGCCGCGGGTTGGCGTGACGCGGCGGTGGCGGTTCAGGAACCCAGGGCGACGATCACCCGCTGGCGCCGGCCGCGCCGCAGGCGCAGCGGGCCGGCGGCGAAGTCGTCGGCCCGGGGGACGAGATCATGGGTGACCGCGCGGTCCTCGACGTAGATGCCGCCGCCGTCGATGAGCCTGCGGGCGTCCGAGAGGGACTTGGCCAGACCCGCGCGCACCGCCGTCTCGGTCCACGTGGGCAGGCTGTCCGGGTCCAGGACGACCAGCGGCGCGCCGGCGAAGCTCTCCGCCGAGCGGGCGTCCGCGGGCAGGTCGCCCTCGCCGAAGAGCCAGGCGGTGATCTGCCGCGCGGTGGCCAGGCCCGATTCGCCGTGGACGTAGCGGGTCAGCTCCGCGGCGAGCCGCTTCTGGGCGCGCCGCTCGCCCGGCACGGCGGCGGTCGCCTCCTCCAGTTCGGTGATCTCCGCCCGGCCGAGGAAGGTCATCCGCCGTAGGAGGTTGACGACGTCGGCGTCGGTAACGTTGACGAAGTACTGGTAGAAGGCGAACGGTGAGGTGAGCTTCTCGTCGAGCCAGACGGCGCCTTCTTCGCTCTTGCCGAACTTCTTGCCGTCCGAGCGCAGGATCAGTGGCGAGGTGAGGCCGAAGGAACGAGGGCGACCGGTCTTCCTGATCAGCTCGAGGCCGGCGGTGATGTTACCCCACTGGTCGCTGCCGCCGATTTGAAGCGTGCAGCTGTACCGATCGTTCAGGGTGGCGAAGTCGAGAGCCTGGAGCAGCATGTAGGAGAACTCGGTGTAGCTGATTCCCGAGGTCGCGTTGGAGAGCCGGTTCGCCACGCTGTCCTTGGCTATCATGTAGTTGACCGTGAAGTATTTTCCGACATCGCGCAGCAGATCGATGGCGCGCAGCTGTGACACCCACTCGTAGTTGTCCACGAAGATCGGCGCGGGCACCCCGTCGCTCGCCGGCAGCAGACGCTCGAGCTGGCCACGGATGTTCGCCGCCCACTCGGCCACCGTCTTGGTCTCCTGCATGGCCCGCTCGTTGGCCTTGCCGCTGGGGTCGCCGATCAGCCCGGTGCCGCCACCGGAGAGGGCGATCACCTGGTGGCCGCGCAGCTGGAACCTGCGCTGGATGACGGCCATCTGCAGGTTTCCCAGATGCAGACTGGTCGCGGTGGGGTCATAGCCGCAGTAAAGCGTGATCGGTTCGCGCAGCATTTCTCGAATCGCCTGCTCGTCGCTGGTGTCGGCTACCAGGCCGCGCCAGACGAGCTCGTCGAACAGGTCTTCGGTCGAAGACGCGCCGACAGATTCAACGCTTTCCATGCCGCTCCACGCCTGTACATTGGAAGGATAGACAAACACAAGAAGTCTATCATGGCGTGCGGTCGGTTTTCGCGTGCTCTTGACTGTCGATTTTTTGGCTGGTAATGGCGTGCTTCTTTATGTGCGGGCGTGCCGGGTGATGCCTGTAGCCACCCGTCGGTCCCGCGGGTTGGCGTGGTGCCGGGGTGGCTCCGCCGTCTCGTCGCGGCGGCGCGGTGGGGCCGCGAAGCGGGTCGCCGGGGCCCCGAGGCCGGGAGTGGCGCGCGCGAAGATCGTTTGGTACCCCGGGTGGGATTCGAACCCACACTGTCGGTGGTTTGAGCACCGTCTCTCTGCCGTTGGAGTACCGGGGCCGGCCTGCGTCCGCGCGGGGGAACCGATGCGGAACGTCTCGTGGAGGACTCTAGCCGGGTAGGGTGCGATTCGACCTCCCGACCCGGTCAGATTACGGGTCGGCCGGTCGCAGCCCGCGTCAGCCACCCGAACGTGACGATCGCACAATCCAGGAGTTCAACTCGATGAGCCAGCCTTCCTCGACGCCGCGTCGGGTGTTGATCGCTGAGGACGAAGCGTTGATCCGGCTGGACCTCAGGGAGATGCTCCAGGAGGAGGGCTACGAGGTCGTCGGCGAGGCGGGGGACGGCGAGACCGCGGTGGCCCTCGCGGGGAAGCTGCGTCCCGACCTGGTGATCCTGGACGTGAAGATGCCGAAGATGGACGGCATCGACGCGGGCGCGCGGATCGCCAAGGAGCGCATCGCCCCGGTGGTCATCCTCACCGCCTTCAGCCAGCGCGAGCTCGTGGAGCGGGCGCGCGAGGCGGGGGCCATGGCGTACGTGGTCAAGCCGTTCCAGAAGAAGGACCTGCTGCCGACTATCGAGATGGCGATGAGCCGGTTCACCGAGATCGTCAGCCTCGAGGCCGAGGTGGAGGATCTGCAGGGGCGGCTGGAGGCCCGAAAGATCATCGAGCGGGCGAAGGGCGTGCTGCAGACCGAGCACGGAATGACCGAGCCGGACGCGTTCCGCTGGATCCAGCGGACGTCGATGAACCAGCGCCGGACGATGCGCGCCGTCGCGGAGGCTGTGCTCTCCGGTGAGGCGCTGCCCAGCTCCTCGTGAGCCCGCGCGACCCGGAGCCCGACCCGGCCACCAGGCCGGAGCGGTCCACCGGCCCGGAGCCGGTCGCTGATTCGGAGCCGGCTGTCGGCCCGGACGCGACCACCGGTCTGGAGCCGGTCGCCGGTCCGGAGCCGCGCCCGGTGTCGCGGGCGGTGCGGTCCGCCGGGCACCGGCTGGGTCAATGGGCCCGCGGGTCGGCGGGTGACACCCGGGGGCGGGTCGTGCTCGCGGTGGTGCTGGTCCTGGTGCTCGCCGTCCCCACCGGGCTTGGGCTGGGGCTTGCCGCGGTGCTGGGCGGCGGCGGCTCCGGCGCGTCCGCGACGAAGGTCGCCACGATCGGCGTGATGGCGCCACTGTCGGGCAGCTCGGCCGACGCGGGGGTGAGCGTGCGCGACGCGGTCACCCTCGCCGTGGAGGAGGCCAACCGCCAGGGGGCCGTCCCGGGCTGGAAGCTCGAGGTGGCCGCGCACGACGATCTCGCCCGCCCGGACGGCGGCGCGGCCGGGGCCGACCTGTTCGCCGACGACAGCCGGGTGATCGGGGTCGTCGGGCCGCTGAGCTCCAGCGTGGCGATGGTGTCCCTGGACAGGCTGAGCGGCGCGGGCATCCCGGTGATCTCGCCGTCCAACGCGGAGCCGACGCTGACCGTGCCGGAGAGCGCGGCGAACGCCCGCCCGTACCCGACGTATTTCCGGCTCAGCGGTACCGACGAGCTGCTCGCCCAGGTGACGGCCGACTACGCCGTGCACACGCTGGGGCGGTCCCGGATCAGTGTCGTCGACGGCGGCCCGGACTACGGCACGATCACGCTCGCCGAGCGGTTCGCCCGGCACGCGCGGGACGCGGGGGCGACCGTGCCGACGGTGCACCGGGTCGACGGCGGGTCGACCGCCGGTGAGCAGGTCCGCGAGACGGCGCGGGCCATCCAGGACGAGGCGCCCGATCTGGTGTATCTGGCGACGGGTGCCGGCTTCGCCGGCGAGCTGCGCGGGGCACTCGCGGACGAGGGGGTGGCCGTCCAGGTGATGGGCGCGGACGGCCTGCTCGACCGCGACTACGTGGAGCGCTCGGACTCCGCGGCGGACGGCGACGTCGTCGCGGACCTGTCGGTGCCGCTGTCGCGCCTCCCGGCGGCTGGTGCGTTCGTGGCGGCCTACTCGGAGCGCTTCGGCGGGCCGACGGCGGACGCGGACGGGCTCCTGCCCGACGGGACGTCCACCGAGCCGGAACCCGAGCCCGAGCCGGCGCCGCCGACCGCCGGCGCACCGTCCCGCTCCGCGTCCGCCGCTGCAACCACGGCCACGGCCACGGCCACGGTCACGGCCGACGAGGCGGGCACGCGCGGTTCCGGTGCGAGCGGTTCCGGCGCGGCGAGCCCCTCGGAGCGTGAGCTGGAGGTACGCCGCGCCCGGCGGGCCGCCCTGGCGGATCTGCGGGAGGCGGCGATCCCGCCGGTGGCGGCCTACGCCTACGACGCCGCGCGGGCGCTGATCCGGGCGGCGGCGGCGGTCCTGCCCGGCCGGGCGGAGGTCGACGCGCCGACCCGCCAGGCGCTGGTCCGCGCGGTCGGTGCCGGGGACTTCGCCGGTGTCACCGGCCAGGTCGCCTTCGACGCGAAGGGCGACGTCCGCGATCCGCGGGTGGTGCTGTACTCGGTGCTCGGTGGAAGTTTCGTCCCGTTGCAGGTTGACTCGTCCTGATTGCTGCCAGCCGCTACCAGGCGGCAAAGCACGTCTAGTACCACTTGAAGTTACGACACGCTCACTTTCAGCTTTCGCCGCTCGGGTGGAGCCGCTAGGTTTCCGCTGCGCGGAGCGCGCCCGCGCGCCGGTGGAAAGCAGCGGAAGGACGTGGCATGACGGGCAGCCCTCGCACCCCTCGACCCGGGACGAGACGGGCCGGGGTCCTTCGGCCGGTCGCCGGGGTGGTCGCGGGCCTGGCGATGGTCGGTGCGGCGTTGACCGCCTGCGGCGGCGACTCGAACGAGTCCGGTACCAAGGAGTTCCTCATCGGCTTCCAGGGGCCGTTGTCCGGGGAGAACCAGCAGCTGGGCATCAACGCCTACAACGGCGTGCTGACCGCCATCGACCTGGCCAACCGCACCGGCGGCCTGCCGTTCACCCTGCGGATCGTGGCCTCCGACGACCAGGGTGTGCCCGAGCAGGGGCCGACCGCGGCCCAGAAGCTCATCGACAACCCGGACGTCGTCGCGGTCGTCGGCCCGGTGTTCTCCGCGCCGACGAAGGCCAGCGAGCCGCTGTACAGCCAGACGGGCCTGCTGTCGGTCAGCCCGTCGGCGACCAATCCGAAGCTCACCGATCTCGGGTTCACCAGCTTCTACCGGGTGATCGCGCCGGACACGGTCCAGGGCGCCGGCGCCGCCGAGTACCTGGCCAAGGTCGTGAAGGCCAAGCGGGTCTACTCGCTGGACGACCGCAGCGAGTACGGCACCGGCCTCTCCGGGGCCGTCGAGCTCGGCCTGAAGCAGGCCGGCGTCGCCTACGCCCACGACGGGATCAACCCGACGAAGGACTACACCTCCCAGGCCACGAAGATCATGGCGGACGGCGCCGACGCCGTCTACTACTCCGGGTACTACTCCGACTTCGCGCTCCTCACGAAGGCCCTGCGCAGCAAGGGATACGACGGGGCGATCCTCAGCGGCGACGGCTCGAACGACGACCAGTACATCCGCCAGGCCGGCGCGGCGAACGCCGAGGGCACGCTCATCACCTGCCCCTGCTCGGACGCCAACACCGACCCGGCCGCCGCCGGCTTCGTCAGCGAGTACAAGAAGGTCAACAGCGGCCTGAAGCCGGGCACCTACTCCGGCGAGGCCTACGACGCCACCAACGCCATCGTCTCGGTGCTGCGCAAGCTCGGGACGGGCGCCAGCCGTGAGTCGGTGCTCGCCGACTTCGGCTCGGTCGACTTCCCCGGGGTGACCAAGCGGATCCGCTTCGAGCGCAACGGTGACGTCCGGGGCTCGACCGTCTACGTGTACGAGGTGAAGGACGGCCAGCGCGTGGTGCTCGGGCCGGTCAGTTCGCTCGTCAAGCCGTGACCGGCCCTCGGGGGCCCGTCCGGTCGCGGCCACGGCGGAGGGTGGGGCATGGGCTCGGCTGAGCAGATCAGCCAGCTCACGATCGACGGTCTCATGGTGGGCGCGCTCTACGCGGTGATCGCCCTGGGGTACACGCTCGTCTACGGGGTGCTGCAACTGATCAACTTCGCGCACAGCGAGGTGTTCATGCTCGGCGCGTTCGGCGGGCTCTTCGCCAGCCGGGCGCTGGTCCCCGCGGGCGCCACCCCGTCCGGTCTGACCTCGGCCGGGCTGGTGCTGTTCGGGCTGGTGGCGGGCGCGCTGGCCGGCGCCGCGGCGGCGTACGCGCTGGAACGGTGCGCCTACCGGCCGCTGCGCCGCCGCGGCGCACCGCGGCTCGCCTATCTGATCAGCGCGATCGGGGCCTCGCTGTTCGCCTTCAACCTGGCCGGCAAGGAGTTCGGCCGGCAGAGCGTCCCGGTACCCGACCTGTTCACCAACGGGACCGTCGTGACGGTGTTCGGCGCGGAGATCTCCACCCAGTCGCTGGTCATCGCCGGCACGGCGCTGGCGATGCTGCTCGCCGTCGACCACCTGGTGGCCGGCACCCGGCTGGGGCAGTCCGTGCGCGCGGTGGCCCAGGACGCCGAGTGCGCCGGCCTGATGGGCGTCGACGTCCAGAAGGTCATCGTCGTGACGTTCGTGCTCGGCGGGCTGCTGGCCGGCGCGGGCGGGTTCCTCTACGCGATGACCTTCAACGCCTCCTACACGATGGGGTTCGTCCCGGGGATCAAGGCGTTCACCGCGGCGGTGCTCGGCGGCATCGGCAACGTGCGTGGCGCGGTCCTCGGCGGGTTGCTGCTCGGTCTGGTCGAGAGCTTCGGCGGCTACCTGTTCGACGCCTCCTACAAGAACGTCATCGCCTTCACGATGCTGGTGCTGGTGCTGCTGGTACGCCCGTCCGGTCTGCTCGGGACCAGGCTCGGGCGGCCGGCGTGAAGCTCCGCCGGCCCGGGCCGCGGCGGACTCCCGCGGTCCGGGAGCGTTCCGTCCGATCTCATTCCGTGCGGGCGCGGAAGGCCCGGTCGCGGCGGGCCCAGCTGCGCGAACTGCGGTCGTGGGCGGCCCGGCCGGGGGGTGCGCCCTGGCCGGTGGTGGCCAGGTCACCGGCGGCCCGGCGGCTGGGCGCCTGCCTGTTCCTGGCCGTGATCGCCGCGGTGGCGACAGGCCCGTCCGGGGACGCCGACCGTCCACTGGCGGGGATCGAGGGCTCGTTCACACCCGCGCGGGCGGCCGGGTTCGCCGCCGCGGGGCTCGCGCTGTGGGCGCTGTCGATCGGTGCCGACCGGCTGACGACCCGGCTCCGGTCCGCCGGCCGCGGTGCCGTGCCGTCAGCCGGTGCCGTGTCGTCGACCGGTGCCGTGTCGTCGACCGGTGCCGTGTCGTCAGCCGGTGCCGCGTGGGCGTCGTTCCGTCGCGACCGGTGGGTGCCGTTCCGCCGTGGCCGGTGGGCGGCGCCGGCGGGCAACCTGGCGCTGCTCGGCGTGGCCGTGGCGGTTCCGCCGCTGCTGTCGACGGCGGCCCAGCAGGCGCTGGTCAGCGAGATCGGGATCTACGCCCTGCTCGCCCTCGGCCTGAACGTCGTCGTCGGCTACGCCGGCCTGCTCGATCTCGGCTACATCGCCTTCTTCGCGATCGGCGCCTACACCACGGCCTACGTGACGTCGGCGGACGCCATGCCCTGGCACGCGCCCTGGCAGGTCAACCCGTTCTTCGCGCTGCCCGTCGCGCTGGTCGTGGCGGCCGTCGCGGGTGTCGTGCTGGGCGGCCCCACGCTGCGCCTGCGCGGGGACTACCTGGCCATCGTGACCCTCGGGTTCGGTGAGATCGTCCAGCTGCTCGCGAACAACGCCGACGGTGTCACCGGCGGCCCGCGCGGCGTGTTCGGCCTGCCGCCGCTGTCGGTCGACCTGCCGGGCGCGCACTACTCCTGGGGCCTGAAGCCGTTGCCCTACTACTACCTCCTCGTCGCCCTGATCGTGCTCGTCATGGTGGTCTTCGGCCGGTGGGAACGCTCCCGGACCGGCCGGGCCTGGACGGCGATCCGCCAGGACGAGGTCGCCGCCGAGGCCACCGGCGTGGCGACGATGCGGATGAAACTGCTGGCCTTCGCCGTCGGCGCGTCCGTGTCGGGCTTCGCCGGCGTGGTCCTGGCCACCAAACAGTTCTTCAACCCGCAGACGTTCGGCCTGCAGTCCTCGCTGCTCGTGCTGACCATCGTGATCTTCGGTGGGATGGGCTCGCGGCTCGGCGTGGTCCTCGGGGCGCTGGTGCTGCAGGGCACGGCGTTCCTGCTGCGCGACACGGTCCCGCCCGCGGACCGTTACATCTACTTCGGCGCCGTGGTGGTCCTGATGATGATCTTCCGCCCGCAGGGCCTGCTGCCATCGCGGGGTCCGCGGGCGGCCGCCCGCCCCGGCTCGGCCGCCGCCCCGCGGCGACCGGCGGTGGCAGCAGGCCCTGCGGCACCGGCGGGAAGCACGGCACCCGCGGGAAGCACGGCACCCGCCACGTCGACCGAGGCGGCGGGGTGACCGGCGGGCCCATCCCCGGTCCGCGGCCCTCGACGCCCCGCGCCCCGGTCCTGGACGTCCGCGACGTCACTCTGCGCTTCGGCGGGCTGACCAGCCTGGACGGCGTCTCGCTGCGCCAGGACCGGGGGAGCGTGCTGGCCGTCATCGGCCCGAACGGGGCCGGGAAGACATCGCTGTTCAACTGTCTGACCGGTGCCTACCGGCCGCAGTCGGGCAGCGCGCGCTTCTGGCCGGCGGACGCAGAGGTCGAGCTGGTCGGGCGGTCCCCGCACCGGGTCGCGCGGCTCGGTGTGGCCCGGACGTTCCAGAACATCCGCCTGTTCCCGGAGATGTCGGCGGTGGAGAACGTGCAGGTCGGCGTCGAGGTGCGGGCCCGCGCGGGGGCGCTGCGCGGACTGGTGCCGACCCGGGGGGTGCGGCGGGAGGAACGGGAGATCCTCGACCGCTGCCATGAGCTGCTCGACTTCGTCGGGCTGGGCCACCGGGCCGAGCGGCCGGCGGCCGCGCTGGCCTACGGGGAGCAGCGGCGGCTGGAGATCGCCCGGGCGCTCGGAACGTCGCCCTCGCTGCTGCTGCTCGACGAGCCGGCCGCCGGCGCCACCGCCGCCGAACGCGCCGACCTCGTCACGCTCATCCGCGCCGTCGCGGGCCGGGGGATCTCGGTGCTCCTCATCGAGCACGACATCCGGCTGGTGGCCGCGGTCGCCCGCGCGATCGTCGTGCTCAACTTCGGCCGGGTGATCGCCGCGGGACGTCCCGACGAGGTCCGGGCCGACCCCGCGGTCGTCGAGGCCTACCTGGGCGAACCGGACGAGAGGCGGGACGCGCCGTGACATCGGACAGGAACCCGTCGGACGGACCGCCGCGCGACGACTTCCCGCCGCTCGACGACCTGCCACCGATCGGGAACACCCGGCGCGCCCGAAGCGTGCCGGTGTTCCGGAACACGCTCGCGGCCGGGACGTTGGTCGACCTGACCGTCCCCGAGCGGCCGCTGCTGGACGTGCGCGACGTCGAGGTGGCCTACGGGGCCGTCACCGCGCTGCGGGGCATCTCGCTGCGGGTCGACCCGGGTGAGGTGGTGGCCCTGCTCGGCGCGAACGGAGCCGGGAAGACCACCACGCTGCGGATGATCTCCGGGCTCCTGTCGCCGGCCCGCGGCTCGGTCTGGTTCGACGGCACCCACCTGGCCGGCACCGGCGGTGACAGCGGAAACAGTGCCGGTGCCGGCGACACGCGGGACCAGCCGGGGCTGCCGGTGCACCGGATAGCCGCGCTCGGCATCAGCCACGTGCCCGAGGGGCGGCGGATCTTCCCGGCGATGACGGTGGCCGAGAACCTCGCGATGGGCGCCTACACCGACCGTCGCCGGGCCTGGGACCGGGCCGGCCGCGACGCCCGCCAGGAGGCCCGCCGGGACGTCCGCCGTGGCCTCGACCGGGTGCACGCGCTGTTCCCCCGCCTCGCCGAGCGGGACCGCCAGCCCGCGGGCACGCTGTCCGGCGGGGAGCAGCAGATGCTGGCGATCGGACGGGCGCTGATGGCCCGGCCCCGGCTGGTCCTGCTGGACGAGCCCTCGCTCGGGCTGGCCCCGAAACTGGTCGCGACGATCTTCGAGGTGATCGAGGAGATCAACACCGGTGGGGTGACCGTCCTGCTGGTGGAGCAGAACGCGGCGGCGGCGCTGCGGATCGCGCATCGGGGCTATGTCCTGGACACCGGCCAGGTGGCGCTGACGGGCAGTGCCGACGAGCTGGCCCGCGACCCGCGGGTGCGCGACGCCTACCTGGGCAGCCCGAGTGATTCCGACGCGGTGGCACCCTAGTGCCACCGATGCCGCGGCCGTGGCTTGCGGTGCCTGTGGCCTGCGCTTTGGTGAATGCCCGGGGTGGACTTTGGTGCCGTCCGAACCTTCCCCGTGCCCGGCGTTTTCTACTCATCCGCCCCGGGCGTCCACCAGCAATCGACGGTAGCAGGGCAGCTGTGCGCACCGTCCACCGCGTCCGTTCACCGCGTGTCTGTTCACCGGGTGTCCGTTCACCGCGTACCCGGTCAGCCCGTACCCGGTCGGCGGGAGCCGGTCGGGGAGTGGCAGGTCGGCGGGTAGCGGGTCAGTCGGTGCCCGGGCCCGGGCTGACCCGGCCCGTCGGAACCTCGCCACCGCCCGGTGGGCGATCGCGCAGCATGCAGGTCAGCCGACAGGTGCACACGCCCCGGCCGGCCTCGTCGGTGATCCGGATGTCGTAGGTGGCCAGCGTCGACCCCCCGTGCACCCGGGCCGCGACCGCCGTCACGACGCCGTCGCGGACCGCGCGGTGGTGCGTGGCGTTGATCTCGATCCCGACGGCGATCCGGTCGGGCCCGGCCGACAGCATCGAGGCGACCGAGCCGACGGTCTCCGCGAGGGCCACCGAGGCACCGCCGTGCAGCAGGCCGTAGGGCTGGCGGTTGCCGGCGACCGGCATGGTGGCGACCACGCGCTGCGCGCTCGCCTCCGTCAGCACGATCCCCATGCGTTCACTGAGCTCACCGCGATGTTCGTTGAGCTCGTTGAGCACGCTGAGCTGATCGTCCGTACCCGCCGCGGTTCTGGACACGTCAAGCACCCTAGTTCACCTTCGCCCCGGTCGGCGGAGATGGTCGTCACCGGGGGCCCCGCCGGTAGGGTCGAGAAGTCGTGGATGCCGAGGCGGGGGCGCGGGATGCCGGTGCCGGGGTCGCCCTGGAGCAGCTCGGCTTCCTGACGATCGGGCTGTTCGACGGGAACGACCCCGGTCCGGGGCACCAGTCCACACTGCGGATCATCGAACTGGGCGAGCGGCTCGGGTTCGACAGCGCCTGGCTGCGCCACCGCCATCTGCAGTACGGTGTGTCGTCCCCGATCGCGATCATGGCCGCCGCCACCCAGCGGACCAGCCGGATCCAGCTCGGCACAGCGGTCACGCCGCTGGGCTGGGAGAACCCGCTGCGGCTGGCCGAGGACCTCGCCACCGTCGACATCCTGTCCGGCGGCCGGATCAACCCCGGGGTGAGCGTCGGGCCACCCATGTTCTACGAGCGGGTCAGGGAAGCGCTCTACCCGGACACCGGCGACCGCGAGGACTTCACCTACGAGCGTGTGGTCCGGCTGCTGCGGCATGTGGCCGGCGAGCCGGCGAGCGGGTTCCGCGGTGCCGAGGGCTTCGAGCAGTTCTCCGACCAGGTGCAGCCGCACTCGCCCGGCCTGCGCTCCCGGATGTGGTACGGCGGTGCCGGCGTCGCGTCGGCCGCCTGGGCGGGCGAGCACGCCATGAACCTCCTGACCAGCAGCGTCGTCCGCGCTGTCGGGGACGGGGACACCGCCCACCCGGACGATTTCGCCACCGTCCAGCGAGCCCACATCCGGGCGTTCCGCGCGGCGCATCCCGACGGCCCGGCGGCGCGGGTGTCCCAGGGTCTCGTGGTGATCCCGACCGACAGCGCCACCAGCGGCCAACGCGCCCGCTACCAGGCCCACGTCGACGCCCGCACCCCGCGGACCTTCAGCCCGCAGGGGCCGCAGCGGATGCTGTTCGCCCGCGATCTGCTCGGCACGTCCGAGCAGATCGCCGAGGCCCTCTACGCCCACGCCGGCTTCCGCGAGGTCACCGAGGTCGCCTTCGCCCTCCCCTTCACCTTCGAGCACGAGGACTACGTCCAGATCCTCACCGACCTGGCCGAGAAGCTGGGCCCCGCCCTGGGCTGGGAACCGGGGAACTCCAGCTAGCGCCGCGCGCGGACCAGACCACCTCGTGGTCGGGCGGCGGTACGCGCGTTCGGCGCGTCCGGACGGCCGGGCGGCGGAGATGGTCCGCCAGCCCGCCCGGCGCCGGACATGCGCGGACCTGTCGTACCCACGGCCTAGACTCGCCGCGTGCCTGCGACTACCTCGTCCCCGCCCAGCAGCTCGTCGGCGGCCAGCCGTGCGCCGGCGTCCGCGGACCGTCCCCGGCTGCTGCTGCTCGACGGGCACTCGCTGGCCTACCGTGCCTTCTTCGCGCTGCCGGTGGAGAACTTCTCGACCAGCACCGGCCAGCCGACGAACGCCGTCTACGGCTTCACCTCGATGCTGATCAACGTCCTGCGTGACGAGAAGCCCACGCATGTCGCCGTCGCGTGGGATCTGCCGACCCCGACCTTCCGGCACACGCAGTACGCCGAGTACAAGGCCGGCCGCTCGGAGACGCCGGCGGACTTCGTCGGCCAGGTCGCGCTGATCCACCAGGTCTGCGACGCGCTGGCGGTGCCCGGCGTGAGCGCCGCCGGGTACGAGGCCGACGACGTGATCGCCACCCTCGCCACCCAGGCCTCCGCCGAGGGGATGGACGTCCTGGTCGTGACCGGCGACCGCGACGCGCTGCAACTCGTGAACGAGCGGGTGACGGTGCTGATGACCCGGAAGGGCATCAGCGACATGACCCGTTTCACCCCCGACGAGGTGCACGCCAAGTACGGCCTGTCCCCGACGCAGTACCCCGACTTCGCCGCGCTGCGCGGCGACCCGTCCGACAACCTGCCCTCGGTGCCCGGGGTGGGGGAGAAGACGGCCACCAAGTGGATCCAGCAGTTCGGCTCGCTGGCCGAGCTGGTCGACCGGGCCGACGAGATCGGCGGCAAGACCGGCGCGTCGCTGCGGGAGCACCTGTCCAACGTGATCCGCAACCGCTCGCTGACCGAGCTGGCCCGGGAGGTGCCGCTGGAGCTGGCGCCGGCCGACCTGCGCCTGCACCCCTGGGATCGCGAGGCCGTCCACCAGCTCTTCGACACGCTGCAGTTCCGGGTGCTGCGGGAGCGGCTGTACGCGGCGCTGTCGGTCGCGCCGCCGGCCGCCGACGAGGGCTTCGAGATCGAGCTGAGCCTGCCCGGGCCGGGCGAGCTCGCCGCGTGGCTCGCCGAGCACGTCTCCGGCGCCGGCCGCACGGGCCTGCACCTGCGCGGCACCTGGGGCCGTGGCACCGGGGTGATCGTCTCGGTGGCCCTCGCGGCCGCCGACGGCGCCGCCGCCTGGGTCGACCCGACCCAGCTCACCGCCGACGACTCGGTGGCCCTCGCCGGCTGGCTGGCCGACCCGGATCGGGCGAAGGCCGGTCACGACCTCAAGGGTCCGATGCTGGCGCTCGCCGAGGCCGGTTTCACCCTGGCCGGCGTCACCAGCGACACCGCGCTCGCGGCCTACCTGGCGCTGCCCGGCCAGCGTTCCTTCGACCTGGCTGACCTGGCCCTGCGCTACCTGAACCGCGAGCTGAAGTCGGACGCCCCGAGCAACGGCCAGCTCACCCTCGACGGGTCCGGCGAGGCCGACGAGGCGGAGGCCGACGCGATCCGCGCCCGGGCCGCGCTGGAGCTGGCCGACGCGCTCGACGGCGACCTGGAACGCCGCAGCGCGGCCCGCCTGCTGCGGGAGATGGAGCTCCCGCTGGTCTCCGTCCTGGCCACGATGGAGCGCGCGGGCATCGCGGCCGACGAGGAGCACCTCCTTGACCTGCAGAAGCACTACAGCGGCGAGGTCGCCGACGTCGCCGCGCAGGCGCACGGCATCGTCGGGCGGGCGTTCAACCTCGGCTCACCCAAGCAGCTCCAGCAGATCCTGTTCGACGAGCTCGCGTTGCCGAAGACCAAGAAGATCAAGACCGGTTACACCACCGACGCCGACGCGCTGGCGTGGCTGGCCACCCAGTCCGACCATCCGCTGATCCCGGTGCTGCTGCACCACCGCGACGTCGCCCGGCTCAAGACCGTCGTCGACTCACTCATCCCGATGATCGACGACGTCGGCCGGATCCACACCACGTTCAACCAGATGATCGCGGCGACCGGCCGGTTGTCGTCCACCGACCCGAACCTGCAGAACATCCCGATCCGCACCCCGCAGGGCCGGCAGATCCGGCAGGCGTTCGTGGTCGGCCAGGGGTACGAGACGCTCCTGACGGCTGACTACTCGCAGATCGAGATGCGGCTGATGGCCCACCTGTCCGGCGACGCCGGCCTCATCGAGGCGTTCGCGTCGGGGGAGGACCTGCACACCTTCGTGGCCGCGCAGGCGTTCGGGCTGCCGGTCGCCGAGGTCGACCCCGAGCTGCGCCGGCGGATCAAGGCGATGTCCTACGGGCTGGCCTACGGCCTGTCCGCGTTCGGGCTCGCCGGCCAGCTCGGAATCGCCCCGGATGAGGCCCGCGAGCAGATGGACGCCTATTTCGCCCGGTTCGGCGGCGTCCGGGACTTCCTGCGCGGCGTCGTCGAGCAGGCCCGCCGCGACGGCTACACCGAGACCATCATGGGTCGCCGTCGGTACCTGCCCGACCTGACCAGCGACAACACCCAACGTCGGCAGATGGCCGAGCGGATGGCGCTCAACGCCCCCATCCAGGGGTCGGCGGCCGACATCATCAAGATCGCGATGCTGGGGGTGGCACGCGCCCTGCGCTCGCGTGACCTGCGCTCCCGGCTGCTCCTGCAGGTGCACGACGAACTCGTGCTGGAGATCGCCCCCGGCGAGCGGGCGGAGATCGAGGCGCTGGTACGCGCCGAGATGAGCAGCGCGTACGAGATGTCCGTGCCGCTCGAGGTGAGCGTCGGCGCCGGCCGGACCTGGGACGAAGCCGGCCACTGACGCCGGCCACGGGGCCGGCCTGGAGCCAATCCCGTGACAGCCGCCCCTGACGCCGGTCACCGGAGCCCGCTCGCCCTGGTTTCCAGGCGTATTTCCGATTTTCCGGCCGTTAGGTCGACATGCCGAGCCGTGGTCATCTTCGCTGGCGTTGAATTCCCCGTAGTTCGGGCTTCCTGTCCGAAATGCGGTTGGTAAAGGCCCGTCGCGGACGTTAGATTCATTCGGTTTTTGGTTATGTTCTGACTACGGCAGGTCGCTGGTGTCCGTGTGGGCGGTCCGGCATGCCCGGGTCCCGTCGGCCGCGGGCCGCCGCAACGGAGCCGGTCGCAAGGAAGCCGGTCGCAACGGAGCCGGTTCAGTGCGCAGCGCCGGGGCCTGCCGCGGCCAGGGAGAGGGGGCGGGTCGTGACCAGCGGTCCCGTAGTCGTCGACCGCCGCCGCCTACTCATGGTCCTCACCATCGGAATGGCAGGGTTCTTCCTGCTGATCCTGACCATTCCCGGATCTCCGGGGCGACTGCGCGCCGGGAGCTGGATCGGGCTGGCCATCGCACTGGTCAATCTGGCCCTCATCCAGCGGCTCGTCGCCAACCACGAGCGGTGGCCGTGGCTGGCCGCGCTCGCCGCCGCCTCGATGGCGGCCGGCATGGGAACCGCGGCCGCCGACGCCGTACCCGGCGAGGAAAGCCAGTTGTTCCTGCTGTGGTTCCCGTGGATCGCCAGCTACTGCGGTGTGCTCAGGCTCGGCTGGAGCCTGGCCATGGCGGCCTGGGTGGCCCTGACGTTGCTGCTGGCGGCCTCGGTCAACTCGGCCCTCGCCGGCTCGCCGGCGCTGCTGATCACGGCGGCCGTCAGCTCGGCCGGCGGCTGTCTGGTGATGTACGTGCTGTTCCAGTGGCGCGGGGAGCAGGCCTACTCCGATCCGCTGACATCGCTGGTGGCGCGTAGCGGGCTGACCCGCGCCGCGGACCCGGCCATCGCCCGGGCGGTCAAGAAGGACGGCGCGGCGGTACTGCTCCTGCTCGACATCAACCGGTTCCGCGAGGTCAACGACGCGCTGGGGCACGAGGCCGGCGACGAACTGCTGCGCCAGCTGGCCCGCGCGCTGCCCGCGGTGACGCCGCGGCCGTCGTTCGTCGGCCGGCTCGGCAGCGACGAGTTCGCGCTCGTCATCGCCGTTCCGGCGGCTGAGGACCGGCGGGACGACGAGCTGGGCGATGGCGACGCCGGGCGGGGAGCCCTCGACCGGGGCGGCGCCGGGCCCGGCGGCCCGCGTCGGGGCGGGTCCACGCCGGGGTCGGCGAGTCGGGAGAGCGGCCTGCGTGAGCTCGGTGAGTCGGTGCTGCGCCAGATCGAGGGACCGTTCACGGTGCACGGCGTCGAGGTCGAGGTCGAGGCGAGCGCCGGGCTGGCCGCCGCCCCGCGGGACGGGGAGACGATCGGGTCGCTGCTGCCCTGCGCGGACGCGGCGCTGTCCCGGGCGAAACGCGAGGGTGAGCGGGTCGGCCTGTGGGACGCGGGTATCGCCGGGGTGCGCTCCTGGGAGATCGCGCTGTACGCCGAGCTGCGCGCGGCCATCGCCAGGGACGAGCTCATCGTCTTCTACCAGCCGCTCCAGGCGGCGGCGACCGGGCGGATCGTCGGCGTCGAGGCTCTCGTGCGCTGGAGCCATCCGACCCGCGGGCTGTTGCCGCCTGGCGCGTTCCTGCCGATGGCGGAGCGCTCGGCGCTCATCGTCGACGTCACCCGCTGGGTACTGGACGAGGCGCTGCGGCAGTGCGCCGCCTGGGCCGCCCGTGGGCTGCATGTGCCCGTCTCGGTGAACCTGTCCGCCCGCATGCTCGTCCTGGACGACCTGCCCAGCCTGGTGACCGGGAGCCTGGCCCGCCACCAGCTCCCCCCGGACGTGCTGACCCTCGAGATCACCGAGAGCGCGCTGGTGACCCAGCCCGGCCGGGCCGCGGCCATGCTCCGGGAGCTGCGCAGCAAGGGCGTCAAGCTCGCGCTGGACGACTTCGGCACCGGCTACAGCTCGATGGAGATCCTCAAGGCACTGCCGTTCGACGAGGTCAAGATCGACCGCGGGTTCGTCGCGGACGCCCGCGGCAGCCTGCCGGACGCGGCGATCGTGCGTTCGGTGCTGGACCTCGGCCACCGGCTAGGCCTGCGGGTCGTCGGCGAGGGCGTCGAGGACGAACGGACGCTGCGGATGATGACCGAGCTCGGCTGCGACATCCTGCAGGGTGACGCGATCTCGCGCCCGCGCCCGCCGGCGCACCTCGAGGATCTGCTGGTCGCGCGGACCGCGCCCACCGACCGCCCCGGTCCCGCCGGGGCGACCCTGCCGGCCGGCGATGCGGTGCCGGCCGGCGTGGGTGGCGTGCCGACGGGCGGCGACGGCTCGGCGGGTGACGCGGTCGACGCGGCGCGTTCCGCGCCGATCGTCACCCAGGACGGCACCTTCACGGTGTCGCAGACGCGGCGGTTCGGTGTCCTGGCCCCGCCGGTGGCGGACGAGGCGGCGCGGGTCGCCGCGACCCGGCGCTACGAGATCGCGTTCCAGCCGCGGACCTACCCCCTGGACGACATGGCGGCTCTCGCGGCGGCGATGACCGGCTGCAACGTTGGGTCGGTGCTCCTGGTCGGCGCCGACAGGGAGACCTACCTGGGCCGGCACGGCCACGACATGAACGACGTGCCGGCCCGGGTCGGCGTGGCCTCGCACGCCGTCGCGGCGGGCGAGCTGGTGGAGGTCCCCGACTCGATGCTCGACACCCGGTTCGCGCACGGGACCAGGGCGTTCCCCGGCCGGCCGATCCGCTTCATCGCCGCCGTCCCGGTGCGGACCTCCGACGGCCACGCCATCGGCGCGGTCACGATCAGCGACCGGATCCCGCGGCGACTCACCCCGGGCCAGCGCGAGGCCCTGGAGAGCCTCGCCCGGCACGCCGCGGTCATGATGGACGTCCGCCGGGAGGCCGTGCTGCTCGCCGTGGTCACCGACACCGCGCGGGCGCTGGACCAGCTGTGGTATCCGGACGATCTTCCCGCGGCGGCGTCCCTGGTCAGCGACGCCGCGCGGCACATGCTGGGCGGCGACGTCGTCACCGTCCTGATGTCCGACGCGCCCGGCTCGACGGTCTACAGCTCCGTCGGGGCCTCCCGGGCGCCCGGGGCCACCTCCATCATCAAACCGGGGCAGCGGTTCAGCTCGAACGACGAGACGGTCATCGGCGAGGTCCTGCGGACGCAGAGCCCACTGTTCGTCCCGGACGCGCCGACCTTCCCCGGCTTCAACCTGGACATCGTCCGCACCAGCGGTGTGGCCTCCGCGTTTCTGGTTCCGATCCCGGGGGAGGGCGGCGCGCTCGGAGTCATGTGCGCCCGCTGGCCGGACCCGGTGGCCGCGATCGACCCGTCGCTTTACCGGGCGATGGCGCTGCTGGCCGGGCAGGCCGGCCACGGCCTCGGCCGGCTGCGGGCCGCCCCGACCGGGGAGCGCCGCACGGATGGCGCCGCCGGGCCCACCAGCCGGGCGGAGTTCCTCTCCACCCTGCAGGGGCTGTCGCCGGGCACCGCGGTGTGCCTGTTCGACGTCCGGGCCGGTGACGCCGCGGGGCTCGACGTAGCCGGGCTCCGGCCGGGCGCCGGCGACCGTCGGGCCGCCGCCCGGGACCGGCTGACCGGCCGGTTCGCCGAACACCTGCGGGCCGTCTGCGACGAGTCGACGCAGCTGGCCCGCTGGTCGGTCAGCCGGTTCGCGGTGGCCATCCCGACCGGCGGTCGGGAACGGGCCGAGGCGATGGTCGACGAGCTCCGCCGGTCGTGGGCCCGGGAGTCGGCGGCGCCGATCGCCGTCGGCATCTCGGTGACCAGGAGCCACGAGCCGTCGAGCGCCGCGCTCATCGACGCGGAGAACCGCCTGCTGGAGAAGCTGGCGTTGGTCACCCGGGCCGAGCGGGTAGCCGCGGCGCGCGTGACAGCAACGTCAGCAGGGGTCTGACCCCGTCGGGCACCGGTTCGTGGAACGTCCGCTCCACCCGCCCGCCCGGGTACTCGACCTCGATGACGTAGACGAAGCGGTCCGCCCCGGCCGGGCCGACCGCCCCGCCCCGGCTAGCCGGCCCGGCCGGGTCAACCGGGGCGGGCGGCCCGGCCGGCTCGGTCGTGACCGAGGCGGCCAGCGACCGCAGCGTGGCCGCCTGGTCGGCGGGGAGCTGGGCGGTGTCGAGGCCACGCCGGACCGGGCGGCCCAGGATCCCGCCGGAGCGTTCCAGGACCACTCTTATCCGCCCGGCCAGGTCGGCGGGGCCGCCGCCGTCCGGGCGGGGCCCGGTGTTCCGGTCGCCGGTCACGCTCCGATTCTCCCCGCCCGCCCGGGGCCTCAGACCGGCACGCCGACCGAGGCCCAGGCGTCCCGCACGGCCTGGGTCTCCTCCGGCCCGAACAGCACCTGGGCCTGGCGTGAGGTGGCCGCGGCGAACGACCGGAACGTGGCGTTCGGCCGCAGCTGGGGGGCACGCAGCGCCTCGTACCAGATTCGGCCCGCGCGCTCCCAGGCGTGGCCGCCGAGGGCCACCGCGAGCGTGTAAAAAGCCTTGTTCGGGATGCCCGAGTTGATGTGCACCCCGCCGTTGTCGGTCGTCGTGCGGACGTAGCCGTCCATGTGCGCGGGCTGGATGTCGTCGCCGAGCACCGGATCGTCGTAGGCCGTCCCGGGCTCCTTCATCGACCGCAGCGCCACGCCTTGCACGGCGTCGGTGAGCAGGCCCGCGCCGATCAGCCAGTCGGCCTCCGCGGCGGTCTGGCCGAGCGCGTGCTGCTTCACCAGCGAGCCGAAGACGTCGCTCAGCGACTCGTTCAGCGCGCCCGACTGGTTCAGGTACATCAGCTGCGCCTCGTCCTCGGTGACGCCGTGCGCGAGCTCGTGGCCGATGACGTCCAGCGAGACCGTGAACCGGTTGAACAGCTCGCCGTCACCGTCACCGAAGACCATCTGCCGGCCGTTCCAGAAGGCGTTCTCGTAGTGCTCGCCGTAGTGCACGGTCGCGAGCAGGCCCATCCCGTCGTCGTCGATCGAGTCCCGGCCGTAGGCGTCGAGGAAGAACGCGAACGTGGCGCCGAGGCCGTCGTACGCCTCGTTCACCGCGACGTCGGCCACCGGGCCGGCGCCCTCGACCCGCACGGTCGTGCCCGGCAGGTCCTCGGACTCCTTCGCGTCGCCGATCGTGCGGCGCGGGCCGCTGGTCGGGGCCAGCCGCGGCGGGGTCGCCGGGCGCTGCACCGAGCGCATCAGGGCGTTGTGCACCCGCACGCTGCGGTGCGAGGAGTCCTGGGCCATGGTGGACAGCGCGCGGGCGCGCTGCTCGTCGTTCCCGTTCCTGGCGATGCGCTCGAGGATGTGCGGTGGCACGGCACAGGGCGCGCAGCGTCGGTGGCCGGTCATCGGCGACTCCTCCACGTGTGGGCCGTCCCGGGTGGATCTGACCCGCCGCCACCGACCTTGGTCGCTACGTGAGCAGATGTCCAGATCGGCCTGAGCCGTCCGGTGCCGAGATCGTCGCCGATGTCGTCGCCGAGCCGGTCGCCGAGGTCGTCGCCGCGGTCAGTCCCGGCGCCGCCGGGACGAGCTCGCCGCACCGCGGCTGGGGCTCGACGGTCTCGAACACGTCACCGGTCCCGGAGACGCGGACGAAGTCGGCGCAGCGGTCCAGCTGGCCCGACCCGGCGGAGAGGTCGACCTTCCGGATGAGCAGGCCGCCGGCGTCGTAGTCGGTCACGCCGCGCAGCCCGTGGATGTAGGAGTCGCGGGTCGGGCAGTGCCCCGGGGTCCGCAGGCCGCGCAGGAACAGGTCGGCGCTGATCCAGCCGTTGACGGCGCTCTGCTGGCTTGGTGGCTGGATCTCGGGGGCGTGCCGGGCCATCGCGGCCAGGTAGTCGCGGTGCGCGGGCAGGTCCCGCTCCAGCGCGGTGAAGGGCAGCGGCGTGTAGGTGCCGGCCAGGGCCTGCCGCAGGCCGGAGGCCAGCACCCGCATGTCGTAGCCGGCGGGCGAGATCGCCGTCCCGAACGGGTGGCCCCGCTCGGCGGCGGTGATCAGCGCGCCGGTGTAGATGTCGAGCGAGGTCGCCGCCACCAGGGTGTCCGCCCCGGTCCGGACGATCCGCCCGACGACGTTGGCCATGGTGATGCCGTCGATCGGCTCCTCGAACACGACCGGGATGCCCGCCGCCTCCAGACTGCGCCGCGCGCTCTCGGCGTAGAGCAGGGAGGCCCGGGTCGCCGAGGTGATGATCAGTGCCGCCCGGGTTCCGCCCCGGGACTGGACGAACTGCCCCAGGGTGGTCGTCGCCTCGGTGTCGTCGGCGACGTAGGTGTACGTGAACATGTTCGGGTGGTCCGCCCACAACGGCTGGTCGGCCACCCCCACCACGGGAATGTGCTGCTGGTCGAGCCAGGGCGCGGACTGTTCCGAGTACGCCGTGTGTTCGAGGATCGCGAACGCGCCCGCGGCCACGAGATCCTTCGCCGCGCGCAGGTTGACGCCCGGGCTGGACTCGTCATCACGCCAGATCGCCGTGATCCGGCGGCCGTCCACCCCGCCGGCGGCATTCTGCTCCGCCAGGCGGGCCTCGACGCCGGAGCGGAATCCGGTGTATTGGGCCGACACCGCGCCGCTGTCCGGGTAGAGCACGCCGACCGTGATCCCGTCGTCGGTGACGCCCGGCGCGCAGGTCCACGCCGCCGTCCCGTTCTGGGTGGATCCCCCTGCGCCACAGGCACTCACCAGCGCCGCCGTCACGAGCGCCGTGCCGATCAACTTCGAACGAGACACCAGGACGATCCACCTCTCCGATCCGGCACGTGACGGGCCGCGGGGTTCTCGGGCAGTCACGAGGTCTTACGCCCGGGTGGTCGTCCGGCCTGTGAAAGCCGTGTTAGATCACAGCGCGGAAATTCGCGCCCGAACGCCGCTCAAGTGGTGCTCGCGGGAAATTCGTCCGGTGTCGGAGAAAATGAGAAAATCGGCGCGGATATACGCCGCCACCGAACCGTCCATCGGGCCTGTCCGGCCTTTTTCGGCCGGCGGCCTCCGCTGGCCGATCGCTAGCCGATGTCGTCCGCTAGCCGACGTCGTCGACGTGGACCGGCGGGCGGGTGGTGGTCACCCGGGCCGGGCGTCGCCTGGCGCGCACCCGGCGGGTCACCAGGACCACCACGGCGTGGGCGCAGGCCAGCGCGATGCCGCCGAGGACGAGCAGGCTCGCGTGGTTGTCGAGCCAGCGGACCAGGTCGCTGGTCCACGGCCCGAGGGCGCTGCCCGCCGACAGGTACAGCGCCGAGGAGGTCATCGAACCGGGGATGAGGAACCGCAGGAACCGGCGCGTCGACACCGACCCGGTGCCCAGCGCCGCGTCGACGGCCACGTTCGTGTTGATCAGGCAGAACCACAGCAGGCCGCGCTGCGCGCCGTGCCGGGACAGGACGGTGACCAGTCGGCTGGTGCCGATCCGGCGCAGCAGCAGCGACCGGATGTTGTGACGGGCCAGGCCGAAGTACCCGAGATCGAGCAGGGCCCGCAGCACCGTGGCGATCAGCAGCGCGGGCAGGAACGCGACGTCCCCGCCGACCAGCAGCAGGACGGAGACCGTGGGCCGCAGCGCGATGAGCAGCAGCGGAGCGGAGCTGGCGAGCGTGGGCAGCAGCACCAGGCCCACCGTGCCGGCAGCGAGCAGGCCGCCGGTGAGCAGCGCCGGCCAGCCTCGGACGAGCACCGCCCGCGCCCGCGCCGAGCGGCTGGGCCGGATCCGGCCGGGCTCGGTGCTGGTGGGTGCCACCCGTCCAGTGTGCCGACCAGCTCGGCCGGCTCGCGTCGCCCGGACCCGTCGCGGGCCGGCCGCGGACCCGTCCCGGACCCGTCGCGGGCCCGGGTGGAGCCTGGCAGACTCGGCTGGTGCTGATTGTGGGCCTCACGGGCGGAATCGGGTCGGGTAAGAGCGCCGTGTCGGAGCTCCTGGTGGAACACGGCGCCCTGCTGGTGGACGCCGACCGGATCGCCCGCGAGGTCGTCGCCCCCGGGACACCGGGTCTCGCCGCCGTCGCCGAGGCGTTCGGGTCGTCCGTGCTACAAGCGGACGGCGCCCTCGACCGGGAGGCCCTGGGGCGGGTGGTGTTCGCCGACACGGCGAGCCGACGCCGGCTCGAGGCGATCACTCATCCGTTGATCCGGGCGGAGATGGCGGGCCGGATCGCGGCCGCGCCGCCGGACGCCGTCGTGATCCACGACATCCCGCTGCTGGTGGAGGGCGGACCGCGCCCCGGCTACCATGTGATCGTGGTCGTCGAGACACCGCGTGGGCTGCGGCTGGAACGGCTCGCCCGGCGCGGCCTCGCCCGCGACCAGGCCGAGGCCCGGATGGCCGCCCAGGCCACCGACGAGCAGCGGCGGGCGGTGGCCGACATCCTGGTCGACAACAGCGGGTCGCTCGACGAGCTGCGGGCCCGGGTGGACGAGGTGTGGGCGGAGCTGCTGCGCCGGCGGGACGCCGGGCTGGCCGAGCCCGCCCAACCCGCCGGGCCCTCAGCGCGTTCCGGCCTCTGAGCGCCGGCGTCGTGGCCTGGGAGTGGGACGCGGCCGCCTACGGGCGGCTGCGGCTGCCGCACGAGCTGTGGGGGCGGCGCGCCATCGCCCGGCTCGCGCTCACCGGCACCGAGACGGTGCTGGACGCCGGCTGCGGCACCGGGCGGGACACCGCGGTGCTGCTCGAGGCGCTCCCGCGCGGCCGGGTCGTCGCCGTCGACGCCTCGGCGGCCATGCTCGACCAGCTCCGCGCGCGGCTGCCCGACTCGGGACGGCTCACCGTCCTCCAGTCGGACCTGGGCGACCCGCTGCCGGTCGCCGGGCCGGTCGACGCCGTGCTGAGCGTGGCCGCCCTGCACTGGATAGCCGATCACCGGCGGGTGTTCGACAACCTCGCGGCGGTCCTGCGGCCGGGGGGCCGGCTCGCGGTCGACTGCGGCGGCCACGGCAACATCGCCTCCGTCCAGGCGGCCCTGGCGGCGGTGCTCGGGGAGGCTCCGCAGGTGTGGAACTTCGCGACGCCGGCCGAGACGGAGCGGCGTCTCGCCGCGGCCGGCTTCGTCGACATCGACGCCCGGCTGCGCGCCGAGCCCGCCCGGTTCGATGATCCGGCCGCGTTGCACGACTACCTGGAGGTCGTGCTCGGCGCGCACCTGGCCAGGCTGGGCGTCGACGAGCGCGCGGCCTTCGTCCGGGCGGTCGCCGAGCGGCTGCCCCGGCCCGCCGTCGACTACGTCCGCCTCGAGATCCACGCCCGCCGCGCGGCCTGACCCCGGCCCGGTTCCGGCACCGGGCGTTCGCGCGGCTACCGGACGTTCGCGGCGTCCATTCCGCGCAGCTCCTTCTTCAGTTCGTTGACCTCGTCGCGCAGCCGGGCCGCCAGCTCGAACTGCAGCTCCTTGGCGGCCTCGTGCATCTGGTCGTCGAGCTGGCGGATGAGCTGGGCGAGCTCGTGGCGCGGCATGCCGGCGAGCTCCGCCGCGTACCGGCCGACCGCGTCTCCCGCCTTCGACTTCATCCCGGGCACCGGGGCCTTGCCGCGGGACTGCGCCCGGCCGCCGCCGCCGATCATCTCCTCGCCCGCCGACTCGCGGACCATGTCCTCGAGGATGTCGACGACCTTCTTGCGTAGCGGCTGCGGGTCGAGACCGCGCTCGGTGTTGTAGGCGACCTGCTTCTCCCGGCGCCGGTTCGTCTCCTCGATGGCCTTGCTCATCGACGGGGTGATCTTGTCCGCGTACATGTGGACCTGGCCGGAGACGTTGCGGGCGGCCCGTCCGATGGTCTGGATCAGGGACTTGTCCGAGCGCAGGAAGCCCTCCTTGTCCGCGTCGAGGATGGCCACCAGCGACACCTCGGGCAGGTCGAGGCCCTCGCGGAGCAGGTTGATGCCGACGAGCACGTCGAACTCGCCGCGGCGCAGCTCGGTCAGCAGCTCGACCCGGCGCAGCGTGTCGACCTCGCTGTGCAGGTAGCGCACCCGGATGCCGAGCTCGAGCAGGTAGTCGGTGAGATCCTCGGACATCTTCTTGGTCAGCGTGGTGACCAGGATCCGCTCGTCGCGTTCCGCGCGGATCCGGATCTCGTGCACCAGATCGTCGATCTGGCCCTTGGTCGGCTTCAGCACGATCTCCGGGTCGAGCAGGCCGGTCGGCCGGATGATCTGTTCGACGACGCCGTCGCCGCGCCCCAGCTCGTAGGGCCCCGGGGTCGCCGAGAGGTAGACCGTTTGGCCGATGCGCTCCAGGAACTCCTCCCAGCGCAACGGCCGGTTGTCGATGGCGCTCGGCAGCCGGAAGCCGTGGTCGACCAGGTTCCGCTTGCGGGACATGTCGCCCTCGTACATTCCGCCGATCTGCGGGACGGTGACGTGCGACTCGTCGATGACCAGCAGGAAGTCGTCCGGGAAGTAGTCGAGCAGGGTGTGCGGGGCGGTGCCGGCGGCCCGGCCGTCGATGTGCCGGGAGTAGTTCTCGATGCCCGAGCAGAAGCCGACCTGGCGCATCATCTCGATGTCGTAGGTGGTGCGCATCCGCAGCCGCTGCGCCTCCAGCAGCTTGCCCTGGCCCTCCAGCTCGGCCAGCCGGTCGGTGAGCTCCGTCTCGATGCCGGCGATCGCCCGCTCCATCCGCTCCGGACCGGCGACGTAGTGGGTGGCGGGGAAGACGAAGACCTCCTGCGACTCCCGGACGATCTCCCCGGTGAGCGGGTGCAGGTAGGTCAGTCGCTCGATCTCGTCGCCGAACATCTCGATCCGGACGGCGAGCTCCTCGTAGACCGGGAACACCTCGACGGTGTCGCCGCGGACCCGGAACGTCCCGCGGGTGAAGGCGAGGTCGTTGCGGGCGTACTGGACGTCGACGAAACGGCGCAGCAGACGGTCGCGCTCGATCTCGTCGCCGACGCGCAGCCGGACCATCCGGTCGATGTACTCCTGGGGGGTACCCAGGCCGTAGATGCAGCTCACGCTGGCGACGACGATCACGTCGCGCCGGGTGAGGAGGTTCATCGTCGCCGAGTGGCGCAGCCGCTCGACCTCCTCGTTGATCGAGGAGTCCTTCTCGATGTAGGTGTCGGTCTGCGCGATGTAGGCCTCGGGCTGGTAGTAGTCGTAGTACGAGACGAAGTACTCGACGGCGTTGTTCGGCAGCAGCTCGCGGAACTCGTTCGCGAGCTGGGCGGCCAGCGTCTTGTTGGGGGCCATCACCAGCGTCGGGCGCTGCAGACGTTCCACCAGCCAGGCGGTGGTGGCCGACTTGCCGGTGCCCGTCGCGCCCAGGAGCACGACGTCCTTCTCACCGGCCCGCACGCGGCGGGCCAGCTCGTCGATCGCCGCCGGCTGGTCGCCTGAGGGGGCGAAATCCGAGACGACCTCGAACGGCGCGGCCGAGCGATGGAGGTCCGTGGTGGGGCGTTCGAACGCTGTGCTCACGAGTCCCAGAACACCACACGCCTCCGACAGTTTCCCGGCGGCGGTACCCGACCGCCCCGGCGGTGGCACCCGGCGGCCCCCGCGACCCCACGCGGCGTGGTCGCTCAGCGCGCGGCGCCCTCCCAGCCGAGCAGCCGGGCGCCGAGCACGGCGGTCTGCAGGACGTAGCGGTCCGTCGGTGAGGTCGGGTCGTGCCGGGTCAGCGCGTGGATGCGGTCGAGCCGGTAGGTGAGCGCGCGCACCGACAGGTGCAGCCGGCGGGCCGCGGCGAGCGCCACGCCGCCGGTCGCGAAGTAGGCGTCGAGCGTCTCGATCAGCGGCCCGGCACCGCCCCGCGCCGCCCGCAGCGGGCTGAGCACCGCGTCGACGAGCTCTTCCAGCGGCTCCCGGTCGCGGAGCAGCACCTTGTAGATGAGCAGGTCGTCGGCGTGGACGACCTGGCCGTCCAGCCGCAGCCGCCCGGCCAGCTCGACGGCGTTGCGGGCCTCCTCGTAGCCGATGCGCACGCCGGCGACCCCGCTGCGGGGCCGGCTGACCCCCAGCCGCCACACGAGCTCCGGCTCCACCGCCAGCCGCCCGGTGACCGCTTTGATGGCGGTGGACGGCGCGGCACCGACGGGGGAGAACGCCGGCAGCGGCGCGAACCCGGCGTCGCCGGGGCCGGGCGGGTCCATCCGGCGCCGGCCCCGCGGCGCCGTGACGCGCGGGCGGGCGGTCTCCCGGTCGAGCGCCGGCCGGTCGACCCGCGGGTGCCCGGAGCCGCCGTCCGGCCGGGCGTGCACGGGGTGATGGACGGGATGGTGCCCGGGGTGGTGACGGCCCGCCGCGGGATCGCTCACGCTGGTCACCCCGGCCCTGGTCGACCCGCCCACCGAACCGTCCGGCGACCCGTCCAGCGGTCGGTCGGCGGGGCGGCCGTCCGGTGCGGTGTTGTCGCCCGGCGTGATCGTCTCCGCGGGGGGGACGGGCCGGGTCAGGTCGGTCTCCTGCGGGACGACGCAGACGAGCAGCCCGTCCTTGGTCGCGACCAGGGGCTCCGTGGGGCACTGGGCGCGCAGCGCCTCCTCGATGCCGCGGACGACCGCCCGCCCGTCCAGGAAGCGCCGCCCGCCCGCCGCGACCAGCACGACGTGCGGCGCCTCCAGCCGCAGCCCGAACGCGGCGGCCCGCTCGAGCAGCGGCCCGAGCTCGGAGGTACCGGTGAGCAGGTCGTCCACCAGCTCGCGGCGCATCGCCTCCTCCGAGCGCGCCCGGGCCGCGCGGGCCCGCTCGTAGCCCTCGCACACCGCCGCGACCGCGTCGTCGCTGGCCCGTAGGACGGCCGACGCCGCCGCGCGGGTGCGCGAGACCGCCCCGACGGTCAGCCCGCTGAGATCCGTGGGATCACCGGCGCCCTCGGCACGCTGGGACTGCTGGGACTGCCGCGCGTGCTCGGCGTGCTCGGCATGGGCGGCGTGGGCGGCGGCCGGCGGCCGGCCGTCCGGGGCGGCCGGCAGCGCCCCCCCGTCCAGGATCGCCGGCGGTGTCCGTCCCAGGTCGCGCGCGGCCCGGTCGGCCTGGCGGACGGCGGGCAGCGACGGCCAGATCCGCCAGGTGGCGGAGAGGTAGAGGTCGACGAGCGCCGGCAGGGAGGCGCCGGACTCGGCGGCGGCCTGGCCGAGCGCCCGGAAGACGTCGAGCTCGGCGCGGGACAGCCGCCGGCCGCTGTCAGCCGCCGAGGCGAGCACCTCCAGATAGTTGCCCAGCAGGCCGGCGTGCAGGCGGGCGTCGGCCGCCGCGAGCACCGCGGCCCGGGGCAGCCGGGTGAGGCTGGTGCCGGGCAGCCCGGCTGGCATGTCGTCGTCCGGGAAAACCGGCCTGGGCTTTTGATCCCTTTTCGTCACCTCATGCTCTCCCCCCGCTCGGCTGCCGAGTATCGGCAAGGAAATCGTAGACAAAGTCGCGGACTCCGGACGGTGTCTGCCGGGACGCCGAAGGGCAGGCTGGCATTGAGCCTGGTACGGGGCCCTCCGGGGCGCCGACGGCAGGCCGGCGCGGAGCGGATCCGGCCCCTCCCGGGGGTGATCCCGGCATCGCCCGTCGGCCCACCCGGCACCGCGATCATCGTCCCGCCCAGGTGCCAGCACGGCGAACCGAAGCCCCCGACGGAAGTGACTGACGGTGAAAGGCAAAGGATCTACCCGAGACATGTCCACGAAGGACGGCTCCCGCCCCACGGCGCTGCCGCCGATCGCGGTCCGCCCGGGCCTGTTCGTGTCCGTGGCGGTCGTGACGGTCGTGCTCGGCGCCCTCACTCTCCCCGCCACCGTGCCGAACCGCCCGGCCTTCGCCTACTTCAGCGGGGGCGTGCTCGGCGCGGGTCTGCTCGTCGCGATCCTGCTCGGGGCCGACCTGGCCCGTGCCGCCGCCGCGCGCCGGGCCGGGATCACGGTCACCGGGATCACCCTCGGCGCCTTCGGGAGCCGGCTGGGCCTCACCCCCGCACGTGGCCGCTCGGTCGACCGGGGCGGCGCCGGCCTGTCGAGCGGTGCCGGCCCGGCGAGCGGTGCCGGTGACCCCGGCACCCCGGTGACCGGTGACGCCCTCACCCCGGTGACCGGTGACGCGGTCGCCGACGCCGCGATCGCCCGCGCGGGCCTCATGGTGACGGCCCTGGCCGGGACGGTGCTGGTCGCCGTCGGCGCGCTCGCCCCCGGCGGAACGCTCGCCCTGGTCGGCGAACTGGCGCTCTGGGTCGGCACGTTCGCCCTGCTCGTCACCGTCGTCGACCTGCTGCCCGCGCCGCGCAGCGCCGGCGGGCGGATCCTCGCCGCCCGGGTGCTGCGCCGTACCGGTGACGAGGCGGCCGCGGGCGCGGCCGTGGCCCGCGCCGGGGTCATCACCGGGTGGACCCTGATCGTCTTCGGTGTGGCGGCCGTGTTCCTGGTCGGGCTGGTCGGCCTGTGGGCGATCCTCCTCGGCTGGCTCGCCCTCGGGACGTCCCGGCTCGCGCAGACGCAGGAACGCGCCTCTGCCGCGTTGCGGGGGGTCTTCGTCCGTGACGTGATGACGCCCGCCCCGGAGCCGCTGTCGTCCTGGAAGACAGTCGCCGCCGCGCTGGACGAGACCGTGCTGCCGTCCCGCGGCTCGGTGTTCGGGGTCCGGGACTTCGCCGGTCCGCTGGTCGGCGTCGCCCTGCTCCGTGATCTCGCCGCGGTACCCGCGGACGACCGCGGCCTGGCCCGGGTGTCCCGGGTGACCATCCCGCTGGACCGGGTCGCCACCGCCCGGCCGGAGGAGCCGCTCGCCGCGGTCGCGTCGCGGCTGGCCCGCCGGCCCGCCGCCGGTGTGATCGTCGTCGTCGCCGACGGCCCGGACGGCTGGCCCGTGATGGTGGGCACCGTGGGCCCGGGAGAACTGGCTCGGGCGCTGGAGACCACCCCGCTGCCCGGCCGGGTGGTCACCCCGGCCGGCTTCGGCCGCCGCCGCCGGTAGTCGCGCCGCCCGTACTGATCACACCGGCCAACCGCTCGTCCCGGTCGTCCCGCCCGGGCCTGACCGCCCGTCTTCTGAACCGGCTCTGGTCACGCTGCTGGCAACGGCGCCCGGCGGACCAGAGCACAGCACTCCCGGCCGGGGCCGTCGCGCCCCGGCCGGTGACCGCGGCCACCGGCCGCGACACCCTGTACCCACCCGAAGGAGATTCCGTGGATGTACCCGCCTGGGCCTGGGCCGCCTTCATCGGTGGCCTGCTCCTGTTGCTCGCCATCGACCTGCTCGCGCACCGCAGGGCGCACGTCATCGGCTTCAAGGAGGCCGCGTGGTGGAGCGTCGGCTGGGTGTCGCTGGGGGTGGCCTTCGCCTTCGTCATCTGGGCGTGGCAGGGCCCCGGCGCGGCCGGTGAGTACACGGCGGCCTACCTGCTCGAGAAGAGCCTCTCGGTCGACAACCTGTTCGTCTTCGCGCTGATCTTCTCGTACTTCAAGGTCCCGCGGGAGTACCAGCACCGCGTCCTGTTCTACGGCGTGCTGGGCGCCCTGGTGCTGCGCTTCCTGTTCATCGCGGCCGGCATCGCGCTGCTCGAGAACTTCAGTTTCGTGATCTACATCTTCGGTGCCTTCCTGCTGTACACGGCGTTCAAGATGGTCCGCGACGACGGCGTCGACCTGGATCCGGGGCAGAGCCGGGCCGTCCGGCTGCTGCGCCGGGTGGTCCCGGTGACGGATGACTACCAGGGGCAGCACTTCATCCTGCGGCGGGCCGGCAAGCTGATCGCCACCCCGCTGCTCGCCGTGCTGGTCGCGGTCGAGACCGCGGACGTCCTGTTCGCCTTCGACTCGGTGCCGGCGGCGCTCGGCGTGACGAACGAGACCTTCCTCGTCTACACCGCGAACGCGCTGGCGATCCTCGGGCTGCGATCGCTGTTCTTCCTCCTCTCCGGGCTGATGGAGAAGTTCCACCACCTGGCGACCGGGCTGGCCGTGATCCTCGCCTTCATCGGCGTGAAGATGCTGCTCACCGATGTCTGGCACATGCCGATCTGGCTGTCCCTCGTGGTGATCGCGGTGGTGCTGGCCGGGTCGATCGTCTGGTCGCTGGCGACGGAGCCGCCGGCCGCGGACGCGGACGACGGCCAGGACGACCACGGCCACGGCGGGGCCGGCGGGATCGGCGCCGGCGATCGTCCGGTGACCGGCGCGGACACCCGGGTCGACACCCGGGTCGACGCGCCGGCGGCCAACGTGGCGGACCCCGGACGTTAGTCGCCGGCGGCGGGGCGGGCCCGGTTCAGGCGGGCCCGGTCCGGGCCGGCCGGCGGGCTTCGCCCCGCGTCGCCGTGGGCGGGTCCGGGCCGGCCCGGCCTGGCCTGGTGGGGCCGCGGGCGGCTTCCGGACGGCGGGTCCGCCGGGCCGGCGAGAGCTGCTCATTATTAATACGAATTAATACTCGGCGACGCGCCGATTGTCCTGTGGGTGACACCGTGGCGCTCACGTTAGTGTTTTGTGGCAGCCGGGATCGTCCGGGTGTCCCAAATCCCTCTGTTTCTCGTCCAAGGCGGACTATGCATAACCTTTTGGCCGTTGTTGTCTCCTATGGTGGATCACCGCAGCTCCACTGTCTTCTGGCGACCCTGGCCGAGGTTTCCGGCTGCCGGGTCGCCCTGGTCGAGAACCGACCCGGCACGGTGCACGACGACCTGCCCGCGGACGTCGAGCTGTACGAGGGGCACGGGAACGTCGGCTACGGAACGGCGGTGAACATCGCCGTGCTCCGTGCGCTGCGGCCCGGGCCGGCCCGGGAGCCGGGGTCCGGGTCCCCACCCGAGTGGCTGCTCGTCGTGAACAGCGATGTGACCATGCCCGGCGGCACCCGGGACCTGCTTCCCGACGTCCTCGGGTCGATGCCCGCCGACGCGGACGTGGTGGGTTTCCCGGTGTGGGGCGACAACGGCGGCTCCGGCCGGAGCACGGCGGTGCTTCCCAACATCCGGACGAATGCGTACACGGCGGTGCGCGGTGAGGCCGCCGCGGTCGAACGCTGGCCCGAGCTCTGCTATCCCGTCGGGGCTTTCTTCGCGATTCGTACCCAGACTTTCCTGCGACTGGGCGGTTTCGACCCGTCCTACTGGATGTACTACGAGGAAACCGACCTGTTCGCCCGTCTGCGCGCCGCGGGTGGCCGTATCGCCTGGATCGACGACTGCTGCCATGTCACCCACATCGGCGGTGGGACGGTCGGCCGGGCCGGCCTGATGTACGCCGAACTCGGCCGCTCGGCCGCCATCTACGCGCGGCGCCACGGCGACACGCTCGGCCGGGGCTGGCTCGCCGTCCACATGGCGCAGCTCGTGGCGCTGGCGCTGCGCAAGCTCGCGACCGGCCGGGCCGACGACGCGTTGCGCGCCTCCCGGATCCTGTCCGGCCTGGTGACGGGTCTGGCCCAGCCGCGCTGGGAGCCCGCCACCCGGTCCCGCTGGCGGGCCGTTCCGGTCGGCACCCGCCATGACCTGGGCCGGCTGGACACCGCGGCGCCCGGGGCCGGCGCGCCCGGAGAGATACCGGCTCCCCGGGTGTCCCTCACGTCCCACCCGGACCGGTCGTCACAGGTGACCGCCGGGTACCGCTGACGGTCCGGCGCGTCACCAGCCGCGGGAGCGCCACTCGGCCAGGTGCGGGCGCTCGGCGCCGAGCGTGGTGTCCTTTCCGTGGCCCGGATAGATCCAGGTCCGGTCGGGCAGCGGACCGAACACCTTGGCCTCGAGGCCGTCCATCAGGGTGGCGAAGGCGGCGGCGTCCCCGAAGGTGTTCCCGGGGCCACCGGGGAACAGGCAGTCGCCGGTGAACAGGTGCGGGGCGGCGCCGTCCCGGTCGTAGAGCAGGGCCACCGACCCGGGCGTGTGCCCGACGAGGTGCACGACCCGCAGGGTGACCTCGCCCACGCGCACCTCGTCGCCGTCGACGACCGGGTCCGTCGTCGGGACCGGGATGGCGGGCACGTCGAGCGGGTGCGCCACGGTGCGCGCCCCGGTCGCGGCCACGACGTCCTCGAGCGCCTGGACGTGGTCACCGTGCCGGTGCGTCGTCACCACGGTCGCCAGCCCGCCGTCGCCGACGAGGCGCAGCAGAGTGTCGGTCTCGTTCGCCGCGTCGACGAGCAGCTGCTCGCCGGTCGCGGCGCAGCGCAGGAGATAGCAGTTGTTGTCGAAGGGGCCGACCGCCACCTTGGTGATCGTGAGGTCCGGAAGCTCGCGGGTGTCCGCCGGCCCGCCGACGGTGACCTCGCCCGTGTATCCGGCGCCGATGTTCATCACGGTTCTCCTCGATCTCTGTGTGGCCTGGTCCGCGCGGATCGTCCGGCCCCGGACCGCCGCGGTGGCGGCCCGGCGGCGTGGAGTGACCCACGGAGCGCGTCCATTCTGATCGGCGTGACCGCCGTGTGTCCTGGTCGGAACAACGATGTGGGCTGCGAGGTTCCCTCGCCGGAGCCGGGCCTGGCCGGTGCGGGCGCGTCGGCCCGGGCGTGTAGCGTCGGACGGGTTCGAACGCGCGTTTGATCCGGCGCCGCCGTGGCACCCATGCCCGGGCGCCACCCACACCCGACCGAAGACCACGAGGGACCTGACGATGGCTGACCGTCTTGTCGTCCGCGGAGCACGTGAGCACAACCTTCGTGACGTCGATCTCGACCTGCCCAGGGACGGCCTGGTCGTCTTCACCGGGCTGTCGGGCTCGGGCAAGTCGAGCCTCGCCTTCGACACGATCTTCGCGGAGGGGCAGCGCCGGTACGTCGAGTCGCTCTCGGCCTACGCCCGCCAGTTCCTCGGCCAGATGGACAAGCCGGACGTCGACTTCATCGAGGGCCTGTCACCGGCGGTCTCGATCGACCAGAAGTCCACCTCGCGCAACCCGCGCTCGACGGTGGGCACGATCACCGAGGTCTACGACTACCTGCGGCTGCTTTACGCGCGGGTCGGCCATCCACACTGCCCGAAGTGTGGCCGCCCGATCGCCCGGCAGACCCCGCAGCAGATCGTCGACCGCCTCCTCGAGCTCCCCGAGGGCACCCGCTTCCAGGTGCTGGCGCCGGTCGTGCGCGGTCGCAAGGGCGAGTACGCCGACCTCTTCGCCGAGCTGCAGAGCTCCGGCTTCGCCCGGGTCCGGGTGGACGGCACCGTCGTCGCGCTCACCGAGCGTCCCAAGCTCGAGAAACAGCGCAAGCACACGATCGAGGTCGTGGTCGACCGGCTCGCCGCGAAGGAGTCGGCCAAGCGCCGCCTCACCGACTCCATCGAGACGGCGCTCAAGCTCGGCAGCGGCCTGGTGCTGCTCGACTTCGTCGACCGCGACCCGGCCGACCCCGACCGCGAGCGGATGTACTCCGAGCATCTGGCCTGCATGTACGACGACCTCTCCTTCGAGGAGATGGAGCCGCGGTCGTTCTCGTTCAACTCGCCGTTCGGGGCCTGCCAGGAGTGCACCGGGCTGGGGACCCGCAAGGAGGTCGACCCCGACCTCGTCGTGCCCGACCCGACGCTCTCGCTCGCCGAGGGCGCGATCCAGCCGTGGGCCGGCGGGCACAACAAGGAGTACTTCGAGCGGCTGCTGACGGCGCTCAGCGAGGACCTCAGCTTCCGGATGGACACCCCGTGGGAGGGGCTGCCGGAACGCGCCCGCAAGGCGATCCTGCACGGCAGCGGCGAGACCGAGATCCACGTCGGCTACACGAACCGCTACGGCCGCAAGCGCTCCTACTACACGTCCTTCGAGGGCGTGATGGCCTTCCTGCGCCGCCGGCACTCGGACGCCGAGTCCGACACCAGCCGCGAGCGCTACGAGGGCTACATGCGTGACGTGCCCTGCCCGGCGTGCCGGGGCGCCCGGCTCAAACCGGAGTCGCTGGCCGTCACCCTCGGCGGCCGCTCCATCGCCGAGGTCTCCGGGATGTCGATCGGGGAGTGCGCGGGCTTCCTGCGTGAGGTCGAGCTCAACGAGCGGGAGCAGACCATCGCCGGGCGGGTTCTCAAGGAGATCGACGCCCGGCTCGCCTTCCTGCTGGACGTCGGCCTCGACTACCTGTCGCTGAACCGCTCCGCCGGCACGCTCGCCGGTGGGGAGGCCCAGCGCATCCGCCTCGCCACCCAGATCGGCTCGGGGCTGGTCGGCGTGCTCTACGTGCTCGACGAGCCGTCGATCGGCCTGCACCAGCGGGACAACCGCCGTCTCATCCAGACCCTCGTCCGGCTGCGCGACCTCGGCAACACGCTGATCGTCGTGGAACACGACGAGGACACGATCCGCGCCGCGGACTGGGTGGTGGACATCGGCCCCGGCGCCGGCGAGCACGGCGGTCGGGTGGTCGTCTCCGGCCCGGTCGAGGAGCTGCTGAGCAGCGAGGAGTCGATGACCGGCGCCTACCTCTCCGGCCGGCGGCAGATCCCGGTGCCCGACATCCGCCGCGCGCCGACGAAGTCGCGTTCGCTGACCGTGCACGGCGCCCGGGAGCACAACCTCCGGGACGTGACGGTGTCGTTCCCGCTCGGCTGCCTGGTGGCCGTCACCGGCGTCTCCGGCTCGGGCAAGTCGACACTGGTCAACGACATCCTCGCCAGCGTGCTCGCGAACCACCTCAACGGCGCCCGCGAGGTACCGGGCCGGCACCGCACGGTGTCCGGTCTCGAGCACCTCGACAAGGCGGTCCGGGTCGACCAGTCACCGATCGGCCGCACGCCCCGGTCCAACCCGGCGACCTACACCGGCGTGTTCGACCACATCCGCCGGCTGTTCGCGGAGACGACCGAGGCGAAGGTCCGCGGGTACCTGCCGGGCCGGTTCTCGTTCAACGTCAAGGGCGGCCGGTGCGAGGCCTGCTCCGGCGACGGCACCATCAAGATCGAGATGAACTTCCTGCCGGACGTCTACGTTCCGTGCGAGGTCTGCGCGGGCGCCCGGTACAACCGGGAGACGCTGGAGGTGCACTTCAAGGGCCGCAACATCGCCGAGGTGCTCGACATGCCGATCGAGGAGGCCGCGGAGTTCTTCGCGGCGGTCCCGGCGATCGCCCGGCACCTGCGCACGCTCAACGACGTCGGGCTCGGCTACGTCCGGCTCGGCCAGTCGGCGCCCACCCTCTCCGGCGGAGAGGCGCAGCGGGTGAAGCTCGCCTCGGAGCTGCAGCGACGCTCCACCGGGCGGACCGTCTACGTGCTGGACGAGCCCACCACCGGCCTGCACTTCGAGGACATCCGCAAACTGCTCGGCGTGCTCGGCCGGCTTGTCGACGCCGGCAACACGGTGATCGTCATCGAGCACAACCTCGACGTCATCAAGACCGCCGACTGGATCGTCGACATGGGCCCGGAGGGCGGGAGCGGCGGCGGCCGGGTGGTCGCCGAGGGTGCTCCCGAGACCATCGCCGCGGTGCCCGAGAGCCACACCGGGGCGTTCCTGCGGGAGATCCTCGGTGACAAGGTCGACGCCCGTCCGAAGTCACGGCCGAGGCTCGCCGGCGCGGCGTCGCTGTGACGACGGGCGGGCGGGCCGCCGCCGCGCGGCCCGGTCAGGCCCGCGGGAGTCAGGTCTGGAGCAGGTCGTCGAGAACGGCGTCCAGCGCGACCTCGGGGTGCTCCTCGCCGGCGGGCACGACCCGCTCGGTGCGCTCGAGGAAGCGGCGGACGGGGGCGGCGTCCAGCACGACGACCGAGCGGCGCTCGCCGTCGGCGAGTTCGAGGCGGATGCCGCCCCGGGTCGGCTCGGGCGTGATGCGGACATCGCCGTCGCCGACGGGTGTCGGGCCGTCCAGACCGGCCCGTAGCGCGTCCCGGGGAGCCACCCAGTGCCCCTGCGGGAGCGCGGGATGATCCGGCCGGGAGACGAGTACGAGGGCGACCGCCAGCGGGTCACAGCTACGCCAGGTGATCTGCAGGACGGTGATCCTCCCGCGGCCGGGGGCGTTGTCAACGACGAACTCCGTCGTGACGTCCTCCACCTGCACGCGTCGGCTCCCTCGGCCCGATCTCCCCGGTTCAACTGCCTCGCCGGTTTACACCGTCGCAGCAGTTCGCTCGCGGCGCCACCCGAGTGGACGCGCTTCAGCATACGGCGACCAGGCGCTGACCGAGGGCGGACGGGAGATCGGCCCGCCGACAGATTGGCCACACGGCGCCGTCCGGGCCCTGGCGACGGCCCTTCGGTGGGTGCCTGGTCGCCCGGACGGGCCGGTCGGCGAGCCTTCCGGGCGGGCGCCGCGGGCCGCCGGGTGCGCCACGGGCGCGGTGCCTGCGCCCGGCCGGAATCCGGGAACGACGGGGGCCCTCGACAGCATGGAAGCTCAGCGTGATGAAATGGCTACGTGCAGGAACTGCTCAGGTCGGATGATGGTCGCCGTAGGCTCGGCTCATGGCTGATCCGGCGACCTACCGGCCCCCGCCGGGCTCGATCCCCGAGACCCCGGGCGTGTATCGCTTCCGCGACGAACATGGCCGGGTCATTTACGTGGGCAAGGCCAAGAGTCTGCGGGCCCGGCTGGCCAACTACTTCGCCGACATCCACACGCTGCATCCCCGGACCCAGCACATGGTCACCACGGCCGGCTCGGTGGAGTGGACGGTGGTGTCCACCGAGGTCGAGGCGCTCCAGCTCGAGTACACCTGGATCAAGGAGTTCGATCCGCGTTTCAACGTCCGCTACCGCGATGACAAGAGCTACCCGAGTCTCGCGGTGACACTGTCCGAGGAGTTCCCGCGGCTCCAGGTGATGCGTGGACCCAAGCGGCGCGGCGTGCGCTACTTCGGCCCCTACGCGCACGCCTGGGCCATCAGGGAGACCCTGGACCTGCTGCTGCGGGTCTTCCCCGCGCGTACCTGCAGCTCCGGGGTCTTCAAGCGGGCCGGCCAGGTGGGCCGCCCCTGCCTGCTCGGGTACATCGACCGCTGCTCGGCCCCCTGCGTGGGGCGGGTCGACGCCGACGCGCACCGCCAGATCGTCGACGACTTCTGCGACTTCATGTCCGGCCAGACCGGCCGCTACCTGCGCCGCCTCGAGCGGGAGATGCGGGACGCGGCGCAGGCACAGGAGTACGAGCGCGCCGCGCGGTTGCGCGACGACATCGGGGCGCTGCGCCGCGCGGTGGAGAAGCAGGCCGTCGTCCTGCCCGACGGCACCGACGCCGACGTGATCGCGTTCGCCCAGGACGAGCTGGAGGCCGCGGTCCAGGTCTTCTACGTACGTGGCGGCCGGGTCCGCGGCCAGCGGGGCTGGGTCGTCGACAAGCTGGAGGACGTCACCACCGCCGACCTCGTCGAGCAGTTCCTGACCCAGGAGTACCTCGACGGCGTCCGCCCGGCCGGCACCGTCGATCCGGCGCCGGCCGGGCAGGTCCCCCGCGAGATCCTCGTGCCCGAGCTGCCGCCGGACACCGAGGCCGTCGCCGAGCTGCTCACGCGGGCCCGCGGGGCCCGCGTCGACCTGCGCGTCCCCCGCCGCGGCGACAAACGCACCCTGATGGAGACCGTCGAACGCAACGCCAAGCAGGCGTTCACGCTGCACCGGACGAAGCGCGCCGGCGACCTCACCGCCCGCAGTCGCGCGCTGGCCGATCTCCAGGAGGCGCTCGAACTGCCCGACGCCCCGCTGCGGATCGAGTGCTTCGACGTGTCGAACACCCAGGGCACCGACGTCGTGGCCAGCATGGTGGTCTTCGAGGACGGCCTGCCCCGCAAGTCGGAGTACCGCAGGTTCGCCATCCGCGGGGTCGACGGGCAGGACGACGTGGCGAGCATGCGCGAGACCGTCCACCGGCGCTTCTCCCGCTACCTGGCGGAACGGGCCCGCACCGGCGAGCTGGAGGGATACCCGGACGCCCCCGCCGGCGCCGACTCGGCGCCCGGGGCGGAACCGCCCCCGCTCGGCCGGGATCCGGAGACCGGCCGGCCCCGGAAGTTCGCCTACCCGCCCAACCTCGTCGTCGTCGACGGCGGCCCGCCGCAGGTCGCCGCGGCCGCGCGGGCGCTCGACGAGCTCGGTGTCGAGGCCGGGCCGGGCGGGGTGGCGCTGTGCGGGCTGGCCAAGCGCCTGGAGGAGGTCTGGCTGCCCGACCAGGACGAGCCGGTGATCCTCCCGCGGACGAGCGAGGCCCTCTACCTGCTGCAGCGGGTGCGGGACGAGGCGCACCGGTTCGCGATCACCTACCACCGGCAGAAGCGGTCGACGTCGATGGTCGCCTCGGCGCTCGACGACGTCCCGGGGCTCGGGGAGACCCGGCGCAAGGCGCTGCTGCGGCACTTCGGCTCGGTGTCGAAGGTGCGCGCCGCGGGCGCGGTGGAGATCGCGCAGGTGCCGGGCATCGGCCCGCGCACGGCGGAGGCGATCGTCGCCGCCCTGGCCCGATCGGCCCCGGGCACCGACGCGGCGCCGGCACCCGCCGTCGACCCACTGACCGGTGAGATCATCGACTCGGCGGAGGTGACCCGGTGACAGCGGCGACGCTCGACCTCGCGATCATCACAGGGCTGTCCGGTGCCGGCCGCAGCACGGCGGCGAAGTGTCTGGAGGACCTCGGCTGGTTCGTCGTCGACAACCTGCCCCCGGCGCTGCTGTCGACGATGGCCGAGCTGGGGCACCGTTCCGGCGGGGCGGTGAGCCGGATCGCGGTCGTCGTCGACGTGCGCGGGCGGGCGTTCTTCTCCGACCTGCGCGCGGCGGTGGAGGCCCTGGACTCGCGCGGCATGCACCCGCGGATGCTCTTCCTGGAGGCCTCCGACGACGCGCTGGTCCGCCGCTTCGACCATGTCCGCCGCCCGCACCCGCTGCAGGGCGACGAGCGGGTCGTGGACGGCATCAACCGGGAGCGCACGCTGCTCGCGGAGCTGCGCGGCGAGGCCGACCTCGTCCTCGACACGACCGACCTCAACGTGCACGAGCTGCGCGCCAAGATCGACGCCGCGTTCGGCCAGCCGCGCGCCAACCGGCTCAACGCCACCGTGATCTCGTTCGGTTACAAGTACGGCCTGCCGCTGGACGCCGACCTCGTCGCCGACTGCCGGTTCCTGCCCAACCCGCACTGGGTCGAGGCGCTGCGCCCCTATACCGGGCGGGACCCGCAGGTCCGCGACTACGTTCTCGCGCAGCCCGGCGCCACGGAGTTCGTCGACCAGTACACGGCACTGCTGCGCCTGGTCGGCGAGGGATACGTGCGGGAGGGCAAGCGGTACCTGACCCTGGCGGTGGGCTGCACCGGGGGCAAGCACCGCAGCGTCGCCGTCGCCGAGCAGCTCGGGGCCCGGCTCGCGGCCGACGGTGTCGGCGTCCGGGTCGTGCACCGGGATCTGGGCCGCGAATGACCGCCGACGCTCCCGCGATCGCCGCGTTCGGCGGCGGGCACGGCCTGGCTGCCTCGCTGGCCGCGCTGCGCCGGATCACCCGGCACCTGACCGCGGTGGTCACCGTCGGGGACGACGGTGGGTCGTCGGGCCGGCTGCGCGCCGAGCTCGGCGCCCTGCCCATGGGCGACCTGCGGATGGCCCTGGCCGCGCTGGCCGGCGCCGACGAGTGGTCCCAGACGTGGGCCGACCTCTTCCAGCACCGGTTCGGCGGTGGCGGGGAGCTCGCCGGCCACGCGGTCGGCAACCTGGTGCTGACCGCGCTGGCGGAGCGCGCGGGCTCCCCGGTGGCCGCGCTCGACCTGGCCGCGTCGCTGCTCGGCGTGGCCGGCCGGGTGCTGCCGCTGTCGTGCGCCGGCATCGACATCGTCGCGGACGTGACGGGCCTCTACCCGGACCGGGCCGGGCAGACCGCGGAGATCCGCGGCCAGGCGGCCGTCGCGACGACCCCCGGCCGGGTGGCCGGGGTGCGCCTGGCCCCCGCGGAGCCGGCGGCCTGCGGTGCCGCGGTGGCGGCGGCCGCCACCGCGGACTGGATCGTCCTCGGCCCGGGCTCGCTCTACACCAGCGTGCTGCCGCACCTGCTCGTGCCCGACATGCGGGCGGCGATCACAGGCGCCGACGCCCGTCGGGTTATGGTGCTCAACCTCGTGGCGCAGCCGGGAGAGACCGCCGGCTACACCCCCGAGGCCCATCTGCACGCCCTGGCCACCCACGTCCCGGGGCTGCGCCTCGACGTGGTGATCGCGGACCCGGCCGCGGTCGGCGACCCGGACCCGCTGGCCCACGCGGCCGCGGACCTGGGCGCCCGGCTCCACCTCGCACCCGTGCGGGTTCCCGGTGAACCCGCGCTGCACGACCCCGAACGTCTCGCGGCCGCGTTCCGCGCCGTCTTCGCACAGGACGGCGTCGTACAGGACGGCGTCGCCGCGGACGGTTCCGCGCGGGGCGGCGCCGTGACGGTGCCGTCGGCGGCCCGTCCGATGGACGGCCAGCGGGCCTGGCCGGGCCGGCAGCCGGGAGCGGCCTGTGCCGATCCCTCGGGTGTCGGGTGCTCATCCACCGGTGGCTCCGGCCACCGGATCCCCTCCGGTGAATGCAAGGAGTGATCGGTGTGGCGGCGATGACGGCCACCGTCAAGGATGAACTGAGCAGGCTGCGAGTGGCCAAGCCCTGTTGCCGGCGGGCCGAGATGGCGGCGATGCTGCGGTTCGCCGGCGGCCTGCACATCGTCGGCGGCCGCATCGTGGTGGAGGCCGAGCTCGACACCGGCGCCACCGCGCGTCGGCTGCGGCGTGAGATCGCCGAGGTCTTCGGCTTCCCGTCGTCGGTGGCCGTGCTCGCGGCCGGCGGCCTGCGGCGCTCGGTGCGCTACATCGTCCGCGTCGAGCGGGACGGCGAACAGCTCGCCCGGTCGACGGGCCTGCTCGACCAGCGCGGCCGGCCGGTGCGCGGACTGCCGCCGCAGGTGGTGACCGGTTCGGCGTGCGACGCGGCGGCGGCCTGGCGGGGCGCGTTCCTCGCGCACGGCTCGCTGACCGAGCCCGGCCGGTCCTGCTCGATGGAGGTAACCTCGCCCGGCCCGGAGGCGGCGCTGGCACTTGTCGGCGCCGCCCGGCGGATGGGCGTGCAGGCCAAGAGCCGGGACGTCCGCGGCGTCGACCGCGTGGTCGTCCGGGACGGCGACGCCATCGGCGCGCTGCTGACCAAGATCGGCGCGCATGACAGCCTGATGGCCTGGGAGGAGCGGCGGATGCGCCGCGAGGTCCGGGCCACGGCGAACCGGCTGGCGAACTTCGACGACGCGAACCTGCGCCGTTCGGCGCGCGCCGCGGTGGCCGCCGGGGCGCGGGTGCAGGCCGCGATGCGCATCCTCGGGGACGATGCCCCCGAGCACCTGCTCGCGGCCGGTCGCCTGCGCCTCGAGCACGCGCAGGCGTCGCTGGAGGAGCTCGGCGCGCTCGCGGACCCGCCGCTCACCAAGGACGCCGTCGCCGGGCGGATCCGCCGGCTCCTCGCGCTGGCGGACAAGCGGGCCAACGCGCTGGGCATCCCCAACACCGAGGCGAGCGTGTCGCCGGAGCTCTTCGAGAACGCCTGAGCGCGCAATCGGCACCACGGACGGAGCACAACGGGAGACCGGCCACGGGGCGTGCCCGCGCAAGCCCATGGGATAGGGTGATTGTCGAAACGGCGTGGCATTCAACCAAATGCCGAGGGTGCCGGGTTGCTCGATGTGAGGAGACCGACATGGATCGGTTCGGATTCCCGCCGATGATGTCCCGACTCGCTAGGCTCCTGACACACGACGGCACACGAGCATAGGGGAGTCCTGGACGTGGCTACGCGGGTGGGTGTCAACGGCTTCGGGCGAATCGGTCGTAACTTCTGGCGGGCGCTCGCAGCCAGCCGGCGTAGCGATCTGGAGATCGTCGCCGTCAACGACCTGACGGACAACAAGACGCTCGCGCACCTGCTGAAGTACGACACGACCCTGGGTACGCTGCCCGCGTCGGTCTCCGTCGGCGAGGACGGCATCCGTGTCGGCGACAGCACGATCAAGGTGCTCGCGGAGCGTGACCCGGCCGCCCTGCCCTGGGCTGACCTGGGCGTCGACGTGGTGATCGAGTCGACCGGCCGCTTCACCACGGCCGAGACGGCCGGCAAGCACCTGACCGCCGGGGCCAAGAAGGTCATCATCTCCGCGCCGGCCAAGGGCGAGGACCTCACGGTCGTCATGGGCGTGAACGACGACGTCTACGACCCGGCTAAGCACCATATCCTCTCGAACGCGTCCTGCACGACGAACTGTGTGGCGCCATTGGCGAAGGTTCTCGACGAGGCGTTCGGTATCGAGCGTGGTCTGATGACCACGATCCACGCTTACACCAATGACCAGGTCATCCTTGACTTCCCGCATTCCGATCTGCGTCGGGCGCGGGCGGCGGCCCAGAACATCATTCCCACCACCACCGGTGCCGCGAAGGCGACCTCGCTCGTGCTTCCGCATCTCAAGGGCAAGCTCGACGGCATCGCGATGCGCGTTCCGGTGCTCGACGGCTCGGTCACCGACCTTGTCGTGAACCTGGCCCGTCCCGCCTCGAAGGACGAGATCAACGCCGCGTACAAGGCGGCGGCGGAGGGCCCGCTGAAGGGCTACCTCGTCTACACGGAGGACCCGATCGTGTCCTCCGACATCGTGGGCACGCCGGCGTCGTGCACCTTCGACTCGCTGCTCACGATGTCCAGCGGCTCCCAGGTGAAGGTCGTCGGCTGGTACGACAACGAGTGGGGTTACTCCAACCGGCTCGTCGACCTGACCGGGCTCGTCGCCGCCCGGATCTGACACCGGCGAACCGGCCGGTCCATCGCACCTTCGCCCACCCCGGAGCAGCCCAGCGTGAGGACGATCGACGACCTGCAGGTCACCGGTCACCGCGTACTCGTCCGCAGTGATCTCAACGTGCCCCTGGACCATTCCGGGGGCGCGCCACGCATCACCGACGACGGACGGGTGCGCGCGAGCGTGCCGACCATCCAGGCCCTGCTGGACCGGAACGCGAAGGTGATCGTCTCCTCCCATCTGGGGCGGCCCAAGGGGGCCCCGGAGGAGAAGTACTCCCTCGCCCCGGTCGCCGAGCGGCTCGCCGAGCTGCTCGGCACCCCGGTGGCGTTCGCCGGGGACGGCAGCGGCGACATCGCCGGTGACCGGGCCCGGGAGGTCGTCGGGCAGCTCGCCGAGGGCCAGGTGGCCCTGCTGGAGAACCTGCGCTTCCACCCGGGCGAGACCAGCAAGGACACGGTGGCCCGCGCGGCGTTCGCCGACGAGCTCTCGGCGCTCGCCGAGTTCTACGTCGGCGACGCGTTCGGCGCGGTGCACCGGGCCCACGCGAGCGTGTCGGAGGTGCCCAAGCGCCTCCCGCACGCCGCCGGCCGGCTCGTGCTGGCGGAGCTGGAGGTGCTGCGGGCGCTGACCGCGGCGCCGGCCCGGCCGTACGCCGTCGTGCTCGGCGGGTCGAAGGTGTCGGACAAGCTCGGCGTCATCCGGGCCCTGCTGCCGAAGGTGGACGCGCTCCTCGTCGGCGGCGGCATGTGCTTCACCTTCCTGGCGGCTCTCGGCCACCCGGTCGGTGCCTCGCTCCTGGAGAGCGAGATGATCGACACCTGCAAGGACCTGCTGGCCGAGGCCGGTGACCGGCTCGTGCTACCCACCGACGTGGTGGTCGCCGACCGGTTCGCCGCCGACGCGGCGACCGCCGTCGTCGCCGCCGACGCGATCCCGGACGGCTGGCTCGGCCTCGACATCGGGCCGGCGTCCACCGCCGCGTTCGCGGGCGTGGTCGCCGTCGCGGCGACGATCTTCTGGAACGGCCCGATGGGCGTGTTCGAGTTCGCCCCGTTCGCGGCGGGCACCCGCGGGGTCGCCGAGGCGGTCGCGGCCGGCGGCGGCTTCTCGGTCGTCGGCGGCGGCGACTCGGCCGCCGCGGTGCGCACCCTCGGCATCCCGGAGAACGACTTCAGCCACATCTCCACCGGAGGTGGCGCCAGCCTGGAGTACCTGGAGGGCAAGGCCCTCCCGGGGCTCACCGCGCTCGGCGGCTGACCGGCACAGAATTCACCCGACGACAGAATTCACCCGACGAAGGGAAGCAGGGACGTGGCGAAGGGGGCACCCGCCCGCGGGCCGGCTGGAACCGGCCGGCGGACGCTGGTCGCCGGCAACTGGAAGATGAACCTCAACCACCTCGAGGCCATCGCGCTGGTGCAGAAGGTCGCCTTCGACCTCAAGCCGGCCGAGCTCGAGCGGGTCGAGGTCGTCTTCCTGCCGCCGTTCACCGACCTGCGCAGCGTCCAGACGCTGATCGACGGCGACAAGCTCGCCGTCGGCTACGGCGGCCAGGATCTCTCCCCGCACGGCTCGGGCGCCTACACCGGCGACATCAGCGGGCCGATGCTGGCCAGGCTCGGCTGCTCGTATGTCGTCGTCGGGCACTCCGAGCGGCGTACGTACCACCACGAGGACGACAAGCTGGTCGCCTCGAAGGTGCAGGCGGCCTACAAGCACGGCATCACGCCGATCCTGTGCGTCGGCGAGCACGAGGACATCCGCGCCGCCGGAACCCACGTCGAGCACGTCCTGGCCCAGCTCGAGGGCTCGCTGGCCGGTGTGAGCGCGGAGCAGGCGACCACCCTCGTCGTCGCCTACGAGCCGGTCTGGGCGATCGGTACCGGGCGCACCGCCTCCGCCCAGGACGCGCAGGACATGTGCGCCGCCGTCCGCGGCCAGCTCACGAAGCTGTTCGGTGAGCCGATCGCGGCCGGCATCCGGGTCCTCTACGGCGGTTCGGTGAAGGCCGCGAACGCGGCCGAGCTGTTCACCATGCCCGACGTGGACGGCGGCCTGGTGGGTGGCGCGAGCCTGGTCGCCGAGGAGTTCGTCGGCATCATCCGCAGCGGCCCGGCGGCGTAGCGAGGCGGGCCGCGCGCGCATGAGCCGTCCCGGGGTGTGCCACATCGGTGACCGGGGTGGCGTCATGTACGTTTGCACGATCGTCGAGTCGCCCGATCGGGTGTGACGGTATGGGCCCACCAAACGTTGTTGGAAAGGCGGAGGAGGTGCGTAGGACGGTGGCGACGCTCCGCTGGGAGGCTCGACCCGGCCACCGGGCCGCCTGCCACGTCCCCGAGGAGCGGGAGCTGGTCTAGATGACGGTCGGTCTGTCGATCGCCCTGATTGTCGCGAGTGTGCTGCTGGTGCTGCTGGTGCTGTTGCACCGGGCCAAGGGCGGTGGTCTGTCGACTCTGTTCGGGGGCGGTGTCTCCTCGTCCCTGGGGGGGTCGTCCGTGGTCGAGAAGAACCTCGACCGCCTCACCGTCGCGGTGGCCCTTTTGTGGATCACCTGCATCATCGGTCTCGGTCTGCTCCTGAAGAATTGAACGCCCCGTCTGCGGGGCGGCGTCCCGGGCCTGCCCGGGGAATCGCCGCCCTGCTCACCGCCCTGCTGGCCACGGTCGCCCTGCTCACGGTCGCGGGGTGCAGCGGCGACGCCGACCCGACGCCGGGTCCGATGGCGGCCAGCCCCACCACGCCGCCGACGACCGCCCCACCGCTCGACAAGCCCGGCGGCACGCTGCGCCTGCTGACCGGGCGGATGCCGACCGGTGACCCCGGGTGGGCCGACGAACCGGGGGAGCGGGCGTTCGCCCGGCTGGTGACCCGTCAGCTCTACAGCTACCCCGCCGACCCCGACCCCGCCAGGTCGACGATCCCGCGCCCCGACCTCGCGGCCGGCGCCCCCGTGGTGACCATGGGCGGCACCGTCTACACCGTGCGGCTGCGCTCGGCGGCCCGGTGGAACACCCCCAACCAGCGTCGGATCACCGCGACGGACGTCGCCCGCGGCCTCAAGCGGATGTGCGCGCCGCCGTCACCGTCGCCGCTGCGGGGGTACTACGCGGCGACGGTCGTCGGTTTCGCCGAGTACTGCGCTCAGCTCGCCGTGGCCCCGGTGGCCGACGCCCCCGCGCTGATCGAGAGCGGCACCGTCCCCGGGATCGAGGTCATCGGCGACGACACCCTCGCGTTCCACCTGATCAAGCCGGTCAACGACTTCGTGGACGTGCTGGCCCTGCCGGCCAGCTCACCGGTGCCGCTGGAGGCCCTGGCCTACCCGCCGGACTCCCAGCAGTACCTCGACAACCTGATCTCCGACGGGCCGTACCGGTTCGTGTCGGAGCCGGGCGGTGGCTACCGGCTGTCCCGCAACCCGGCCTGGAGCGGATCGTCGGACGGCATCCGGCGGGCGCTGCCCGACCACATCACCGTCACCGACGGTCTCGACCCGGCGACCATCACGGCGCGCATCGAGGCCGGCGACGCGGACATGGCCCTCGGCGGCGACATCCCGGTAGACGACCTGACCCGACTCGTCGAGGGCACCGACGACCGGCTCGTGGTCGCCCCGACCGGACCGGTCGTCGCCCTCGTCGTCGGGCTCAACGGGCCGTCCGCGGCGGCGCTGCGCGACCAGCAGGCCCGGGAGGCGCTGGCCTACTGCATCGACCGGACGGCGGTCGCCGCGGCGCTGGGCGGCCCGATCCTCGCCACGGCGACGGCCCAGCTCCTGCAGCCGCCGATGACCGGCTACGAGGTGTACAACCCCTTCCCGGCCGGGGACGGCGCGGGGGACGCGCGGCGCTGCGCCGACGGCCTGGCGAACAACCCGGGCGGGAAGGTGACGGCGCTGTCCCTGCTGACGACGGACAGCGCCATCGACACGGCGGTGGCCGAGGCGCTGCGCGCCGCGTTCGCCCGCGCCGGCATCCGGCTCGACCTGCGCATCCGCACCGGCGCGCAGTACACGGCGGCCGCGTCGACCCCGGGCGGGCAGTTCTGGGACCTCGCCCTGACCACGATCACCCCGGCCTGGTTCGGCGACGCCGGGCGGACCGTCTACGAGCCGCTGCTGGACGAGAGCTGGGTGGGCGCCCGGCCGGCCGACGGCGGCTATCGCCGTCCCGACCTGCTGGCCCGCTACGAGTCCGCGGTGACGGCCTCCTCCGAGGACGACGCCGCCACGGACTGGGCCGGGCTGGAGCGGACGGTGCTCAACGACGCCGCGATCGTGCCTCTCGCGGTCACCCACACGCCACGGCTGCGCGGCGCGGCGGTGCAGGCCTTCACGATCGTGCCGTCGCTGGGAACCGCCGATCCCACAGCGGTTTCGCTCGGTCCCTGAGGGTCTCCGGACCGGCGGCGGGATCAGCCGCACACCCGTGAGGGGGCCCCTAGGGGCCCCCTCACGCATTAGGAAGCCCCGGTGAGGGTGGTCGGTGCAACCCGTGGTGGACCTCCCGGCCTACACTCCGGACAGACGCGCTCGACAAGTGCCGGGGGGCACTGAGGACGTCTACGGTGGCGGTTCGGACGTGGGTGGTCCGGCCGCGGGGGGCCGACCGCCGAGCTACCACCCATGGGACGAGACGAAGGAGTACGCGGGCCGTGGCAGGTGGCAACGCCATCCGGGGGAGCCGGGTCGGGGCGGGACCGATGGGGGAGGCCGAGCGGGGCGAGACCGCCCCTCGGCAGCGGATTTCCTTCTGGTGCGCCAACGAGCACGAGACGAAACCGGCCTTCGCGGCCGACGCCTCCATCCCGGACACGTGGGACTGTCCGAGCTGCGGCTTCCCGGCCGGGCGGGACCGTGAGAACACGCCCGCCCCGCCGAAGACGGAGCCGTACAAGACGCACCTCGCCTACGTGCGGGAGCGTCGCAACGAGAAGGACGGCGAGGCGATCCTGGCTGAGGCACTGGCCAAGCTGCGGGGCGCGCCGGTCAACTGACCGGGCGCTTCGCGGGGCACCGGGCCGGCGATGCCGCGTGACGGCGGTCCGTCCGCACTGGGCGACTCTCCGGACGGGCCGGTCCTCGGCCCGTCCGGACCAGCCCCGGCGACCGGTTCCGCCGGATTGACCGGCCCTGCTGGATCGATCGGCCCCGCTGGATCGATCGTCGCCGGCCGGCTTGTCGCCGGCCGCTACCGGCTGATCGAATGCATCGGCGCCGGCTCGATGGGCACGGTGTGGCGCGCCCTCGACGTGCTGCTGCGGGCCGAGGTGGCCGTGAAGGCCATCTGGATCGGCGGACGCGCGGGCCCGACGGGTCCGGCTGGCGCCGACCCAGAGCGGCTGGCCGCGGCCGTGCGCGAGGCCCGCAACGCCGCCCAACTGCGGGCGAACCCGCATGTGGTCTCGGTGACCGACGTCATCCAGGACGGCGGCCTGCCGTGGATCGTCATGGAACTGGTCGCCGCCACGTCGCTGGACGCGGCCGTCCGCCGCGCCGGACCGCTACCGCCGCGCCGGGTGGCCGAGATCGGGCTCGCGGTCCTGGACGCGCTCATCGCCGGCCAGCGGGTCGGCCTCCTGCACCGTGACGTGAAGCCGTCGAACATCCTGCTCGCCGACGACGGTCGGGTGCTGCTCACCGACTTCGGCATCGCCACCAACGTCGCGGACACGACCGACGCGGGCGCGAGCGGCAGCGCGGGAACCCCCGCCTACCTCGCGCCGGAACGGATCACCCGGGGCCCGGCGTCGCTCGCCGCCGACCTGTTCTCCCTCGGCGCCACCCTCTACTTCGCCGCCGGCGGCAGCCCGCCGTTCGCCCGGGAGACGGTGCCGCTCACCCTCGGCGCGGTCCTGCACACGGATCCACCGGTGCTGACGGACACCGACACACTGTGGCCGGCGATCGGCGGTCTGCTGGTCAAGAACCCGCAGGCGAGGCTGAGCGCGGAGGGCGCGAAGGTCCTGCTCACCCGGGCCCTGCGGCTGGCTCCCGGCGAGCAGGGACCGCCGCCTGCCACCCGGCCACCGCGGCGGCGGACAGCCAGCCCGCCGCCGCCCGCCCCGCCGCCGCCCGCCCCGCCGCCGCGTGCTCCGGTGCCGCTACCGGACGGCCCGCGGCGGCGACGTCCCCTGGTCGCGCTCGCCGCCCTGGTGGGACTCGTGCTCGTCGTGTCGGCGGCCGGGCTGCTCTGGGCCGCACGGGACAAGCCTCTGCCACCCGCGGCCGACCCGCCGGCCACCGTCGACCTGCTGCCGGACGGCATGGCCGGCACGTGGACCGGAACGGTGACCCAGGGCCCGATCGAGTTCGGGGTCGAGATCGTGCTGCGGCGCGGCGGGATCGGCGAGACCGTCGGCGACAGCGACTATCCGGCGGACGGCTGCGCCGCGCGGCTGCGGCTGCTGGAAGCCGGTGCGGACCGCGTCACCGTCCAGGAACGGCTGTTCCACTCGGGCGCGCTGTGCCGCGGCGCCGAACGGCTCGTGCTGGCGCTGCGCCCCGACGGGCGGCTCGCCTACACCTTCCCCGCGACGAACATCAACTCCACGGGCACCGGCGTCCTCAGCCGACGTTGACCGGCGAGGCCGACGCCGAGCGGTTCACCCCCGGTGGGTGAGCGCGGCGGTGCGCCGCGGCGCCGGGAACGGGTACGAGTCGGGTCTCGCCGACAGATCGGTGAGAGGAGGAATGGTGGACCCCGACTTCCCGCTGCTCAGCGTCTTCCTTTACATGCTGTGGTTCTTCTGTTTCGTGCTGTGGCTGTGGCTGCTGTTCGCGGTGGTCACCGACGTCTTCCGCAGCCATGATCTCTCCGGCTGGGGCAAGGCCGGTTGGACGGTGCTGATCCTCGTCCTGCCGCTGGTCGGAGTGCTGGCCTATCTGATCATCCGGGGCAGCTCCATGCACGAGCGGCAGGCCCGGCAGGTGGCCTCGCAGACCGACGCGTGGCGGGCCGAGGTCCGCGCGGCCGCCGGCCGGCCGAGCACCGCCGACGAGCTCGGCCGCCTCGCCGATCTCCGCGACCACGGCGTCATCAGCACCAACGAGTTCGAGCGCGAGAAAACGAAGATCCTGGCCTGAGTCAGCGTCCGCCCCGCCCGGGGTCCCGGGCGACCAGAGCCTCCCGCGGGGGTCGCGCCTGTCCGCGACCCCCGCGGGAGTCCGCCGTGTCAGCTGCGGGAGCCCGCCGGCTCAGAGGCGGGACGCGGCGGCGCGGTCCACCAGCCAGAGCGTGCGTTCCCGGCCCACCGCGCCGGCGGCCGGGAAGGTCACCCGGTCCGCGCCGGGCTTCAGCGCGTTCGCCACCGCCTCGGCCTTCTCCTCCCCGGCGACGATCACCCAGACCTCGCGGGCGGCCCGCAGGGCGGGGAAGGTCAACGTCACCCGGGTGGGGGGCGGCTTCGGGCAGTCCCGGACGGCGGTCACCGTCTCGGTGGCCACAGCGGCCGGCGAGTCGGGGAAGATCGACGCGACATGCGTCTCCGGGCCGAGCCCGAGCAGCAGGACGTCGAACGCCGGAACGGCGGAACCGGACCCCGCCCGTGCGGCCCGCGCCGCGAGTGCCGCCGCGTACGCCGCGGCGGCCGCCTCGGGCTCGGCGACACCGCCACCATCGCCGCCACCGCCACCCGCTTCCGCGAGGTGGCCCATGGGGAAGACCCGCGCCGGGTCCACCGGAACGTGCGCGAGCAGCGCCTCCCGGGCCTGCTGGTCGTTGCGGTCGGGGGAGTCCGCCGGCACGAAGCGCTCGTCGCCCCACCAGACGTCCACCCGGGACCAGTTGACCGCGTCGGCCGCCGGGCTGGTCCGCACGGCACGCAGCAGCGCCACCCCGATGCCGCCACCGGTGAGCACCAGGGAGGCCTCGCCGCGCGCCCCCTGCGCGTCCACCAGCGCGGTGATGAGCCGTGCCGCCGCCGCGCGCGCGAGCACGCCGGCGTCCGCGTGGACGACCACCCGGGGTGGTTCCGGAGCGGGGCCGCCGGCGGACACGGGCGGCGTCACGACGCGGCGGGTGGGATCGGCGCGGGTGGGGTCGGCGCGAGTGCCGCCTCGGAGCGCTCCAGCGCCGGATCGCGCCAGATGTGCTCGCGGTGCAGCGGCCGGCTGTTCAGATCCGGGACGCCGCTCCAGGCCGAGAGTGCCTCGGCGTACACGCTGTCGTCGTCGAGGCGGCGCAGCTCCTCCGCGAGGAGGTCACCCAGCCCTCGTTCGGGCAGCGGGAGCACCCGGGTCGGGTAACCGGTGCGGGTGATGCCGGCCGACCGGCTGTCGGTGCGGGCCAGCGAGAGCTCGCCGTCGCCCACCGCCAGGCGGACGCTCTGGATGCCCTTCTTGCCGGGCGCGTCGGTGATCGTCACCGGGACCCGCAGCTTCGCCTGCAGCCAGCCGGCGAACAGTCGGGCGCTGGGGTTGCCCGGCTCGCTGACGACCGTGGCCGGCCCGACCGGCTCGGAGACCTGGTCGAACGCGGCGGCCAGCAGGGTGCGCCACCCCGAGATGCGGGTCCAGGCCAGGTCGGTGTCGCCGGGGACGAAGTCCTCGGCCCGCTGCAGCAGCGCGGCCAGCGGGTCGTGGGCGGCGTAGGTCCCGGTGACCCGCCGGTCGGCGAACACACCCAGGGGGTCGTAGGCGATCTTCTCCGGGGGAGCGTCGTACCACCAGGTGACCACGGGCGCGTCCGGCGCGAGCAGTGGGAGCACCACCGACTCGGCGTGCAGCGCGAGCCGGCCCGACATCCGCATCACGACGGCCTCGCCGGGCCCCAGCCGGCCGCCGATCGACACCTCGGCGTCCAGCCGCGGGTGCGGGGAGTCGATCTGGCGGCGGACCACTATCAGCAGCCGGCACGGGTGGGCGGCCGCGGCCGCGGTCGCGGCGCTCTCCGCCTGGCTGACGTGCTGTTCGTCGACGACCACCACGAGCGTCAGCGCCAGGCCGAACGCGAGCGCGCCGGCGGCCCGCCGTTCGGCGGACAGCGCCTTGACCACCGCCGATCCGGTGGTGTCCCACAGGGTGGTCATGACGGGCTCCTTTCGGCGTGGCTCGGGTAGCGGGTCATGGCCGGCGCCACCGGCGGCCGTCCCGGGCGAGCATGTCGTCGGCCGCGGCCGGGCCCCAGCTGCCGGCCCGGTACGTGTGCGGCTTCGTGCTCAGCCAGAACTCCTCGAGCGGGTCGATGATCCGCCACGACTCCTCGACCTCGGCGTTGTTCGGGAACAGCGTCGCGTCGCCGAGCAGGACGTCCAGGATCAGGCGCTCGTAGGCCTCGGGCAGCGCCTCGGTGAACGCCTCGCCGAACAGGAAGTCCATGGCGACGTCGCGCACCTCCATCGCCGAGCCGGGGACCTTCGAGCCGAAGCGCAGCGTGACGCCCTCGTCCGGCTGCACCCGGATCACCAGCTGGTTGTTGCCCAGCTCGGCGGTGTCGGTCTCGTCGAACGGCAGGTGCGGCGCCTTGGTGAAGGTGATCGCGATCTCGGTGACCCGCCGCGGCAGGCGCTTGCCCGTCCGCAGGTAGAACGGCACGCCGGCCCAGCGCCGCGTCTCGACGCCGAGCTTCACCGCGACGAACGTCTCCGTCGTCGAGTCCGCCGGGATGTCGGCTTCCTCCAGGTAGCCCTGGACCCGCTCGCCGGCGAGCCAGCCCTGCGAGTACTGCCCGCGCACCGCGAAAGTGGCGTAGTCGTCGGGCAGCGACACCGCCCGCAGGACCTTCAGCTTCTCGATGCGGATGGTGTCCGCGCCGAAGCTGACCGGCTCCTCCATCGCGGTGAGCGCCAGCAGCTGCAGCAGGTGGTTCTGCAGGACGTCGCGGGCCGCGCCGGTCTCGTCGTAGAAGCCGGCCCGGGTGCCGATGCCGACGTCCTCGGCCATGGTGATCTGCACTGAGTCGACGAAGTGGGAGTTCCAGATCGGCTCGAACAGGGTGTTGGCGAACCGCAGGGCGAAGAGGTTCTGAACCGTCTCCTTGCCCAGGTAGTGGTCGATGCGGAAGACGTCGTCGGGAGTGAAGACGTCATCGACGAGCGAGTTCAGCTCGCGCGCGGACTCCAGGTCGTGCCCGAACGGCTTCTCGATGACGACCCGGCGCCAGCCGCCCGCGGCCTCGTTGGAGGCCAGGCCCGTGCGCTGCATCTGCTTGAGGACGACCGGGAAGGCCGTCGGCGGGATGGACAGGTAGAACGCCGCGTTGCCCCGGATCCCGTGGCTCTGCTCCAGGTCGGTCAGCAGTGAGGCGAGGCCGTCGAACGCGGCGTCGTCGGAGAACGAGCCCTGGCAGAACCGCAGCGAGCCGGCGAGCCGCTCCCAGGTGTCCTCCCGGAACGGTGTCCGGGCGCCGTGTTCCGCGGACTCGCGGGCGAAGGCGGCGAACTCGTCGTCGCTCCAGTCCCGGCGGGCGAAGCCGACCAGGACGAAGCCCGGCGGGAGCAGCCCCCGGTTGGCGAGATCGTAGACGGCCGGAATGAGCTTCTTGCGGGCCAGGTCACCGGTCGCGCCGAAAACCACCAGCGCGCTGTTGTCCGGCAGCCGCGGCAGCCTCCGGTCCCGTGGATCCCGCAGTGGGTTGCCACTAGCGGTGGACGCCACCCGTTCCCCCTTCACAGTTCGTGGTGCTCGCGCACGGTTCGTGGCGCTCGCGATTCATGGTGACCGCGGCCCGTGTCACCGCCGGTCGGCCCCCCTGATACTCCCGCCCGCCGGCCCGGTCTGCCCAGGCGGGATGGCGCGGCCGGGCAGCCAGGTCGGACGGACGGGTCGGGCGGACGGGGCCGGACCGGCGGATCGGTCAGGACGCGGCGGAGCCGAGCTGGTCGCGGATGGTGTCGAGGAGCTGGTTCCAGGAGTCCTCGAACTTGCGGACGCCCTCGACCTCCAGCACCTCGACGACGTCGGCCATGTCCACCCCGAGCTCGGCGAGCCCGGCCATGACGGCCCGGGCGTCCTCGTAGTTGGGCGTGATGGTGTCGCCGGGCACGACCCCGTGGTCGGCGAACGCCTCGAGGGTCGCCTCCGGCATCGTGTTGACGGTGCCCGGGGCGATCAGCTCCGTCACGTAGAGCGTGTCCGAGAGCTCCGGGTCCTTGGTCGACGTCGACGCCCACAGCGGGCGCTGGGGCTTCGCGCCGGCGGCGGCGAGCCGCTCCCAGCGCGGCGTGCTGAAGACCTTCTGGTACAGCTCGTAGGCGAGCCGGGCGTTGGCGATCGCGGCCTTCGAACGCAGGGCCTCCGCCTTCGGGGTGCCGATCTTCGCGAGCCGGCCGTCGACCTCGCTGTCGACGCGGCTGACGAAGAAGGACGCGACGGAGGCCACGTCGGAGATGTCCCGACCGGCGGCCAGGGCCTGCTCCAGGCCGGTCATGAACGCGTCCATGACGGCCTCGTAGCGGTCCAGCGCGAAGATCAGCGTCACGTTCACGCTGATGCCCTGCGCCAGGGTCGCGGTGATGCCCGGCAGGCCGGCCTTCGTCGCCGGGATCTTGATGAACAGGTTCGGCCGGTCGACCGACCACCACAGGGCACGGGCCTCGGCGACCGTGCGCTCGGTCTCGTGCGCGAGCCGCGGGTCCACCTCGAGGGAGACCCGGCCGTCCACGCCGGAGCTGGCGTCGTAGGCGGGCCGCAGGATGTCGCAGGCGTCGCGGATGTCCGCCGCGGTGATCGCGCGGACGGCCTCGCCCACGTCGACCCCGCGAACGGCCAGGTCGCGGAGCTGCTCGTCATAGGTCTCACCGCCGCCGATGGCCTTCTGGAAGATCGTCGGGTTGCTGGTGACGCCGACGACGCTGCGGGTGCGGGCGAGCTCGGCAAGGTTGCCGGTCCGGATCCGCTCGCGGCTGATGTCGTCCAGCCACACCGCCACGCCGGCAGCTGACAGGTCGGACAGGGGCTTGCTCATCGGACGTAATCCTCTCCGCGGCCGTGTCGTCGCGCCGCAGTGGTGCGTCGGTGCAGTGGTCCGTGGGTGGGCTTGGTCCGTGGGTGGACCTGTCGTTCGGGGCATCCCCGTCGGGCACTGGCGTCGCCGGTCCCGCTGATCGTCGGGTGCGCTGATCGTCGGGTGGGCCGGCGCGTCGTCGCGCCGCCCACGATGGGTGGCCGTCCCCCACAATGATCGCACCCGGTCGGACGGCCCCCCGCCGCCGCGGCACGGTCCGGTGCGGCGGACACGGGCGTCCCGGCCGAAATCGTCACTGCCCTCGCGCCGCCTTCCTTACTGCTTATGGCGACCGTGCCAGATGTCCCTGCCTTCGGCCCTACCCGCGGGCGTGATCCTCACCCCAGTGTCCGTGCCCGAGTGGCACACCGGGAACGTGCCGAAGAACACTGGCTTTCCGCCGGCCCACCGCCCGCCCACCACCGGCCCCCGGGACCGCCGACGTCACGGTCCGGCGCCGTGGCCGGCGGCGGGGCCCGTGGGCTGCGCACCGCAAGCCCGGCGCCCCCGGCGGACGGCGCCCACACGCGGGGTGGGAGCGCCGTCGGGACGCAGCCCACGCGCACTGGCCGGCTCCCGGCAGCTAGACTCCGACACGTCGTAGAACACCACCCACGCCCTCTCTCGGGCACCGTCCCGCGCGGTTCGCTGGATGACCGCGCCGATCGCGAGGTCGTTCTGTCTCCCGAGGCCGTTGTTCGCCACCGGCAGGGCTTGCCCCGCCGCCCGGTGACGTCGAGCGGTGGCCGTCCGGCCACGGCGGGACCTGCCCCGCGGGCCATTCCCGCCGCGGGCGCGGGTCAACCGCCGAGTGTCGCCGTGACCTCCGCCGCCGTCCCGGTACCCGCCGTCCCGGTACCCGCGGCGCCGGCCGCCGGGGCGGAGCCGTCCGGTGATGTCCTGGTCGTTCCCCGGGGCCGACTGGCCCGGGCGACCAACCGGGCCCGGTCCTACATAGCGCTGATGAAACTGCGGGTCGTGGAGCTGCTCCTGGTCTCCACGGTGCCGGTCATGCTCCTCGCCGAGCGCGGGATGCCGTCCTGGTGGCTGATCGCGGTGACGCTGCTCGCCGGCACTCTCTCCGCCGGCAGCGCCAACACGATCAACTGCTATGTCGACCGCGACATCGACCAGCTCATGGGTCGGACGAAACGCCGCCCGCTCGTCCGGGAGGTCGTCGAGCCCGCCCAGGCGCTGCGCTTCGGCATCGCCCTGGGCATCATCTCGACGCTCATGTTCGGCCTGCTGGTCAACTGGACGTCGGCCGTGCTGTCCGTCGGGGCCATCGCCTTCTACGTCTTCGTCTACACGCTCGGCCTCAAGCGGCGCTCCCCGTCGAACATCGTCATCGGTGGCGCGGCGGGCTGCTTCCCGGTGCTGATCGGCTGGTCCGCGGTGACCGGCACGGTCGGCTGGCCCGCCGTGCTGCTCTTCGCGGTCGTGTTCTTCTGGACGCCGCCGCACTTCTGGGCGCTGGCGATCCGCTTCAAGGACGACTACGCCGCCGCCGGCGTCCCGATGCTCCCCGTGGTGGCCACGCTCGAGGTCGTCACCCGCCGCATCCTGGCCTACTCCTATCTGATGGTCGCGGTGTCCCTCGCCGTCGCGCCGGTGGCCGACATCGGCCTGGTGTACCTGGTCCCGGCGGTCCTGCTCGGCGCCTGGTTCGTCGCCGAGGCCCACCGGATGGCCGCCCGGGCCAAGCGTGGCGACGAGATCAGCCCGATGCGTCTGTTCCACATGTCCATCACGTACCTGACCCTGCTCTTCGCGGCCTTGGCCGCCGCGGCGCTGCTCTGACCCCGGTACCGCTGTCAGCCGACTCCCGCCCGTCACCCGCACCCGGGGTGACGGGCGTCGTCGGTTCGAGGGGCCTGGCCGGTACCGCCTCGTCCCGCCCTCGCCGAACGGCGCGGCTCCGTCGGCCGCGGCGGCGGATGGTTCCAGCCACGCTGTTCGGCAGGGCGCGATGTAGAACACTGCTATGTCACTACGTCACAGGCCGATATCCGACAGTTTCCGACAGTCCGTCGAGGTCTTCGGTGGACGGTTGGACGCGGCCGACCCGGCAGCGCTGGCGGGTCCGTCCCCGTGCGAGGGGTGGACGGGGGCGGATGTCGTCGCGCATGTCGCCCGTAACCTCCTGGGGTTCTCGGAGGCTCTGCGGGGCGGCGACTACCGTGTCGCGGACAGCCCGCCGGGCCTGGATCCGCGTCAGGCATGGGTACTCGCTCGGGACCCGGCCCTGGCAGACCTCGCCGGCTCCGAGGCGCGAGGAATAACCGCCATGCGGGTGCGGGTCGGACAGGAGATGGTCGCCGCCGAGTTCCTGCTGGTCGCGCTCGTGCGGGACGTGACAATCCATACCTGGGACCTCGCCCGCGCGGTCGGCGGGGACGACCGGCTACCAACCGATCTGGTGGAGGCCGTCCTCGCGGACATGCCCGCGATCACCGATCAGATGCGGGCGTCGGGACGCTACGGCCACATCATCCCGATACCGCGGGAAGCCGGAGCGCAGGAGCGCATGCTCGCTCTCGCGGGCCGGGCGGTGCGCTGACACCCTCGAACATCCCGGCTCTGCCGAACAGCCCGGCTGGGATCCGGTACCGCCCAGCTCCGACCCGGCAGCTGGTCGGTCGCGCTCGGCGCGAGCTTGACTTGAAGCGCTTGAGGTTCGTCAGCCTGGAGCCATGACGGAGACGGACGTGCGGATGATGCTGACGATTCAGGAGGTGTCGCGGCGGACGGGGTTCACCGAGCCGACGCTGCGCTACTACGAACGGGTGGGCCTGTTCGGCCCGGTGCCGCGGGACGAGTCGAGCGGGCACCGCTGCTACGACCCGCGGCTGGTGGAGACGATCGAGTCGCTCGCGTGCCTGCGGACCAGCGGCATGTCGATCGAGGACATGCGTCGCTACCTGCGGCTGCTGCCGCGCGGCCGGGAGGCGGCGGCGGAGCAGCGGGCCCTGTTCGCCGGCCACGCGGCGCGGGTGGCCGACGAGATCGCCCGGCTCGAGGTCCGGCTTCGCTACCTGCGCGCCAAGGCCGACCTGTGGGCCGCCCGGGACCGCGGAGACCTCGCCGCGGAGCTGCGTGCCGTGGACGTCGCCACCGACGCCGCGGGGAAGCTGCGATGAGTGGGCCGCGGGTGCTGGTGACCGGCGGCTCGGGTTTCGTGGGAGCGCACACGATCGTCGCGCTGCTCGCCCGGGGCCACCAGGTTCGCACGACGGTCCGATCATGGTCGCGGGTGGACGACGTCCGGGAGATGGTCACCCGCGGTGGGGCCGAGCCGGACGATCGGTTGACCTTCGCGCTCGCCGACCTCACCCGGGACGGCGGTTGGGCCGAGGCGGTCGCGGGCTGCGAGGTGGTCCTGCATGTGGCCTCACCGTTCCCGGGCGGACCGCCGGAGCACGAGGACGAGCTGATCGTTCCCGCTCGCGACGGCGCGGTGCGGGTGCTGCGCGCCGCGCGGGACGCCGGGGTGCGCCGGGTGGTGCTGACCTCGTCGTTCGCCGCCGTGGGGTACAGCCCCAAACCCGGGGGAGCGGCCTACACCGAGGACGACTGGACCGATCCCGCCGAGCCCGGCCTCAGCGCGTACGTGAAGTCGAAGACCCTCGCCGAGCGGGCCGCGTGGGACTTCGCGCGGCGCGAGGGCGGAACGCCGGAACTCGCGGTGATCAACCCGGTCGGGATCTTCGGGCCGGTGCTGAGCGGGGACTACGCCAGCTCCATCGACCTGGTGCGGGGCCTGCTCGCCGGTGCCATGCCCGCCATTCCCCAGCTGTTCTTCGGGGTCGTCGACGTCCGCGACGTCGCCGAGCTGCATCTCCTGGCCATGGACAGCCCGGCCGCGGCGGGCCAGCGGTTCCTCGCCGTCGCCGGTGCCGAGTACAGCCTGCCCGCCATCGCCCACCTGCTACGCGACCACCTGGGCGCCGAAGCGGCCCGGGTACCGACCCGGGTGATCCCCGACGAGCCCGGCGCCCCGCCGCGCAACGGGACACCCAGGGTGGGCACGCACAGGACGATCTCGAACGCGAAAGCGCGACGACTCTTGGGCTGGCAGCCACGGACGAACGAACAAACGGTGCTCGCCACCGCCCGCAGCCTCCTCGACCTCGACCTGGTCGATCAGCCCGCCACGTCCTGACCGACGGGCGTTCCGGTTCCGCGGAACACCATGATCGATTCCTGGTCAGTCGGTGGCGAGCTGGTGGGTGCCCGTCCAGGCGTTCTCGCCTGCCGCAGGGCGTTCGCTCATGGCCAGCCACAGCTGGACGGTGACGATCCACATGAGGGTCGCGCCGGCCATGTGCAGGGCGACGAGCAGCGGCGGGATGCCGGCGAAGTACTGGGTGAAGCCGATCGCGGCCTGGGCGACGACGGTCAGCGCGAGCGCGTTGGCGCTGCGGCGGGCCTCCGCCGGGGCGGATGTCAGCCGGACGGCGAAGATCATGGCAATGGTCAGCCCGGTGAGAATCATCGCGCCGTCGGCGTGGAGCTGGGCGACGTTGACGATGTCGAAGCCGAACCGCTTCGTCTCCGCGCTGTCGCCGCTGTGCGGGCCGGTGCCGGTCACCACGGTGCCCAGGACGAGCACCCCGCCGGCCACGGTCATCAGCAGCCGGGCGAGCCAGAGCAACTCCGGGCGGACCGCCGGCGGGGTCGGGCCGGCGCCCTGCCGGGCCCGCCGGTGCAGCGCGACGGCGTTGAACAGCAGGACCATCGACAGCAGGAAGTGCGCGGCGACGGTGGCCGGGTGCAGCTTCACCAGCACGGTGATCCCGCCGAGCACCGCCTGGCCGACGAAGCCGAGCCACAGGCCGAGGGAGAGCAGCAGCAGGTCCCGGCGCGGCTCGCGCAGCCGTCGGGCCGCCAGTGGCAGGGCCAGCACGACTAGGCCGACGACGATGCTGATGACGCGGTTGCCGAACTCGATGGCGCCGTTGAGCGCGTACGCCGAGTGTGGGGTGAACGAGCCGTCGCCGCACTGCGGCCAGGTGGGGCAGCCCAGCCCGGAGCCGGTCAGTCGGACGGCGCCGCCGGTCACCACGATCGCGGCGAGCAGCAGGACGCTGGCGAGGGTGAGCCGGCGGAACGCGCGCAGCCCGATCACCGGCAGCCGGCCGGCGGGGCCGGCGGCGGTGTCCGGCCGGCTGGCGCCGCTCTCGCGAGGCTTGCTCCGACGATCGGTAGAAGTTGGCATCGCGGTCATAGTAATCCGCCCGAGTCGGTGGCAAGGGGTGCGCGCCGCCACTACCGGGGTGGCTCGGCACCGGCACGGCCACCGGCACGCCGGCCGGCTGCTCCCGGCCGGCGGCTACCGAGATACGGCCCTAGACCGGACGGGCCTGCTCCTCGATGTACCGACGGAGCATGTCGAGCGGGGCGCCGCCGACGGAGCCGGCGAAGTACGACCCCGACCACAACCGCTGGGCGCGCCAGTAGTGCTGGATCAGCTCAGGGAACTCCTGGCGCATCCGCCGCGACGACACCCCTTTGAGGCTGTTCACCAGCCGGGACACGGCGACCTTGGGCGGGAAGTTCACCAGCAGGTGGACATGGTCACGTTCGCCGTTGAACTCGACCAGCTCGGTCTCGAAGTCGACGCAGACCGACCGCATGATCTCTTCCATCCGAGTCAGGTGCCGGTCCTCGAACACCTGATGCCGGTACTTGGTGACGAAAACCAAGTGGGCATGCATCGCAAAAACGCAGTGCCTGCCAGTACGTACACCAAGATCATCAGTCATAGGCCAATGCTAGACTGAATCGGTGCAGCTCCGGTACAGCTTCCGCTTGTACCCGAGCGCCGGTCAGCGCGAGTCGCTGGCGCGGGCGTTCGGGTGCGCGCGGGTGGTGTACAACGACGCCCTGCGCGCCCGGGAGACCGCCCGTACCGCCGGGCTGGCGTTCCCGAAGATCGGGGGCCTGTCCAAGCTGCTGATCACCGAGGCGAAGAAGACCCCGCAACGGGCGTGGCTCGCCGACGTGTCCGCGGTCGTGCTGCAGCAGTCCCTGCGGGACCTCGACGCGGCTTACCGGAATTTCTTCGACGGGCTGAAGGGCAAGCGCCCGCGGATGGGCGCGCCCCGGTACAAGTCGAAGCGGGACAGCCGCCAGTCGGTGCGTTTCACCGCGAACGCCCGCTGGGCCATCACCCCCGGTGGGAAACTCCGACTCCCGAAGATCGGGGATATCGCGGTGCGCTGGTCACGCCGGCTGCCGTCCACCCCGGCGACCGTGACGGTGGTCAAGGACAGCGCGGGCCGGTACTTCGCGTCCTTCGTCGTGGAGACCCGCCCGGAACCAGTCCTCGCCCAGGCGGGTCGCGAGATCGGCGTCGATCTCGGGCTGACGCATTTCGCGGTCCTCTCCGACGGCACGAAGATCGCATCCCCTCGGTTCCTGCGCCGAGCGGAGAAGCGGCTGAAGAAGACGCAGCGGGACCTGTCTCGCACACAGAGGGGCTCCCGCAACCGGGCGAAGGCACGGGTCAAGGTCGCCCGTGCTCACGCCCGGGTCGCCGACGCGCGGCGCGAGTTCCACCACCAGCTCTCCACCGGGCTGATCCGCGAGAACCAAGCGGTCGCCGTGGAAGACCTGGCGGTCAGGGGGCTCGCCCGTACGAGGTTGGCGAAGTCGGTGCACGACGCCGGCTGGTCGGCGTTCGTCGCCATGCTGGAGTACAAGGCCGCCCGGTACGGGCGGATGTTCGTCCGGATCGGCCGGTTCGAGCCGACGTCGCAGGTGTGTTCGGTCTGCGGGGTGAAGGACGGCCCGAAGCCGCTCGCGGTTCGGGAATGGACATGTACGGCCTGCGGGTCGACGCACGACCGAGATGTGAACGCGGCGGTCAACGTCGCGAAGGCGGCCGGACTGGTCGTGTCAGCCCGTGGAGCACGGGTAGGACCGGCACCCGTGCCGGCACCGCGCGGCGAAGCGGGAACCCACCCGACGCTCACCCCCACCGGGGCGTAGCAGACGGGAATCTCCGCCCTTCAGGGCGGAGAGGATGTCAATCCCAGCGGAACAGCCGTGCCGCCAGCCCCAGCGCCCCCACCGACCACAGCGCGAGCACAAGCAGGTTGCCGGCCCCGGGCCCGGAGCCGTCGGCCAGGACCGCGCGCAGCCCGTCCGACAGCGCCGCGGTGGGCAGCGCCTCGGCGACGACCCGCATCCAGCCGGGCAGCTCGTCCAGCGGGAACACCACGCCGCCGACCAGGAGCAGCAGCAGGTAGACGCCGTTCGCGGCGGCCAGTGTCGCCTCGGCGCGCAGCGTGCCGGCCATCAGCAGGCCGAGGCCGGAGAAGGCGGCCGTCCCGAGCAGGACGAGCAGGATCACCCAGCCCGCGTCGGCGATCGAGCCGGCCGGCTCCCAGCCGAGGGCGAAACCGACGGCGACCAGCAGGACGAGCTGGACGACCTCGACCGCGAGCACGGCCAGCGTCTTGCCCGCGAGCAGGATCGAGCGGGGGAGCGGGGAGGCGCCCAGCCGTTTGAGCACCCCGTAGGAGCGTTCGAACCCGGTCGCGATCGCCTGGCCGGTGAACGCGGTGGACATCACGGCCAGCGCGAGCACGCCGGGGACGAGGAAGTCCACCGAGCGCTGCGTGGTGGTCGAGGTCGGCAGGACGTCCACGGCGGAGAAGAAGACGAGCAGCCCGATCGGGATGATCAGGGTGAGCAGCACCGACTCGCCACGGCGCAGGGTGAGGGTGAGCTCGAGGCGGGTCTGCGCGGCCAGCATCCGGGCCCGCGGCGCCGCGCCCGGCGCCGGGCGCAGGTCCAGGGCGGTGGCGGTCATGACGCCAGCTCCGCGCCGGTCAGCTCCACGAACACGTCCTCCAGGGTGCGCTGTTCGACGCGCAGGTCTTCCGCGAGTACGCCGTTGCTGGCGCACCACGCGGTGACCGCGGCGAGCAGCTGGGGGTCGACGGTGCCCTGCACCAGGTAGTGGCCGGACGGCCCCTCCCGACCGGTCGTGCCGTCCGGCAGGGCCAGCAGCAGGCGCTCGACGTCCAGGCCGACCGGAGCGCGGAACCGCAGCTGCCCCTCGGCGCCGCCGCGGGTCAGCTCGGCCGGCGACCCGGCGGCCACGACCCGGCCCCGGTTCACGATCACGACCTGGTCGGAGAGGCGCTCGGCCTCGTCCATCGCGTGGGTGGTGAGCACGACCGTGACGCCGGACAGCCGCAGCTCCTCGATGAGCTCCCAGGTGTCGCGGCGGCCCTGGACGTCGAGACCCGCGGTCGGCTCGTCGAGGAAGACCAGCTCGGGTCGGCCGACGACGGCCATCGCCAGGGAGAGCCGCTGCTGCTGGCCGCCGGAGAGCCGGCGGAACGGGACGCCCGCGGCCTCGGCGAGCCCGAGGCGCTCCAGCAGGACGCCGGTGTCGAGCGGGTCGGCGTGGTGCGCGGCGATCAGCCGCAGCATCTCGCCGGCGCGGGCGCCCGGGTACATGCCGCCGGCCTGGAGCATCACTCCCACCCGGGGGCGCAGCGCCGCACCGTCGCGGATCGGGTCCAGGCCGAGGATGCGGACCTGGCCGCTGTCGGCCGCCCGGAACCCCTCGCAGATCTCGATCGTCGTGGTCTTGCCGGCGCCGTTCGGCCCGAGCACGGCGGTGACGGAACCCACCGAGACGCTCAGCGACAGCCCGTCGACCGCGCGGATCCGGGCCGCGGGCTCCCGGCCGGGCAGGACCTGGCCCTCGATGGTCTGTGCGGCGCGGCCGGGCCGCCCGGGGGGCGGCGTGTCACCCTGTTTGGCCTCGGTGGGCGGCTGCGCCTGGCGGCGTCCGCGGGCCCGGGCGGACCGCGGAATCGTCGCGGGGCCCGGGGCGGCCTCGGATGTTCCGGCGCGCAGGTAGCGCGGACGCGCGGTGTTCCCGCCGGCGGCGCGCCGGTAGGTCTTGACCAGATCGGTCACCTCGACTGCCAGGACCTCCGCCACGCCGCCGATCCTACGGACTCGCGACGACGTTATCGGCGGGCGTTATCGACGGGATTACCCACGGGACCACCCACGGGATCACCGGCGGGGCTGTCCCGGGCGGACCGGGGCGGTTCGGCGTCGGCCGCTGGTCGGTACCGGCTCGCCGGGCTCGACGAGCGTGCCCCAGGCGCCGAGCCGTTCGTAGAGGACCGCGGGCGTCGTGCTGTACAGCCGGGACAGCGACTGGAGGTCGGAGCGGCGCAGGCGCAGCACGTCCCGCGAGCTGTCCGAGCGCAGGACCTGCACGATCGCGATCCACCGGCGCAGCGGGCCGGTCCGCGTCGGTGGCAGTTTGCGCAATCGGCGCAGGTCGATCACCAGCGGCGGCAAATCGTCGGTCTCGCGCCGTTCGACCGGCGGCGGTACCAGCAGGGTCGCGGGGACGTCGTACAGCTCGGCGAGCTCGACGAGACGGTGTACCCGCAGGGTCCGGCTGCCACGTTCGTAGGCACCGAGGGTTCCGGCGGTCCAGCGCCCGCCGGTGCGTTCCTGGACGTCGAGCAGGGACAGCCCGCGGCGGTTGCGGGCCGCCCGGAGACGGCGGCCGAGTTCCAGGGCGTAGTCCGCGTCGGTCACGGTCTCCGTCCGGGGGTCAGGTGCGGCAGGAGACGCCAACCGCCCCCCGCAGAACAGGTTGGCAGGAATCACGGACGGCGGCAGGCGGTTTTCCCAATCAGCCGCGAGCCTTTGTTGTCTCTAAGTGGGCTTCAATCGTTGTCCGGATGTGGGACATGTCGGTTTCTCATCCCGGAAATCGCACAAACAACCAGGTCAGCTGCGATCCCAGTCCCGGGAGCGCTCGACGGCGCGCAGCCACTGCCCGTACAGCGCGGCTCGCTGGTCCTCGCCCATGGCCGGCCGGTACCGCGCGGCGGTGCGCCGCCGGGCGTCCAGCTCGTCACGCCCGGCGTAGACGCCGGTCGCCAGCCCGGCCAGGTAGCCCGACCCCAGCGCCGTCGTCTCGATGTTCTCCGGGACGTCCACCTCGACTCCGAGGATGTCGGCCTGGAACTGCATCAGCCACGGGTTGCGCGCGGCGCCGCCGTCCGCCCGCAGCTGGGTCACGGTGACGCCGGCGCCGGCCATCTCCTCGACGACGTCCCTGGTCTGGTAGGCGATGCCCTCGAGCACCGCGCGGGCCAGGTGCGCCCGGCCGGTCGCCCGGGTCAGGCCGACCAGGGTGCCGCGGGCGCGCGGGTCCCAGTGCGGCGCGCCGAGCCCGGCGAGCGCGGGGACGAAGTACACCCCGTCATTGCCGTCGAGCGAGGCGGCCAGCGCCGCGGTCTGCTCGGCGTCGGAGATGACGCCCAGCCCGTCGCGCAGCCACTGCACCGCGGAACCGGTGGCGAGGACCGCCCCCTCCAGGGCGTAGGTGAGCGGCTCGCCGTCGAGCCCGAACGCGACGGTGCGCAGCAGCGACGACTGCGGCGCCGGGAGCGTCGTCCCGGTGTTGACCAGGACGAACGAGCCGGTGCCGTAGGTGTTCTTGGCCTGGCCGGGCTCGAAGCACGCCTGCGCGAACAGAGCGGCCTGCTGGTCGCCGACGACCGCGGCGATCGGCACCCGGACCCCGAGGAACACCTCCGGATCGGTTTCGGCGTACACCCGGGAGCTCGGCACCACCTCGGCGAGCAGCTCGGGCGGGACGTCGAGCAGCTCGCACATCTCGGCCGACCAGGCGCCGTCCGCCAGGTCGAACAGCATCGTGCGGGAGGCGTTGGTGACGTCGGTGATGTGCGCCCGCCCACCGGTCAGGCCCCAGACGAGCCAGGAGTCGACGGTGCCGAACGCGATCTCGCCGGCCGCGGCCGCCCGGCGGGCCCCGGCGACGTGGTCGAGCACCCAGGCGGCCTTCGTCCCGGAGAAATAGGGGTCGAGCACCAGACCGGTGCGCTCCTGGACCCGCGGCCCGTGGCCGGCCGCGGCCAGCCGCTCGCAGACGTCCGCGGTGCGCCGGTCCTGCCAGACCACGGCGGGGTACAGCGGACGTCCGGTGCGGCGTTCCCAGAGCACCGTGGTCTCGCGCTGGTTGGTGATCCCCACCGCCGCCAGGTCGGACGGGGCCCGCCCGGCGTCGGCCAGCGCGGCGGCGACCGTGTCGACGACGCCGCGCAGCAGCTCGACCGGGTCCTGCTCCACCCAGCCGGGGCGAGGGAAGGAGGTGCCGACCGGGCGGTAGCCGCGGCCGACGACGGTGGCCTCCTCGTCGAGCAGGCAGACCGTGGTTCCTGTCGTGCCCTGATCAACGGCGGCCACCAGCATCCGACCACGGTAGCGGCCGGGCCGACCGGAGCCGTCAGGCCAGCCGAGCCGTCAGGCCAGCGAGGCGAGGTCGACGGCGTCGGTCGGCGCGGTGATCGCGACCTTGGACCCGTAATCGGAGAACTCCATCCGGCCCTCGTCGCCGCCCAGCAGCTCCAGGCGCAGCGGCACGGCGTCGCCGGTGTTGGCGGCCCACAGGAGCGTCCCGACCTTGCTGCCCACCTTGACGGCCGGCCGGTCGTTGATCTTCTCGGTGCTCACGTCGCCGTCCAGCGCGGAGACGTACTCGCCGATCGAGAGGGCGAAGCCGTCGATGGTGAAGTAGCGGTACTGGCCCGCCGCGTCGTCGGAGAGCCGGACCCAGCGGTCGGCGAGCAGCTCGGCGGCGGCGCCCTCGCCGATCGACTCGTAGTACTCCTTGCTGCCGCGGGCGTAGGTGTCGTCCGCGATCTTCACGACCTCGGTGACGATCGCGCCGGAGGTGACGGTGCCCCGTGACGACGACCCGGACATCACCAGGTCGTAGTTGGTCGTCCCGTCCGTCGACGGGTCCTGGACCGTCCCGACGACGCGCACGCTCTGCGCCGCGCGCAGCGCCTCCACCGACCGGGTGCCGATCTCGGCCGGCGAGGCGTCCTCCAGGCCGTTCGTGTCGGAGCCGCCGGTGCAGGCGGTGAGCGCCAGCACGGCGCCGGCCAGCAGCAGGGCCGCGACCCGCCGCAGCGGGTGCCGGGCGGCGCCGCGCGGATCGATGGTGGTGCCCGGATCGGGGATTGCGCCGGGATGTGCGGTGCCGCCGCGAACCGTCCGCATCTCTGCGCCGCCTCCCGTGCCGCCCCGGCCCGGCTCGGGCGCGGGGATGTCCGGTGGGGACCCTGGTGAGGTCCGCGCGGGCTCCGGCCGTGCTGCCCAGACCGTTCCGGCCAGGGTGAACGGGAGCCCGCCGCCGCGCACGGGTGATGGTCCGCACGCGCCGGGCGAAGTGTCCCATCCGCCCCCGGGAGGGGTCCGATCGGGTATGTCCGAAGCGGTCGGATGTGACCTGGCAGACCCGACTTCTGTCGGTGACCCGACCCTATGAAGGACATCACGGGCCCGTCAGGTGGGCGACGGCCGCCTCGGTTCGACCACGTCCTGGAAATAGGGCACACTGGTGTTGTGAAAAGCGAGCAGGAGAAGGTCGGGCAGCAGGAGGTGTCCACGGGAGCGACCGACGGTCGCACCCGTGATCGCCTCGTGCGCCTCCTGCTCGAGCGCGGCCCGTCGACGGCCGCCGACCTCTCGCACGAGCTCGGGCTGTCGCCCGCGGCCGTCCGCCGGCATCTCGACGCGATGACCTCGGACGGCACCATAACGACCACATCGACCATGGTCCACGGCCGGCGCGGGCGGGGCCGCCCGGCCCGGCGCTACACCCTCACCGAGGCCGGGCACCAGGCCGGCCCCACGGCCTACTCCGACCTGGCCGCCGGCGCGCTGCTGTTCCTCGCGGACGCCTGCGGCCCCGACGCGGTGGCCGAGTTCGCTCGGGCCCGCGGCGTCGACCTGGAACGGCGGATCCGCGACGAGGTCGTCGCCGTCCCGCCGGCGGAGCGCCCGGAGGCGATCGCCGCGGCCATGACCCAGGCCGGTTACACGGCCAGCGTCTCCGAGCTGCCCAGCGGCACCCAGATCTGCCAGCACCACTGCCCGGTGCAGCACGTGGCCGAGCGGTTCCCCGCGCTGTGCGAGGCCGAGACGGCGATGCTGGCGCGGCTTCTCGACACGCACGTGCAGCGTCTCGCCACGATCGCCCACGGCGACGGCGTCTGCACCACACACATACCGGTGATCCCGGTGGAGTCGATCACGGTGCTCTCGCCGTCGGGGGCCTGCGGGCCATCGGGCGCGGCGCCCGACAGGACCCCGTCCGGGCAGACATCACAACCATCCACCTTTCCGGAAGGTTCTCTATGACCACCTCTGCCGAGACCGCCCTTGAGGGCCTTGGCTCCTACCGGTTCGGCTGGGCGGATGCGGACGCCTATGCCGTCGACGTCGAGCGGGGCCTCTCCGAGGCGGTCGTACGTGGCATCTCGGCGAAGAAGAGCGAGCCGTCCTGGATGACCGACCTGCGGCTCAAGGGGCTGAAGCTCTTCGAGCGCAAGCCCATGCCGACCTGGGGCGCGGACCTGTCCGGCATCCACTTCGACAACATCAAGTACTTCGTCCGGTCGACGGAGAAGCAGGCCGAGGAGTGGGCGGACCTGCCGGAGGAGATCCGGGCCACCTACGACCGGCTCGGTATCCCGGAGGCGGAGAAGCAGCGGCTGATCTCCGGCGTCGCGGCCCAGTACGAGTCCGAGGTCGTCTACCACAAGATCCGTGAGGACCTTGAGGAGCAGGGTGTCATCTTCCTGGACACCGACTCGGGGCTGCGCGAGCACCCGGAGATCTTCCAGGAGTACTTCGGCTCGGTGATCCCGGTCGGCGACAACAAGTTCGCCGCGCTGAACACCTCGGTGTGGTCGGGTGGCTCGTTCATCTACGTCCCGCCGGGCGTGCAGGTCGAGATCCCGCTGCAGGCCTACTTCCGGATCAACACCGAGAACATGGGCCAGTTCGAGCGCACGCTGATCATCGTCGACGAGGGCGCCTACGTCCACTACGTCGAGGGCTGCACCGCGCCGGTCTACTCGTCGGACTCGCTGCACTCCGCGGTCGTCGAGATCGTCGTGAAGAAGAACGCCCGCTGCCGGTACACGACCATCCAGAACTGGTCGAACAACGTCTACAACCTGGTCACGAAGCGGGCGGCCTGCCACGAGGGCGCCACGATGGAGTGGATCGACGGCAACATCGGCTCCAAGGTGACGATGAAGTACCCGGCGGTGTGGCTGCTCGGCGAGCAGGCCCACGGCGAGGTCCTCTCGATCGCCTTCGCGGGTGAGGGCCAGCACCAGGACGCCGGCGCCAAGATGGTGCACGCGGCGCCGCGCACCTCGTCCAAGATCGTCTCGAAGTCGGTGGCCCGCGGCGGCGGCCGGACCTCGTACCGTGGCCTGGTCCAGATCAACGAGGGCTCGCACGCCTCGCGGTCGACGGTGAAGTGCGACGCGCTGCTGGTCGACACGGTCAGCCGCTCCGACACCTATCCCTATGTCGACGTCCGCGAGGACGACGCCTCCATCGGGCACGAGGCCAGCGTCTCCAAGGTCGGCGAGGACCAGCTCTTCTATCTGATGAGCCGCGGTCTGTCCGAGGACGAGGCGATGGCCATGGTGGTGCGCGGCTTCATCGAGCCGGTCGCCCGCGAGCTGCCGATGGAGTACGCCCTCGAACTCAACCGGCTCATCGAGCTCCAGATGGAAGGCGCAGTCGGCTGATGGCCGTCATCGATGCCACGGGACGCCCCCCGGCCCAGGCCGGCGCGGCTCCGCGTCCCGTCCGGTCCCGTGACCCCGAGGACCACGCGGTACCCGGCGGCCGGGAGGAGGCGTGGCGGTTCACCCCGCTGCGCCGCCTGCGTGGCCTGCTGAACGGCCCGGCGGCCGAGTCCAAGATCGACGTCTCGGTCTCCGCGCCGGACGGCGTCGAGATCGAGCGGCTCGCGCCGACGGACTCCCGGATCGGCCGGGTGCTCACCCCGGCGGACCGCCCGTCCGCGTTCGCCATGGCCCGCTCGGACGGCGGCCTGTCCGTCACCGTCCCGGCCGAGGCCGCGCTCACCGAACCGGTGGTCGTCAGCCTGCGCGGCGACGGCGGGGTCTGCTACGAGCACGTGCTCGTCGAGCTCGGCCCGTTCGCCACGGCCACGGTCGTGCTCGACCACACCGGCAGCGCCACCTTCGCCGGCAACGTCGAGGTGTTCATCGGCCACGGCGCGGCGCTGACGTTCGTCACCGTCCAGGACTGGGCGGACGACTCCGTCCACCTGGGCGCGCACGCCTACTCGGTGGGCCGCGACGCGCGCCTGCGCTCGTTCACGATCACCCTCGGCGGCGACCTCGTCCGGCTGAGCCCGACCGTGGACTACCGCGGCCCCGGCGGCGACGCCGAGCTGTACGGGCTGTTCTTCACCGAGGCGGGCCAGCACCAGGAGCACCGCCTGCTGGTCACCCACGAGGCGCGGTCCTGCCGCAGCCGGGTGACCTACAAGGGCGCGCTGCAGGGCGAGGGCGCGCACGCGGTGTGGATCGGCGACGTCGTGATCGGCGCCGACGCCGTCGGCACCGACACCTACGAGCTGAACCGCAACCTGGTGCTCACCGACGGCGCGCGCGCCGACTCGGTGCCCAACCTGGAGATCCTCACCGGCGAGGTCGCCGGCGCCGGCCACGCCAGCGCCACCGGCCGCTTCGACGACGAGGCGCTGTTCTACCTGATGTCGCGCGGCATCCCCGCCGACGAGGCCCGTCGCCTGGTCGTCCGCGGCTTCTTCGCCGAGATCGTCGACCGGATCGACCTTCCCGACCTGCGCGAGCGCGTCATGAGCCGGGTCGAGGAGGAGCTCGCGGCGGTGGGCGTATGACCAGGACGACCGATACGACCGATACGACCGAGACGCACTGGCGGCGCGTCTGCGCCGCCGCCGACCTCGGCGATGAGGCCGCGCTCGGCGTCGAGATCGACGGCGAGCCGGTCTGCGTCGTCCGCTCCGGCGGCCGGCTGTACGCGATGCGGGACGAGTGCTCGCACGCCGACGTGATGCTCTCCGAGGGCGAAGTAGAGAACGGCCTCATCGAGTGCTGGCTGCACGGCTCCCAGTTCGACCTCGCCACCGGCGAGCCGACGAGCCTGCCGGCCATCGACCCGGTGCCCACCTACCCAGTGACCATCGACGGCGACGACGTACTCGTCGACCTTCACACGAACCCGAAGCGAGGGTGACGACCGCGGTGTCTGTTCTCGAGATCCGCAACTTGCACGTGTCGGTGGACACCGACACCGAGGGCCCGCGCGAGATCCTGCGCGGGGTCGACCTCACCGTCCGCAAGGGCGAGACCCACGCGATCATGGGGCCGAACGGCTCCGGCAAGTCCACGCTGTCCTACTCCATCGCCGGCCACCCCAAGTACACGGTCACCGAGGGCACCGTCACCCTCGACGGCGAGGACGTCCTCGCCATGGCGGTGGACGCCCGCGCGCGGGCCGGGATCTTCCTGGCGATGCAGTACCCGGTCGAGGTGCCCGGCGTCTCGGTGTCGAACTTCCTGCGCTCGTCGGCGACGGCGGTGCGCGGCGAGGCGCCGAAGCTGCGGACCTGGGTCAAGGAGGTCAAGCAGGCGATGGCCGGGCTGGAGATGGACCCGGCGTTCGCCGAGCGCAGCGTCAACGAGGGCTTCTCCGGCGGTGAGAAGAAGCGGCACGAGATCCTGCAGATGACGCTGCTCGCGCCGAAGGTCGCCATCCTCGACGAGACCGACTCCGGCCTGGACGTCGACGCGCTGCGCATCGTCTCCGCCGGCATCGAGGCGGTCCGGGCCAAGGGGGAGACGGGCATCCTGCTCATCACCCACTACACCCGCATCCTGCGCTACGTGAAGCCCGAGTTCGTGCACGTCATGGCGGGCGGGCGGATCGTCGACGAGGGCGGCCCCGAGCTCGCGGCGACCCTGGAGGACTCCGGCTACGACCGGTACGTCAAGGGCACCGAGGCGGCGGCGATCTCATGACGGTCATCGAATCCCGTGAGGTGGGGGCCGTCACCGCCGCCGGCGCCGGGTTCGACGTCGAGCGGGTCCGCCGCGACTTCCCGATCCTCGCCCGCACCGTGCACGACGGCCTGCCGCTGGTCTACCTCGACAGCGCCGCGACGTCGCAGAAGCCGCTGGTCGTCCTCGACGCCGAGCGGACCTACTACGAGCGGCACAACGCCAACGTGCACCGCGGCATTCACGTGCTCGCCGAGGAGGCCACCGCCCTCTACGAGGAGTCCCGGGACAAGATCGCGGCGTTCGTCGGCGCGACCGACCGGCGCGAGATCGTGTTCACGAAGAACTCCTCGGAGGCGCTGAACCTCGTCGCCTACGCGATGAGCAACGCCGTCACGGGCGGTCCGGAAGCGGAGCGGTTCCGGCTCGGGCCGGGTGACGAGGTCGTCATCACCGAGATGGAGCACCACTCCAACCTGGTGCCCTGGCAGATGCTGTGCGCCCGCACCGGCGCCACCCTGCGCTGGATCGGCCTCACCGAGGACGGCCGGCTCGACCTGGCGCACCTCGACGAGGTCATCACCGACCGCGCGAAGATCGTCTCGTTCGTGCACCAGTCGAACATCCTCGGCACGGTCAACCCGGTCGCGACGATCGTCGCCCGGGCCCGGGAGGTCGGCGCGCTCACCGTGCTCGACGGCTCCCAGTCGGTGCCGCACATGCCGATCGACGTCGTCGACCTCGGGGTGGACTTCCTCGCCTTCACCGGCCACAAGATGTGCGGGCCCACCGGCATCGGCGTGCTGTGGGGGCGGCGTGAGCTGCTCGAGGTGATGCCCCCGTTCCTCGGCGGCGGCGAGATGATCGAGGTCGTCACGATGGAGGCCTCGACCTACGCGGCCCCGCCGCACCGCTTCGAGGCGGGCACCCCGATGATCTCCCAGGCGATCGGCCTGGGCGCCGCGGTGGACTACCTCACCGGCCTCGGCATGGACGCGGTCGCCGCGCACGAGCACGAGATCACCGCGTACGCGCTCGACGCGCTCGCGGGCGTCCCGGGCCTGCGGATCATCGGCCCGCCGACCGCGGAGGGCCGCGGCGGGGCGATCTCGTTCGCGCTGCGCGACGACGAGGACCGCCCGCTGCACCCGCACGACGTCGGCCAGATCCTGGACGAGCAGGGTGTCGCGGTGCGGGTCGGCCACCACTGCGCCCGCCCGGTCTGCCTGCGTTACGGCGTGCCGGCGACGACTCGGGCCTCGTTCCACCTGTACACGAACACCGCGGACGTCGACGCGCTGGTGGAAGGTCTCGGGCAGGTCAGGAGGTTCTTCCTGAAGTGAAGCTCGACTCCATGTACCAGGAGATCATCCTGGACCACTACCGCAACCCGCACCACCGCGGCCTGCGTGACCCGTTCGACGCCGAGGTGCACCACGTCAACCCGACCTGCGGCGACGAGGTGACCCTGCGGGTCAAGGTCGCCGACGGTGTCGTCGCGGACGTGTCCTACGAGAGCGAGGGCTGCTCGATCAGCCAGGCCTCGGCCAGCGTGATGGCCGACCTGGTGATCGGGAAGTCGGTGGCGGACGCGCTGGAGCTCGAACGCGAGTTCCTGGCGCTGATGCAGTCCCGCGGCACCCAGGAGGGCGACGAGGAGGTGCTCGAGGACGCGGTGGCGTTCGCGGGCGTCTCCAAGTACCCGGCCCGGGTGAAGTGCGCGCTGCTGTCCTGGATGGCCTGGAAGGACGCCACCGCACAGGCCACCGAGCAGGCCACCGCCGTCGTCCCGGAGCAGGAGAAGTGACCATGAGCGAGACCGCCACCCCCACCCAGACGGAGCAGGTCGCCGAAAGGGCTGTCGTCGTGGAGAAGGCATCGTTCGACGATGTCGAGGAGGCCATGCGCGACGTCGTCGACCCCGAGCTCGGGATCAACGTCGTCGACCTCGGCCTGGTGTACGGCATCAACATCGCCGACGACAACACGGTCACCCTCGACATGACGCTTACCTCGGCGGCCTGCCCGCTGACCGACGTCATCGAGGACCAGACCCGCTCGGCGCTCGTCGACGGGCCGGACAACCTGGTCAACGACGTCACGATCAACTGGGTCTGGATGCCGCCGTGGGGTCCGGACAAGATCACCGACGAGGGTCGGGAGCAGCTGCGCGCTCTCGGGTTCAACGTCTGATTAGTACGGAACGGCGGCCCGGGGCGGCACCCTGGGTCGCCGTGGCGTCATAGCGTGACCTGACCGTTTTCTGACCTCGTGGCTAACTCTTTGACGTGCAGCCACCGACCCCGGTGGTCCCTTGTAGGCTCCGAGATGGCCGGAATGCACACAGCCTGGACAGATGCCCGGGTGTGGTCATCCGGTCCGTGCCGGGGCGGATCCGTCCCGGATTCGGGTCGATCACGGGGAGCCGGGCCGAAGTATGCGCAGCCCGCGGGTGCTGGGTCTTGTCTTGGCGGGTGGCGCGGGTAAGCGCCTGGCTCCGTTGACCGCCGACCGCGCGAAACCCGCGGTGCCCTTCGGCGGGATCTACCGCCTGGTCGATTTCGTCCTGTCGAACCTGGTCAACGCCGGCTATCTGCGGATCGCCGTGCTGACCCAGTACAAGAGCCACAGCCTCGACCGGCACATCACGACCACCTGGCGGATGAGCAACCTGCTCGGCAACTACGTGACGCCGGTGCCCGCCCAGCAGCGGCTGGGCCCGCAGTGGTTCGCCGGCAGCGCGGACGCCATCCACCAGTCGCTCAACCTCGTCCACGACGAGGCCCCCGACGTGGTGGTGGTCTTCGGTGCCGACCACGTCTACCGGATGGACCCGCGTCAGATGGTCGCCCAGCACCTGGAGACCGGCGCCGGGGTCACGGTGGCCGGGCTGCGCGTCCCCCGGTCGGAGGGCAGCGCGTTCGGGGTGATCCGCACCGCGGACGACGGGGTCACCATCGCGGAGTTCCTGGAGAAGCCGGCGGACCCGCCCGGGCTGCCGGGCCGCCCGGACGAGATCTTCGCGTCGATGGGCAACTACGTGTTCACCACCGACGTGCTCATCGACGCCCTGCGCGCCGACGCCGCAGACCCGGAGAGCGTCCACGACATGGGCGGCAGCATCGTCCCGATGCTGGTCGAGCAGGGCACGGCCGCCGTCTACGACTTCGCCGCCAACCAGGTGCCCGGGGCGCTCGAACGCGACCACGGCTACTGGCGGGACGTCGGCACCCTGGACTCCTACTTCGACGCGCACATGGACCTGTGCGCGCTCGACCCGGTCTTCAACCTCTACAACCGGGACTGGCCGATCTACACCAACGTCCCGCCCTCCGTCCCCCCGGCGAAGTTCGTGCACGACACGCCGGGCCGCGTCGGCGTCGCCACCGACAGCATCGTCAGCAACGGTGTGATCATCTCCGGTGGCACGGTGCGCCGCTCCGTGCTGTCCCCGGGCGTCCGGGTGAACTCGTGGTCGGTCGTCGAGAACGCCGTCGTGATGGACAACTCCGTCGTCGGACGGCGGGCCGTCGTCCGGGACGCCATCCTCGACAAGAACGTGGTCGTCCCCCCGGGCGCGATCGTCGGGGTGGACAAGGAGCACGACCGGGCCCGCGGCTACCAGGTCAGCGAGGCCGGCGTCACCGTGGTCGGCAAGGGCGTCACGATCGCGGACTGATCCGCGCCGAGGGATCCACATCGACTGAAGGGCCGAGGAACGGATGCGGGTCGCGCTGTTCACACGTGAGTACCCGCCGGACGTCTACGGCGGCGCCGGGGTGCACGTCGAGTACCTCGCGCGGGAGCTGGCGCGTCTGGTCGACCTGACCGTGCACTGCGAGGGCGACCCGCGCCCACCGCTCGACACCGCCGACACCGCCGGCCCGGCCGCGGTCGAGGCGCACCGGCCCTGGCCGGCGCTCGACGGGGCGAACGACGCGCTGCGGATCGCCTCGATGGACCTGTCGATGGCGGCGGCGGTGGACCGTGCCGGCGGCGCCGACGTCGTGCACTCCCACACCTGGTACACCAACCTCGCCGGGCATCTGACGTCTCTCGTGCGGGGCATCCCGCACGTGATGACCGCGCACTCGCTCGAACCGCGCCGGCCGTGGAAGGCCGAGCAGCTCGGCGGCGGCTACCGGCTGTCGTCCTGGTGCGAGCGGGTGGCGATCTCCGCCGCGGCGGCCGTGGTGGCGGTCAGCGAGGGCATGCGCGCCGACATCCTCGACGCCTACCCCGAGGTCGACCCCGGCCGGGTGCACGTCATCCGCAACGGCATAGACACCGACGAGTACACCCCGGACGACCGCACCGACGTCCTCGAGCGCCACGGGGTGGACCCGGGTCGTCCGTCGGTGGTCTTCGTCGGGCGCATCACCCGGCAGAAGGGGCTGCCCGTGCTGCTGCGGGCCGCCGCCCGGCTCGACCCGTCCGCGCAGCTCGTGCTCTGCGCCGGCGCCCCGGACACCCCCGAGCTGCTCGCCGAGGTCACCGAGCTGGTGGACGGCCTGCGCGCCAGCCGCGACGGAGTGATCTGGCTGTCCGGCATGCTCGCCAAGCCCGAGGTGATCCAGCTCCTCTCGCACGCCACGGTGTTCGCCTGTCCGTCCGTCTACGAGCCGCTGGGCATCGTCAACCTGGAGGCGATGGCCTGCGGCACGGCCGTGGTCGCCTCCCGGGTAGGCGGCATCCCCGAGGTCGTGGCGTCCGGCGAGACAGGCCTGCTCGTCCCACCGGACGACCCGGCGGCGCTGGCGGCCGCGATCAACGAGGTGCTCGCCGACCCCGGGCGGGCCGCCGCCATGGGGCGTGCCGGGCGGGACCGCGCCGTCGCAGAGTTCGGCTGGCCCGCGGTGGCCGAGCGCACCGCCCGCCTCTACGAGCAGGTCACCGCCAGCTCCGCCTGACCGGCCAGGCGGTGGCTCACCGCGTGGTCTTGTAGGAGTGCGCGGACCGATTCGGCGAGGTGGAACGGGCCGCCGTCGCGGGTGGTGATCGCGTCGGGGGCCACGTGTCGGGTGGTCTGGGTGAGGTCCGTGGTGGGTTGGGCCCCGGGGTTGAGGGGTGGTGTGGGGTGGAGGGTGCGGCCGTCGGGGAGGTGGGCGGTGATCTGCCCGGTGGGGGTTCTGCGGAGTTCGATGTTGTCGTTGTGCAGGGTGCGGTGGTGTTGGCCGCAGATGAGAGTGAGGTTGTCGGGGTCGGTGGTGCCGCCGTTGGTCCATGGGGTGAGGTGGTGGATGTGGAGCCAGCGGGTGTGGGCGCAGCCGGGGTATTGGCAGGTGCCGTGGTCGCGGGCGTGGACGGCGTCGCGGAGTTGCCGGGTGGGTAGTCGGCGGCGTCGGCCGAGGCGGAGGGGGTTGCCGTGGGGGTCGGTGAGCAGGGTACGGATCAGCCCGTCGCAGCCGAGTCGGCGCAGGACCGCGGGGGACAGGCCGATCCCGGGTGAGATCTCCACCCGCGATCCGGGCCTGGGCCCGAGCTTGGGCGTGGGGCGCGGGGGCTGGGTGGTGTCGAGCAGGGTGGTGGCGTCGACGTGGACGGTGATCGTGTGGGTGGGTGAGGCGAGCCCGGGGGCGGGCTGTTGGAGGAACCCCTCGGCGAGGGCGAGGAGCGCGTCGGCGTCGCGGTGGCGATCCCGTGGCACGGCCGTGATGTCCTCGTCGGGAGGCGGCTGATCGGCGGTGCCGGTGGTGGTGAGGCTGCTGCGGGCGGCGTCGAGCGCGGCGATGAGCTGGGCGCCCTCGTCGGGAGGAAGGGTCGCGGTCAGGTACAGCATGCCCTCGTCGTCCGTGCGCCAGGAGACCCGCCGGGCCGCCTGCGCCTGAGCGTGGTCGGCCGGATTGGTGGCCTGGCGGAGGGCTCGGACGAGGCGTTCGAGCTGGCCCGCGGTGCAGTGCAGGGCGTGCTCGAGCCAGAGACGCTCGGTGGCGGGGTCGGCGATCCGAGTGATCGCCCGGACCTTCGAGTAGGAGATCATGCCGTCGGCGAACGCCGCCCGCACCGCGGGGAGGTGTTCGAGGGCGCGGGCGGTGGCGAGGTGTTCGCGGGCGGCACGTAGTCCGATCCCGCAGCGCCAGGACAGCCAGTGCGCGCACGAGCGCAGCCCGACCCCTGACCAGCCGCCGCGTTGGTCGAAGGCGGCGATCAGGGTGAGCCAGCCGCAGGTCGCGGCCGCGAGCCGGCCGGCCCAGCCGCAGATCGCGGTTTCCAGGTCTGGCAGTGGCGCGGTCTGTGCGTCCAGGCCTGGCGGCATGAGGTTCAGCGTGGGTGTCGTCTCCCGGCCGGGCGCCGGGTCGAGGTCGGGGGCCGGAGAGGTGGGGGCTGCCGGGGAAGGCGTCTGGTGTTCGATCATGGTGGTCACCGGGCCAGGGGTGTCGTCGATCAGCGGACACGAGCAGGGTCGCATCCGCCACCGACAGTTCTCATCTCCGCTGGTCAGGGGCCTTCGCGGGGCCAGGGGCCGCGGGCGGGCCCGGGACACCGGCGATACCGGCGATCATGACGCCTTTTCCGACCACGGTGTTCCGCGGAACACCGTGGCCCGTGGAGCCGCCGAGCCCCGGAGCAGCCTCCGGGCCCGATCCGCTCGGTGGGTCAGCTCTGCCAGGCGGTCTCCGAGACGGGGGAGCGCCCGAGAAGGGGACGCCACCAGGCCTCGTTGTCGCGGTACCAGCCGATAGTGGCCTTCATCCCGTCGGCGAAGCTGATCCGCGGCTCCCAGCCGAGGGTCGTCCGCAGCTTGCCGGAGTCCAGCAGGTAGCGGCGGTCGTGGGAGGGGCGGTCCGGCACGATCGTCTTCAGCGAGGCGGGCAGGCCGAGCTCGCCGAGGATCAGGTCGGCGATGGTCTCGATGTCAGCCTCGATGCCGGAGCCGACGTGGTAGGTCTCACCCACAGTGCCGCGCTCGAGCACCGCCTCGATGGCCCGGCAGTGGTCCACCACGTGCAGCCACTCCCGTCGGTTCTTCGTGGAGGCGTAGAGCGGCAGCGACTGGCCCTGCAACGCCCGCGTCACGAACAGCGGGATGACCTTCTCCGGGAACTGGAACGGCCCGTAGTTGTTCGAGCAGTTGGTGATGGTGACCGGTAGGCCGTAGGTGTAGCCGTAGGAGCGCACGGCGTGGTCCGAGCCGGCCTTGGCGGCGTTGTACGGCGTCCGGGGCAGGTAGGGGGAGTCCTCGGTGAAGGCGCCGGGGTCGTCGAGGTCCATGTCGCCGTAGACCTCGCAGGTGGAGATCTGGTGGAAACGCGCGACGCCGACGGTCCGGGCCGCCTCCAGCAGGGTCTGCGTGCCCATGACGTTGGTGGAGAAGAACTCGCCCGGACGGATGATCGCCAGACTGTTGTGGGACTCGGCGGCGAAGTTGACCACGACGTCCACCCGGTGCTCGCGCAGCGTGGACTCGATGAGCTCACGGTCGCGGATGTCGCCGTGGACGAAGGTGATCCCGTCCTCGAGGTCGGCGAGGTTCTCCCGGCAGCCCGCGTAGGTCAGCGCGTCGAGCGCGACCACCCGGTCGCCGGGGTGGGTCCCCAGCCAGTACCGGACGAAGTTGGACCCGATGAAACCGGCGGCCCCGGTCACCAGCAGAGTGGTCATCGTTCGCCTTTCGGTGCGTCGTTCGATGCGTCGTCGCAGCGGTCGCCCCTACATACTTCCGCATGCCCGCGCGGATCGGCGGCATGGGCGCGGTCACGACGACATTCGCAGGTAACACGGAGCACCTACGCTCCTCGGCGTGGCGGACCTTTTCGAGGGGTATCCGGTGGAGGTCGCGGCAGCGGCCGCCTGGGACGAGGTCTTCGACGCGGCGCATCGCCCCCGGGAGGTGTACACCGCCCTGCACGACGCGTTGCAGCCGCTGAGCAGCTCCGACCTGGCGGCCCGCAAGATCGCGCTCGACCGTGCCTTCCGGGACGCCGGCATCACCTTCAACCTGTTCGGCGAGGAGCGGCCGTTCCCGCTGGACCTGGTGCCCAGGCTGCTCTCCTGCGACGAGTGGGACGTCATCGAGCGGGGCGTGACCCAGCGGGTGCGTGCGCTCGAGGCGTTCCTCGACGACGTCTACGGGCGCGCCGACGTCCTCGCGGACGGCATCGTGCCCCGCCGGCTGGTGCTGTCCAGCTCGCACTTCCACCGGGCGGCGCACGGCATCGACCCGCCGAACGGCGTCCGCGCGCATGTCAGCGGCATCGACCTGGTGCGGGACGAGCGCGGCCACTTCCGGGTGCTTGAGGACAACGTCCGGGTCCCGTCCGGGGTCAGCTACGTCATCGAGAACCGCCGCGCGATGACCCGGGTGTTCCCGGAGCTGTTCTCCACCCACCGGGTGCGCCCGGTCGCCGACTACGCCACCCACCTGCTGCACGCGCTGCGCGCCGCGGCACCCCCGGAGGTCGCCGACCCGACCGTCGTGGTGCTCACCCCGGGCGTGTACAACGCCGCCTACTTCGAGCATGCACTGCTCGCCCGCCAGATGGGCGTCGAACTCGTCGAGGGCCGTGATCTCTCCGTCCGGAACAACCGGGTCACCATGCGCACCACCGAGGGTGACCATCCGGTGCACGTGGTCTACCGCCGGGTCGACGACGACTGGCTCGACCCGCTGCACTTCCGTCCCGAGTCGATGGTCGGCTGCGCGGGTCTGCTGAACGCGGCCCGGACCGGGAACGTGACGATCGCGAACGCGGTCGGCAACGGGGTCGCCGACGACAAGCTGATGTACACCTACGTCCCGGACCTCATCCGTTACTACCTCGGTGAGGAGCCGGCACTCGACAACGTCGACACCTTCCGGCTGGAGGACCCGGACCAGCGTGCCCACGTGCTGGACAACCTCGAGTCCCTGGTCGTCAAGCCGGTCGACGGCTCCGGTGGCAAGGGGATCGTGATCGGCCCGCAGGCCACCGAGGCCGAGCTGGTGGAGCTGCGCGCCCGGGTGCTCGCCGACCCGCGCGGGTGGATCGCGCAGCGGGTGGTGAAGCTGTCGACCTCGCCGACCCTGGCCGACGACCGCCTCGGGCCGCGCCACGTCGACCTCCGGCCGTTCGCGGTGAACGACGGGAACCGGATCTGGGTGCTGCCCGGCGGGCTGACCCGGGTCGCGCTGCCCCGTGGCAGCCTGGTCGTGAACTCCAGCCAGGGCGGTGGTTCGAAGGACACCTGGGTGCTCGCCCCCGAGCGGGTCGCACCGGAGGAGGCCGCGCTCCTGCGCCGGCGGTCCGGCCTGACGCAGGCGGTCGCCGCCGGGCCCGACCTCGGCCCGCACTCGTCCGACGAGCAGCAACAACAGCAGTCCGAGCAGCAGAACCAGCAGGGGGGCGGGCTGTGCTGAGCCGCATCGCGGAGTCGCTGTTCTGGATCGGCCGCTACGCCGAGCGGGCCGAGTGCACCGCGCGCATCCTGGACGTCCACGTCCACCGGGTGCTCGAGGACCCGTGGCTGGACGAGACGTCGGCCGGGGCCGAGCTGCTCGCCGTGATGGGTGTCGCCGACCGGGCCGGCCCCGCGGACTCCCGGTACGTCACCGAGGTACTCGCCTACGAGGCCGCGAACGCCTCCAGCATCCGCGGGTCGCTCTCCGCGGCGCGGGAGAACGCCCGTGGTGCCCGGGTCGTGGTCTCCAGCGACGTGTGGGAGTGCCTGAACGCGACCTGGAACGACCTGCCGCACACCGAGGAGCTCGCCCGCCGGATGGGCCCGCACGTGTACTTCCGCTATGTGCGGGAGCGCACGGCGATGCTGGCCGGGCTGGTCGACGCCACCCTCGCCCGCGACGACGGCTGGCGTTTCCTGGTGCTCGGGCGCAGCCTGGAGCGGGTCGACATGACCGCCCGGCTGCTGTCGTCGAGCATCAGCGACGACCCGAGCTCGCAGAGCTGGGTCAGCCTGCTGCGCTCGTGCGGTGCGCACGAGGCCTACCTGCGCACCTACCGGCGGGCGGTGGACGCGGCCCGGGTCGCGGAGTTTCTGCTGCTGGACCGGCTCTTCCCACGGTCGATCTACTGGTCACTGGCGCTCGCCGAGCAGATCCTCGCCGAGCTGGACACCAGCCGCGGCCTGGTCCGGGCGACGGTGGACGACGCCGCCCGGCGCACCGTCGGGCGGGCCCGCACCGAGCTGGAGTTCCGCAGCATCGACGAGCTCGTCGCGGAGATGCCCGACCTGCTGGCCGCCCTGCAGCGGACCTGCTCGGCGGTCAGCGCGGCCGTCACCACCCGCTACTTCGCCCGGGACAGTCCGCGCACCTGGGCGAGCGAGGTGCCGGCCTGATGGGTTGCGCTGGCCTGATGGGACGAAGGGGAAAGCAGCAATGAGCTGGCAGATCCGGATCGAGCACTCGACGGGCTACCGGTACGCCAGCCCGGTGATCTCCTCGTACAACGAGGCCCGGATCATCCCGCAGACCGGGGACCGCCAGCTCACGCTCGAGGCGACCGTCCGCACCGAGCCCGCCTCGACCACCTACCGGTACTGGGACTACTGGGGGACCCAGGTCACCGCCTTCGACCTGCACACTCCGCACACCGAGCTGATCGTCACCGGGCGCTCGGTCGTGCAGACGGCGCCCGCCCCGGCGCGGCCCACGGACGTCCCCGGTTGGGACGGCCTCACCGACGACCGTGTCGCGGACCGGTTCGTCGAGTTCGTCCGGCCGACCGTCTCGACGCCGGAGCACCCGGAGCTGCTGGCCGCGGCCCGCGAGCTCGCCGCCGCCAACGCTCCCGCGGACTTCCTGCCCGCGGTCGGCGACTGGGTGCGGGAGAAGCTGCGCTACCAGCCTGGCACGACCGAGGTGCGCACCTCGGCCGTCGAGGCGTGGCAGCAGGGGGTGGGCGTCTGCCAGGACTTCGCCCACCTGGCGCTCGTCCTGATGCGCGCCGCCGGGATGCCGGCCCGGTACGTGTCGGGCTACCAGCATCCTTCGGCGGACGCCGCGGTGGGGGAGACCGTCAGCGGGCAGAGCCATGCCTGGGTCGAGGGCTGGCTGGGCGAGTGGTGGGGCTTCGACCCGACCAACGGCGTGCCCGCGGGCGAGCAGCATGTGGTGGTCGCCCGCGGGCGGGACTACAACGACGTCCCACCGATGTTCGGCGTGTACTCCGGTGGTGCCTCGACGTCCCTGGGCGTGACCGTCTCGGTGACCCGTCTGGGCTGAGCGGCGCGGGTGGGACGGGCGGCCGGGAGGACCCGGGCGGTCAGGAGGACTTGATGGCCGAGACGTCCAGCTCGATCTTGACCTTGTCGCTGATGAGCACGCCGCCGGTCTCGAGGACGGCGTTGTAGGTCAGGCCGAACTCCTTGCGGCTGATGCTCGTCGTGCCGGTGAAGCCCGCGCGGACGTTGCCGAACGGGTCCTTGGAGCTGCCCTCGAAGGTGATCGCGAGCTCGACCGGCCGGGTCACCCCGCGGATCGTGAGGTCGCCGGAGAGCACGTAGCTGTCCTCGTCCTTGCCGAGCTTCGCGCCGGTGCTGACGAAGGTGATGGTCGGGAACTGCTCGACGTCGAGCAGGTCGGCCGACTTGACGTGCCCGTCGCGGTCGGCCACGCCGGTGTCGAAGCTGGCCGTCTCGATGGTGACCGACGCGGTGGACGCCGTCGGGTTCGCGCCGTCGAGCTCGAGGGCGCCCTGCACGGCGTTGAACTGCCCGCGGACCGTCGTGACCATCGCGTGGCGCGCGGCGAAGCCGATCCGGGTGTGCGCGGGGTCGAGCGTCCAGGTACCGGTGAGGTCGGTCAGGACGGGGGCGGGAGCGGTCATCGTGCTCTCCTCTGAGTGCGTGGGCCGGGTGGCTGGTGGTGCCGTCATGCACGTTACTTGCGTGCGCAACCAAAGTGGACGGCGGGTCATTCCAGCTCCCCGGTCCGCGGCCCTGTGGATGAGAACTGGTCATCCACATCCGCTCCGCCTCGGCCCGGACGAACCCTCCCGGCTCCTACCTTGCGTGCATGACTCGAAATGGCTGGAATCAGAGCGACCGAGCCCAGGACAGCTGGGTCCAGGACGACGAGGTCCAGGACGACGAGGTCTGGGAGGGCGGGGGCTGGGGCGCCGATAACGGCGATGGCGATGGCGAGCGGGACGTGGGCCGGGCGGACACCCACGGCTCGCGGGCGCGGCGGGCTGTCGCCGCTCGCCTCCCGCCGACGCTGCGGCATGTGGTCCTCGCCCCGACGGCCCGGGCGGCGCTGGTGCTGGTACTGGTGGCAGTCGCGGCGGCGGCCGTGGTCGGCTGGCTGACCTGGCGCGACCGGCCGGTGGCCCTCCAACCGAGCGCGGCGGCGGCCGGTGCCCCGGGGTCCGGCGAGACCACCCGGAGCCCAGCGGCGACGCCGCCCGCGGCTGCGGAGTCCGGCGCCCCGGACTCCGCGGCGCCGGAGTCCGCGGCACCGGAGGTGGTCGTGGACGTCGCCGGGCGGGTGGCGCGCCCCGGGGTCGTGCGCCTGCCGGCCGGTTCCCGGGTGGTGGACGCCGTCGAGCGGGCCGGTGGTGTGCTGCCCGGCACCGACACGACGGGGCTGGCACTGGCCAGGCTCCTCGCGGATGGTGAACAGATCCTGGTCGACGGGCGGCCGGGACCCGCGACGCCGCCCCCGGAGGCAGCCGGTGGCGGCCCGTCCTCCGGGTCGGCCGGCGGTTCCGCGGGAGGTGCCGGGGGAGGTTCGCCGGGCCAGCCGCTGGACCTGAACACCGCGACACTGGAACAGCTGGATACCCTGCCCGGCGTGGGTCCGGTGCTGGCCCAACGGATCATCGACTGGCGGGCGGCGAACGGGCCCTTCACCTCGCCCGACCAGCTCGGTGAGGTCACCGGTGTCGGTGACCGGCGGCTGGCGGACCTGATGCCTCTGGTGACGGCCTGATGGTCGCCGTCGCGATGGAGACCGGGCTCGGCCTGCCGAGCGGCTCCGACCCGGCGCGAGAGGGTCCGCTGGACCTCCGTCTGGTCGTTCCGGCCGCCGCGGCCTGGGGCGGGGCGGCGGCGGCCGGGTACTGGGGCCCCGGGCCGGTGTTCCTCGGCGCCGCCGGCCTGGCGCTGTGCGGGTGTCCGGCAGGGGTTCTGATCGCGTTGCGCCGGGGTCCCGGTGGCCGGCTCGGCAGGCCGGGAGCGCTGGTCGGATTGGTCGCCCTGGCCTTCCTCGCGGCCGGGGTTCTCGTGGGTGGGGCGGCCGCGCGACCCCGGTTCGCCGGCCCGCTCGCCGAGCTGGCCCGGGCCCACCGGACCGTGGACGCCGAGGTCGTCCTCAGCGACGACCCGAAGACCTCGGCCTCGGCGCCGGCCGCCGCTGCCGGCCCGCGGGAGGGACCGACGGTCACCGCCCGGGCCCGGCTGGTGGCCGTGACCGGCCCCGGCCGCCGGCTGCGGGCCTCGGTACCAGTGCTCCTGGTGGGGCGCGGCCCGGATCTCGCGAACTACCTGCCGGGGCAGCGGCTCGACGTGCGTGCCGGGCTGGCGCCGGCGGGCCCGGGTGACACGATCGCGGCGGTCCTGTTCGTCCGGGCGCCGCCGCGGGCGCGTGGAAGCCCGCCGGCCGTGCAACGGGTCGCCGGGTGGCTGCGGGCCGGACTGCGGGACGCCGCCGCGGTGGTGTCCCAGCCCGCCGGCGGGCTGTTGCCGGCGCTGGTCGTCGGCGACACCTCGGGCCTCGATCCCGGGCTGAAGGACGACTTCCGCGCCGCCGGGATGAGTCATCTGACCGCGGTGTCCGGCGCGAACCTCGCGATCACGGCCGGGACGGTGCTGTTCCTGCTCGGGCGGCTCCGGCTCGGGGCCCGCTCCAGGGCGGTCGCCGCGGCCCTGGTGGTCGTCGGGTTCGTGATCCTGGCCCGTCCGTCCGCCAGCGTGGTCCGGGCCGGAGCCATGGGTCTCGTCGGCCTGGTCGCCCTCGCCGCGGGTCGGCCCCGCGCGGTGCTGGCGGCGCTGGCGACCGCGGTCATCGCCGTCGTGCTGGTGGCCCCGGCGTTCGCGTTGTCCGCCGGGTTCGCGCTGTCGGTGCTCGCGACGACGGGGATGATCGTGTGGGGGCCGGGCTGGCGCGACGCGCTGGAGCGGGCCCGTGCGGTCGGTCGGCTCGGTGAGGTCGTGGCGGTGGCCGCCGCCGCCCAGCTCGCCTGCACTCCGGTGCTGGCCTGGCTCGGTGGGGGTGTCAGCCTCGTCGCGATCCCGGCGAACGTGGTGGCGGCGCCGGCGGTCGCGCCCGCCACCGTGCTCGGCGTGTCGGCGATGGCCGTCGCCGCCGTCAACGACCCGGTCGCCGCACTGCTCGCGCGGCTGGCGGGGCTGGCCTGCCGCTGGCTCGTGCTGGTCGCGGATGTCGCCGCCGGTGTCCCGGCGGGGACGATCGGTTGGCCGTCGGGGCCCGCGGGGGCGGCCGCCGCACTCGGCTGCGTGGTGCTGGTGGTGGCCCTGGCGCGGCGGCGCCCGACCCGTCGGCTGCTGGTGTCGGCGGTGGTGGGCCTGCTGGCGGCCCGGGTGCTCCTGCTGCCGAGGCTGGCGGGCTGGCCGCCGCCCGGCTGGCGGATCGTGGCCTGCGACGTGGGCCAGGGCGACGCGCTGGTCCTGCGCTCCGGGGCGGCCTCGGCGGTCGTGGTCGACGTGGGTCCCGATCTGGCGCTGATCGCCACCTGCCTGGACGACCTCGGTGTGCGCGAGGTACCGCTGGTCGTGCTCACCCATCTGCACGCCGATCACGCCGCCGGCCTGAGCGGGGTGGTGGGCCGGCTGCCGGTGGGGGAGCTGGTGGTGAGCCCGCTGCCCGAACCGGCCGACCAGTGGGACGCGGTCGAGCGCTCGGCGCGGGCGGCGGGCGTGCCGGTGCGGGCCGTCTCCGCCGGCGCCGTGGGGGAGACCGGAGCGGTCCGCTGGCGGGTGATCGGCCCGGAACGGGTCCTGCGGGGCACGGCCAGCGACCCGAACAACGCCAGCCTCGTCGTCCTGGCGGCGGTCGGCGGCGTGACGGTGCTGCTCACCGGGGATGCCGAGCCGCCGGAGCAGCGGCAGGTGGCGCGGCGCGGCCTCGGGCCCGTCGACGGCTTCGGGCCCGTCGACGTGCTCAAGGTGGCTCACCACGGGTCCGGGGACCAGCTGCCGGAGTTCCTCACCCGGACCGGCGCCGAGATAGCGCTGATCAGCGTCGGCGTCGACAACACCTACGGGCATCCCGCGCCGAGCACGCTGGCCGGCCTGCGCGCGGCCGGGATGGCGGTGGCCCGCACCGACCTGAACGGCCCGGTGGCCGTTGTCGAGACGGCCGGCGGAGGGGTCCGGGCGGTGGCGCGCCGGCCCGGTCCGCGAGAGGGCGCGGCCGGCTCGTGACATGCTGATCGACGTGCCGCCGCCCTCCGCCCCGCCACCGCTGGTCGTCGTGAGCGGCGACGAGGACCTCCTCGTCGCACGTGCCGTCCGGGAGGTGCTCGCCGCCGCCAGGGCCCGTGATCCGGAGGTCGAGGTCGTCGACCGGTCACCCGGCGAGCTCACCGAGGCCGACATGATCGACCTCGGGGCGAGCTCGATGTTCGGGGGTGGCCGGGTGCTGGTGGTCCGGGGCGCGGCCGACCTGGCGGAGGATCTGCGCGACGCGCTGTTGGCCTACGTCGCCCACCCGCTCGACGACGTGATCCTCGTCGTGGTCCACAGCGGCGTGGTGAAGAACCGCAAGCTCGTGGACGCGATGAAGAAGGCCGGTGCCCGGGTCATCCCGGCGGCGAAGATCACCCGTCCGCGCGACCGGCACGACTTCGTGATCGCGGAGATCCGTCGGCTCGGTGGGCGGATGACCGACGAGGCGGTCCGAGCCCTGCTCGACGCGGTCGGCGGTGACCTGCGCGAGATCGCCGCGGTCTGCGACCAGCTGGTCGCGGACACCTCCGGGGTGATCGACGAGTCGGCGGTCGCGCGTTACCACCGGGGCCGGGCCGAGGCGAGCGGGTTCGCGGTCGCGGACGCCGCCGTCGCCGGCGATCTGGCCGGCGCGCTGACCCTGCTGCGCCAGGCGCTCGAGGGCGGCACGGCCCCAGTGCTGGTCACCAGTGCCATCGCGGGCGGCCTGCGTGACCTCGCCCGGGTGTCCGCGGTGGGCGGCGGATCCAAGTGGGACGTTGCCAAGGCCCTCGGCATGCCGGACTGGAAGGTCGAGCGCGCCCAGCGCGCGGCCCGGAGCTGGTCGGACCCGGGGCTGGCCCGGGCGATCCGGGCGGTGGCGGTCGCCGACGCCGGCGTCAAGGGCGCCGCCGTGGACGCCGGGTACGCCCTGGAACGGCTCCTGCACGAGGTCACCCAGGCCCGCGGCCGGGGCGAGCACGCCGGGCGGGCGCGGTGAACGACTCGGCGGGCCGACACCGCGGCCCGGGGGACGGCGATCCGGAGCGCGGCGCGCGGGACGAGCCCGGTGTGTGGGACGAGCCCGGCCCCGACGCCCACGAGGTGCCGCCTGGGGGGATGCTCGGTCTGCGAGTGCTCCCGGCGGGCTGGATGCGCGGCGTGCTCGGCACGGTCACCGCCCTGGTGACGGTGGTGATCGCCATGGGGGATCTGGCCAGCGCCTGGGTGCTGCTGGTGCTGCCGGCCACCGTCGCGGCGCTGGTGGCGTATGCCGAGAACCTCGAACGGATGCTGGGACCGGCGGCCGACCCCGAGGACTGACAGCCCCGCGGGCGAGTCGGGACGCGTCGAAGACCGGGGCCCGCCTGGCGGGTCGCCCGGTCTTCGAACGAAGTCTGTGACGAACCTGACGCGGGCTCGGACGCCCGCGGTCGGGTCAGGAGGCGCCGATCTCCGCGTTGGCCTTGGCGAGCGCCGACTTGCGGTTGGCGGCCTGGTTCGGGTGGATGACGCCCTTGCTGGCGGCCTTGTCGAGCTTCTTGGAGGCGATGCGGAGGGCGCTCTCGGCACGCTCGGCATCCCCGGCCTCGACGGCGTCGCGGAAGCGACGGACGTGCGTCTTCAGCTCGGACTTCACGGCCTTGTTGCGCAGCCGTCGCTTCTCGTTGGTGAGGTTGCGCTTGATCTGCGACTTGATGTTGGCCACGCGGGAGAACCTCTGAGTTTCGAGTCGGGATGGTACGAGAGTGCCGGGAGGCACCGACGTTATCAAACCAGCATGCCGGGGTGGTGGTGCGGGCGCGGCCACGCGGGCGGGCGCGGCGTGCCTGGCACGATGGGGGCCTGGCACGATGAAGGACTCGAGCCCGTGTACATGACAGTCCGCGCACACGGCGCCAGCCGGACCGAGTGCCCGACAGACCGACGTGCCCGACAGACCGACGAGCAGCGAAACGAGACCAGCCCGCGTGTCCGAAGCCCCGCACGAGGCCTCCGGCGTCGACCCCGCGTCGATCCGCAACTTCTGCATCATCGCCCACATCGACCACGGCAAGTCCACGCTTGCCGACCGCATGCTGGGTGTGACCGGTGTGGTCGAGGCGCGCAACATGCGCGCGCAGTACCTCGACCGGATGGACATCGAGCGCGAGCGCGGTATCACGATCAAGGCGCAGAACGTCCGGCTGCCCTGGCGGGCCGACGACGGTCAGGACTACGTCCTGCACCTCATCGACACGCCTGGCCACGTGGACTTCACCTACGAGGTGAGCCGGTCGCTCGCGGCCTGTGAGGGCGCGGTGCTGCTGGTCGACGCGGCCCAGGGCATCGAGGCGCAGACGCTCGCCAACCTCTACCTGGCGATCGAGAACGACCTGGCGATCATCCCGGTGCTGAACAAGATCGACCTGCCGGCCGCGCAGCCGGAGAAGTACGCCGCGGAGATCTCCTCGATCATCGGCTGCGACCCGGGTGACGTCCTCAAGGTCTCCGGCAAGACCGGCCAGGGGGTCCCGGAGCTGCTCAACGAGATCGTCCGCCGTATCCCGGCGCCGAGCGGCGACCCGGACGGCCCGCTCCGGGCCATGATCTTCGACAGCGTGTACGACATCTACCGCGGTGTGATCACCTATGTCCGGGTCGTCGACGGGTCGCTCAGCACCCGTGACCGTTGCCTGATGATGTCCACCGGGACCAGCCACGAGACCCTCGAGGTCGGCGTCATCTCGCCGGAGCCCCAACCGACCGGGTCGCTGTCGGCCGGTGAGGTCGGCTACGTCATCCCCGGGGTGAAGGACGTCCGCCAGGCCCGGGTCGGGGACACGATCACCTCGGCGCGCCGTCCGGCGACGGAGATGCTCGGCGGCTACCGGGACCCGCGTCCGATGGTCTACTCGGGGCTGTATCCCCTGGACGGCAGCGAGTACCCGGCGTTGCGCGAGGCGCTGGACAAGCTGCAGCTCAACGACGCGGCGCTCACCTTCGAGCCGGAGACGTCGGCGGCGCTGGGGTTCGGCTTCCGCTGTGGCTTCCTCGGGCTGCTCCATCTGGAGATCGTCCGGGAGCGGCTGGAGCGGGAGTTCGACCTCACGCTCATCTCGACGGCCCCCAACGTGGTCTACCGGGTCGTCATGGAGGACACCTCCGAGATCACGGTGACCAACCCCAGCGACTGGCCCGGCGGCAAGATCGCCGAGGTGTACGAGCCGGTCGTGGAGGCGATGCTGCTGCTGCCCACCGACTTCGTCGGCGCGGTGATGGAGCTGTGCCAGGGCCGGCGCGGCGTGCTCAAGGGGATGGACTACATCTCCACCGACCGGGTGGAGCTGAAGTACACGCTGCCGCTCGGTGAGATCATCTTCGACTTCTTCGACGCGCTGAAGTCGCGCACCCGCGGCTACGCCAGCCTCGACTACGAGCCCGCCGGCGAGCAGGCCGCGGACCTGGTCAAGGTGGACATCCTCCTGCAGGGCGAGGCGGTGGACGCGTTCTCGGCGATCGTGCACCGGGAGAAGGCCTACTCCTACGGGGTGGCGATGACCTCGAAGCTGCGGGAGCTGATTCCCCGCCAGCAGTTCGAGGTGCCGATCCAGGCGGCGATCGGCAGCCGGATCATCGCCCGGGAGAACATCCGGGCCATCCGCAAGGACGTCCTCGCCAAGTGCTACGGCGGTGACATCAGCCGTAAGCGGAAGCTGCTGGAGAAGCAGAAGGAGGGCAAGAAGCGGATGAAGACCATCGGCCGGGTGGAGGTCCCGCAGGAGGCGTTCATCGCGGCGCTGTCCACGACCGAGAGCCCGAAGTCGCCGGCGCCCAAGACCGGGCGTTAGCGGCGAGCGGGCAGGCGGCGCGGCGCCCCCGGCCGGCCCTTCGCGGGCCGGGCGCGGGCGGGCGGGCGTCAGGCGTTCTCGGGAGCCGCGGCGATCCGGGGAAGCCGGATCGGTTCGGTGGCCGGTTCGGCCTGGGCGAAGCCCAGGGCGAGGACCGATCCCGACCGGTACTCGGTGGTATGTGGGGGTAGTAGTTCCTCGATGGTCACGAGGGCACTGGTGGGCTCCTCTTGCATGGTCGAATCATTTCGTACCGACCTCGACTGATCCATGACCAGCCGCCCACGATTTGACCGTGCGATTGTCAACAGACCACAAACTGGGTGATTCTGGGCAGTCGGTCGCGTCGTGCCGCCCGGGTCGGCCCGGCGATGGCCCGTAAGAGCGGCGCGCCCGGGCGCCTTGTCCGCTCCTGGTCCAGGTGTCGTCCGAGGTCGGCCAAAATGACGGTCTCCGGGCACGTTGACAAACAGAGCGTTGCGGTCTCGGCACGCGTTGGGGGCACACTGGAGACATGCCATCCAAGCCTCTCGAGGGGGCGCCGGCACCCGTCGACGGCGTGCTCCCCGACGCCGCGCTCACCGAGGTCGGGACCCGACCGTTCGGTGTCTACGTGCACGTGCCGTACTGCGCGGCACGCTGCGGGTACTGCGACTTCAACACCTACACCCCGGCCGAGCTCGGCGCGGGCGGCCAGGGTGGGGCCGCCTCGTTCGTCGACTCGGTGGCCACCGAGGCCCGGCTGGCCCGCTCCGTCCTGGGCGAGCGGGACCTGACGGTCTCGACGGTCTTCGTCGGCGGCGGCACCCCGACGTTGCTGCCGGCCGCCGATCTGGCCAAGGTCCTGCGGGTCCTGGACGACACCTTCGGCCTGGCCGGTGACGCGGAGGTCACCACCGAGGCCAACCCGGAGTCCGTCGACCTCGAGACCCTCGAACAGCTCCGGGCGAGTGGGTACACCCGGATCTCGTTCGGCATGCAGAGTGCCCGCCCGCACGTGCTCGCGGCGCTGGACCGCCGGCACACCCCCGGCCGGGTTCCCGAGGTGGTCGGCTGGGCGCGGTCCGCCGGGTTCCGTCAGCTCAGCCTCGACCTCATCTACGGCGCGCCGGGGGAGTCCGAGAGCGACTGGGCGGCGAGCCTGGACACCGTGATCGAGCTCGCGCCCGACCATGTCAGCGCCTACGCCCTGACGGTGGAGGAGGGCACCAAGCTCTCCCGTCGGGTGCGCCGCGGTGAGCTGCTGGAACCGGACGACGACCTGCTCGCCGATCGCTACCTGCAGGCGGACGAGGTGCTCGCCGGCGCCGGCCTGACCAACTACGAGGTCAGCAACTGGGCGCGTGACGAGGCCTCCTGGTGCCGCCACAACATGGGCTACTGGCGCGGTGACGACTGGTGGGGGCTGGGGCCGGGCGCCCACAGCCACGTGGGCGGCGTCCGGTGGTGGAACGTCCGCCATCCGACCGAGTACGCCACCCGGGTCGGCGCCGGCCGCAGCCCGGCCGCCGGCCGCGAGGTGCTGGACGCCCAGGCCCGGCGGGTCGAGCGGGTCATGCTGGGCGTCCGCCTCGTCGAGGGGCTGGGCGTCGACGCGCTGGTCGGGCCGGCGCTGGACGTCGCCGCCGAGCTCGCGGCGGACGGCCTCATCGTCGCCGACGTTCTCGCGCAGGGCCGGGTGGCGCTCACCCGCCGTGGCCGGCTGCTGACCGACACGGTCGTCCGTGCCCTGCTACCCGACTGAGCGCGCCTCCCCGCCCACCCGGGCGGCGACCGGGGTTCCGGATCTCCGTGTGTTCCTCGAGCGCGGGTCTGCTCACGATGGCTGCCCCGACCTGGGTGGGAAGCTACACTTGGCACTCACGGCGGCCGAGTGCCAGGGCTGGGTGACCAGCAGGACAGGGTCACCGGTCCGGCACACGCCGCCAGCCCCGCCTGGCTTACCGAAACCGGCGAAGGGGGTGTGGTCACGTGTTGGAGGAACGGCGGCTGGAGGTGCTGCGGGCGATCGTCGAGGATTTCGTGCTCAGCAATGAGCCGGTGGGATCCAAGACGTTGGCCGAGCGGCATGCTCTGGGCGTGTCGCCCGCCACGGTGCGTAACGACATGTCGGCCCTTGAGGAAGAGGGCTACATCACCCAGCCGCACACCAGCGCGGGCCGTATCCCGACAGACAAAGGCTATCGCCTCTTCGTCGACCGGCTCTCCGGCGTCAAGCCGCTGTCGCGCGCCGAGCGCCGGGCCATCCAGAGCTTCCTGGAGGGCGCGGTCGATCTCGACGACGTGGTGCGGCGCTCGGTGCGCCTGCTCGCGCAACTCACACGTCAGGTGGCTGTGGTCCAGTATCCCTCACTCTCGTCCAGCAGCGTCCGCCACATCGAGATCGTCACGCTCAGCCCGAACCGCCTGCTCCTGGTACTGATCACGGACACGGGCCGGGTCGAGCAGCGGGTGGTCGACATCCCCACCCCGGTCGACGACGGCGTGGTCGGTGAGCTGCGCGGCCTGCTGAACGGCTCGCTGCGGGGCCGCCGTGTGGTCGACGCCACAGAGGTCGCGGCGGACCTCCCCGAGACCGTCCGACCGGATCTGCGCGGGCACCTGACGACGCTCACCACCGTGGTGCTGGAGGCTCTCCTGGAACGGCAGGAGGAGCGGGTCGCGCTGGCCGGTACCGCGAACCTCACACGCTCCTCGGTCGACTTCGCCGACTCGCTGCGGTTCATTCTGGAAGCACTTGAGGAGCAGGTCGTGCTCCTCAAACTGATCGGTTCAGTCCGGGAGACCGGTACTGTGACGGTGCGCATCGGGCGTGAGACGGATGTGGACGCCCTCCGCTCAACGTCGGTAATCGCCACCGGGTACGGTCTCGGCCCGGCGGTGCTGGGCGGAATGGGAGTCGTCGGCCCGATGCGGATGGACTATCCGGGAACGATGGCGGCCGTACGAGCCGTCGCCAAGTACGTGGGTGAACTCTTGGGTGCCGACTGATGGCAGTGGACTATTACGCGACGCTCGGTGTGCGGCGTGACGCCACCGGTGACGAGATCAAGCGGGCCTACCGCAAGCTGGCCCGGGAGCTGCATCCGGACGTCAATCCGGACCCGGAGGCGCAGCAGCGGTTCAGGAACGTGACGAACGCCTACGAGGTCCTCTCGGACCCCGAGAAGCGGCAGATCGTCGATCTCGGTGGTGACCCGCTCGCGCCCGGTGGCGGCGCGGCCGGCGCCGGTTCGCCGTTCGGCGCAGGCTTCGGCGGCCTCGGCGACATCATGGACGCGTTCTTCGGCGGTGGCGCCAGCCGCGGCCCGCGCTCGCGGGTGCGCCGTGGGAACGACGCGCTGCTGCGCCTCGAGCTCGACCTGGCCGAGACCGCGTTCGGTGCCACCCGCGACATCACCGTCGACACGGCCGTGGTGTGCGCGACCTGCAGCGGCGGGGGCGCCGCGCCTGGCACGCAGCCGTCGACCTGCTCGACCTGCCACGGCCGCGGTGAGGTCCAGCAGGTGACCCGCTCGTTCCTCGGTCAGATGGTGACGTCGCGGCCCTGCCCGCGCTGTACGGGCACCGGAACGGTCATCGAGCACCCCTGCCGGGACTGCTCCGGTGACGGCCGCGTCCGCAAGCGCCGAACCCTGACGGTGAAGATCCCCTCGGGCGTCGAGGACGGCATGCGCATCCGGCTGTCCGGCGAGGGCGAGGTCGGCCCCGGCGGGGGGCCGCCCGGCGACCTGTACGTCGAGGTCTCGGAGCGGCAGCACGCCGTCTTCAGCCGGGAGGGTGACGACCTCCACTGCGATCTTCGCCTGCCGATGACCGCCGCGGCCCTGGGCACGATGGCCACGCTGGAGACCCTCGACGGTTCCGAGACGATCACGGTGAAGCCGGGCACCCAGCCCGGCGAGGTGCTCCGGCTCGCCGGGCGCGGTGTTCCGCACCTGCGCGCCGTGGGGCGTGGGCACCTGCACATCCACATCGTCGTCGAGACGCCGACGAAGCTCGACGCCGAGCAGGAACGCCTCCTGCGGGAGCTGGCGAAGCTGCGTGAGGAGGAGACGCCGGCGGTGGTCGGCGGGTCCTCCGGCGGATCCGGCCTGTTCTCCCGGCGCCGTGGCGGTCGGCGCAACCGCTGACCGCGCCCGTCTTCCACCTGGATCCGCTGCCGTCGACCGACGTCTTCGTGCTGGGTGGACCCGAGGGCCGGCACGCCGCGGCAGTGCGCCGGCTGCGGGTGGGTGAGCGCCTGGACGTCACCGACGGCGCCGGCGCCGCGCTGGAGTGCGAGGTCCGGTCGGTCGGCCGGGACGAGCTCGAATGCGTCGTCCTGAGCCGGCGGGCGCCGACCCGGGACGGGCCCCGGCTGGTGGTCGCGCAGGCCCTGGCCAAGGGCGACCGCGGGGAGCTGGCGGTCGAGATGCTCACCGAGATCGGGGTCGACGAGATCGTGCCCTGGGCGGCCGCGCGCTGCATCGTCCGCTGGGACGGCGAGCGTGGCGAGCGGTCGCGCGCGAGGTGGACCCGCACCGCCCAGGAGGCGGCCAAGCAGTCGCGCCGGCACGCCTGGCCGTTGGTCGGTCCGCTGGCGGGCACCGCGGCGCTGGCCGGGCGCGTGCGCCGGGCGTCGCTCGCCGTCGTGCTGCACGAGACGGCTACGACGCCGCTGGCCGGGCTCGCCCGCGCTCTGCCACCCGGGGCCGAGGCCGGGGAGATCCTGCTGGTGGTGGGCCCGGAGGGCGGCGTGGCCGATGGCGAGATCGAGGCGCTCACGGCCGCCGGCGCGGTGGCCGGCCGGCTGGGCCCGACGGTGCTGCGGACGTCGACGGCGGGCGTGGTCGCGGCGGCCGTGGTACTCGCCGACATCGGTCGGCTGGGCGGATAGACTCGAGATCGGCCGGTAACGTGTCGGCCCCGTCCCGACGACCTGGCACAACTGGCACCGCACAGCTGGCACCGCACAGCTGGCGTTGCACAGCGTGGCTTGTTCACAGTTTCGACCTGGTTCTCGGTGGCCGGGGGATGGATCCGACTGCCCCGTGGCGTTACCGCCTTCTGCGGGCGACCTTCGTCCCAGGTTGAAGCGAGAGGTGTTCCGGCCCAGGCGGCCGTACTACATGCCCGAATCCGACAGCCCACCCGACTCCCGGGTCACCACCCGCATCGTCGTCCCCGACGGGCACAGCATGGTGAGCCTGCTCGGGCACGAGGACCAGCTCCTGCGTGTGATCGAGAAGGCCTTCTCCTCCGACATCCACGTCCGTGGCAACGAGATCACGATCACGGGTGACCCGGCGGAGAACGCGCTGGCCGCCCGGTTGTTCTCCGAGCTCGTCGCGCTGCTCGACGCCGGCACCGAAATCAATCCGCAGCACGTCGACCACTCGGTGTCGATGCTGCGCAGCGGCGCGGGAGAGCGACCCGCCGAGGTGCTCACCCTCAACATCCTGTCCAACCGTGGTCGGACGATCCGTCCCAAGACGCTGAACCAGAAGCGGTACGTGGACGCGATCGACCAGCACACGATCGTGTTCGGGATCGGCCCGGCGGGCACCGGCAAGACCTACCTGGCGATGGCCAAGGCCGTGCAGGCGCTGCAGGCGAAGAAGGTCACCCGGATCATCCTCACCCGGCCGGCGGTCGAGGCGGGCGAGCGGCTCGGCTTCCTGCCCGGCACGCTCTACGAGAAGATCGACCCGTACCTGCGGCCCCTCTACGACGCGCTGCACGACATGATCGACCCCGACTCGATCCCGCGGCTCATGCAGAGCGGCACCATCGAGGTCGCGCCGCTGGCGTACATGCGCGGCCGCACGCTCAACGACGCCTTCATCATCCTGGACGAGGCGCAGAACACCTCGGCCGAGCAGATGAAGATGTTCCTGACCCGCCTCGGCTTCGGGTCCAAGATCGTGGTGACCGGTGACGTCACCCAGGTCGACCTGCCCAGCGGCACGAAGAGTGGCCTGCGGGTGGTCCGCGAGATCCTGGACGGCGTCGACGACGTCCACTTCGCGACCCTCACCAGCACGGACGTCGTCCGGCACCGGCTGGTCGGCGACATCGTGGACGCCTACGCCCGCTGGGACGCGGCGAGCCCGGCGCCCGGCACGGAGGCGCGTCCCGCGCGGGCCGCCCGCCGGGGAAGGGACCGCTGATGGCCGTCTTCGTCGCCAACGAGTCGGGCGTGACGGACTTCGACGAGGTCACCCTGGCCGCGCTCGCCCGTTTCGTGCTCGACACGATGAAGGTCAACCCGCTGGCGGAGCTCTCGGTCATGCTCGTCGAGATCGACGCCATGACCGACCTGCACGTGCGCTACATGGCGGAGGAGGGCCCGACCGACGTGCTCGCCTTCCCGCAGGACGAGGCGTTCGAGCCGTCGTGGTCGGAGTCGCCCGAGGAAGACCCGACCACCCTGCTCGGCGACGTCGTCCTGTGCCCCGAGGTGGCCCGGCGGCAGGCCGCGCAGGCCGGCCACGGGATGGAGCACGAACTGCACATCCTCTGCACCCACGGCATCCTGCACCTGCTCGGCTACGACCACGCCGAGCCGGAGGAGGAGCGGGAGATGTGGAAGCTCCAGAACAGCCTGCTGGCCTCCTGGGACACCGCGGCCGGCTCCGGCGCCTCCTGACGGGGCCGGGCCGCCATGGACTCCGGTGATCTTCTTCTCGTCTTCATCGCCGCGGTGACCGCGCTCGCCGCGGCCGGCCTGGGCGCGGTGGACGCGGGGCTGACCCGGGTGTCCCGGGTCAGCGTCGACGAGTTCGCCCGCCACGGCAAGGCGGGGGCGGCGAACCTCGCCCGGGTTGTCGCCGACCCCGGCCGTTATCTGGCGTTGTTGCTGCTGCTGCGGATCGCCGGCGAGATGGTCGCCGCGGCCTGCATCACCGTCCTGGCCGTGCACGCGTACGGCTCCGGGTTCGCCGCGGTCGGGCTGGGCGCGCTGGTGTCGACGCTCGTCGCCTACATCCTCGTCGGCGTGATGTTCCGGACGCTCGGCCGCCAGCACGCGCCGGCGGTGTCGCTGGCCACCGCGGGGCTGACCATCCGGCTGGCGAAGGTCTTCGGCCCGCTGCCCCGCCTGCTGATCGCGTTCGGCAACGCGGTGACCCCAGGCCCCGGCTACCGCGACGGCCCGTTCGCCTCCGAGGCGGAGCTGCGCGACCTCGTCGACCTCGCCGAGGAGAACGAGGTCATCGAGCCCGGGGAACGCGACATGATCGCCTCGGTGTTCGAGCTGGGGGACACGCTCGTCCGCGAGGTGATGGTGCCGCGGCCCGACATGGTCTTCATCGAGTCCGACAAGACCGTCCGGCAGGCCATCTCGCTGGCGCTGCGCAGCGGCTTCTCCCGCATCCCGGTGATTGGCGAGAGCATCGACGACGTCGTCGGCATCGGCTTCCTCAAGGACATGGTCGGCTGGGAGCGTGACGGGCGGGAGAGCAGCCGGGTCGCGGAGGTCATGCGCCCGCCCGTGCTCGTCCCGGAGAGCAAGCCCGCCGACGACCTGCTGCGCGAGATGCAGGCGTCGCGCACCCACATGGCCATCGTCATCGACGAGTACGGCGGCACCGCCGGCCTGGTGACCATCGAGGACGTCCTCGAGGAGATCGTCGGTGAGATCACGGACGAGTACGACAGCGCCACCCCGCCGGTCGAGTGGCTCGACGACGACACCGCCCGGGTGACGGCGCGCCTGGACGTCGACGACCTCGCGGGGCTGTTCGGCGTCGACGAGCTGCCCGGCGCGCAGGACGTCGAGACGGTGGGCGGGCTGCTCGCGAACGCGCTCGGCCGGGTGCCCATCCCCGGCGCGACCACGGACATCGCCGGCCTGCGGCTGTCGGCCGAGCGCGCGGCCGGGCGGCGCAACCAGATCGGCACCGTCGTCGTCCACCGGCTGTCCCCGGCTCCCCGCACCGACGAGGAGCCGGGCGACCCGCCGGGCCCAGCGAGCAGAAAGGTGACATCGTGACGTCTCCAACCCCGCCGGTCGGCCTCGCCCTCGAGGCCGAGGACGGGAAGCTGGTGGTGCTGGCCCGGTCCGCCCGGCTGCGCGCCTACACGTCCGCGGGCCAGCCGGCCGAGGGCGCGGCGGTGCGGGACACCGACGGCCGGACGTACGCCGCGGCGACCGTCTCCCACACCCGGCCCGAGCTGGCCACGTCGGCGCTGCGCGCCGCGGTGGTGGCGGCGGCCTCCAGCGGAGCCCGCCGCTTCGAGGCCGCGGTCGTGGTGACCGAGGCCGCCGAGGCCGCCGCCGACGACCTGGCGATGCTCGCCGAGTTCGGTGCCGGGGTGCCCCTCTACCTCGCCGGTCCCGACGGCGTCGCCCGCACCCGGACGTCGAGCTAGTGGACATCGAGCTCGTCGACCCGGCGACGGACTTCCGGTCGGGGTTCGCCTGTCTGGTGGGGCGGCCCAACGCCGGCAAGTCGACGCTGACGAACGCCCTGGTGGGGACGAAGGTGGCGATCACCTCCGGGCGACCGCAGACGACCCGCCACGCCATCCGGGGCATCATCAACCGCCCCGACGCGCAGCTCATCCTGGTCGACACCCCGGGGCTGCACCGCCCGCGCACCCTGCTCGGCCAGCGGCTCAACGACGTCGTCCGCACGACGCTGTCCGAGGTCGATGTGATCGGCTTCTGCATGCCCGCCGACGAGCCGCTCGGCCGCGGCGACCGTTTCATCGCCGACGAGCTGGGCCGGATGGCGGGGCGCACCCCGGTGGTCGCGATCCTGACCAAGGTCGACGCGGTCAGCGACCCGGACCGGGTCGGCGCCCGGCTGCTCGAGATCTCCGGGCTGGGCGACTTCGCCGACATCGTGCCGGTGAGCGCCGTGTCGTCCTTCCAGGTCGGCACGCTGGCCGACGTGCTCGTCGCCCGGCTGCCCGAGGGCCCGCGGCTCTACCCCGACGGCGAGCTGACCGACGAACCCGAGCAGGTCATGGTCGCCGAGCTGATCCGCGAGGCGGCGCTGGAGGGGGTGCGCGACGAGCTGCCGCACTCACTGGCCGTGGTGGTCGAGGAGATGATCCCGCGGGAGAACCGCCCACAGGACCGGCCGCTGCTCGACGTGCACGTCAACGTGTACGTGGAGCGGCCGAGCCAGAAGGCGATCGTCATCGGCGCGGGCGGCTCCCGGCTGCGCGACGTGGGCACCCGGGCCCGGACCCAGATCGAGGCGCTGCTGGGCACCCCGATCTACCTGGACCTGCACGTCAAGGTCGCGAAGGACTGGCAGCGGGACCCGAAGCAGCTGCGCCGGCTGGGCTTCTAGGCGTCGCGAGTCGCGACACGTCACGACGGTGTCGGCAGCCGGCGCCGCAGGCGGTCCCACCAGCGCCGGGCCGGCGACCGCTCGTCGACGGCCCGGCCCGGCGGGGCGCCGACGATCTCGCCGTCCACGATCTCGAGGATGGGCGGCACCGGCGGCCGGGCGGGCTTCGAGGCCGCTTCCGGCTCCGGTGCCGCCTCCGGCACCGGAGCCGGGGCGTCGGCCCGCATCAGCGGTGGGTCGTCCCCGCTGAGCGCGGTGGCCAGCAGGGCCTGCCTGTTGGCCACGATGTAGTCCTTCACCGCGGCCGGCTGGAGGTCGTACCGGGTGAGCTTCTTGCCCCGCAGGTCGATCCGCTCGACGGCGTAGCGGCCCTTGGCCGGGTTGCCGAACTCGGCGCCGGTACGGCGGTCCAGATCCATCGAGACGAGCCGGCAGAGGAAGAAGTGCTGCAGGTTCAGGCCCTCGCCGCGGGGCGCGGCGGTCACGTAGACCTGCTGGACCCGGTCCACCACGGCGCCCAGCTCCTCGGCGAGCTCGCGGTGCAGCGCGTCCTCCACCGAGGCGTCCTCGGGGTCCACACCGCCGCCCGGGGTGGACCAGTAGGGCTTGCGTTTGGGGAAGGTTCTGCGGAACAGCACCAGCCGCCCGTTCCCGTCGATGATGATGCCTCGCGCCGTCCGCCGAACAACCCGCACCCACACATGATGGCGACCGCGGCGGCGGCGGTCGCCGGAATCCCCCCCGACGCCACGGAGCGGTCCGCTGCCGCCGGGTCCGTCCCGTCGTGCCCCGCGGGCGGCGGCCTACCTGTTCGGGGGCACGGGCGTGCAACCATGGGAACGTGCCGGTGTATCGCGATGAGGGCGTCGTCCTGAGGACGGCACCCTTCGCCGAGGCCGACCGCGTCGTCACGGTGCTCACCCGGCGTAACGGCCGGGTCCGCGCGGTGGCCCGGGGGGTGCGGCGGACGTCCTCGCGGTTCGGCGCCCGGCTGGAGCCCGGCACCCACGTCGATCTCCAGCTGCACGAGGGCCGCTCGCTGGACACGGTGACCCAGGCGGATATCCTCGGCGCCTACGGAGCGACGATCGCCCAGGAGTACGCGCGGTACACGGCGGCCGCGGTGATGCTGGAGACGGCCGAGCGCCTGACCAGCGAGGAACGCCAGCCCGCCCTGCGGCTGTTCCTGCTGCTCGTCGGTGGCCTGCGTACCCTGGCGGGCGGTGAGCGCCCGCCGCCGCTGGTCCTGGACGCCTTCCTGCTGCGCTCACTGGCGGTCTCCGGGTACGGCATGGCCCTCGACGCGTGCGCCCGGTGCGGGGAGCCGGGGCCGCACCACTCGCTGTCCGTTCCCGGCGGCGGCGTAGTGTGCCCGGAATGTCGACCGCGGGGTGCGGCGTCGACGTCTCCGGCCGCGGTGCGGCTGCTTGCCGACCTCCTGCACGGTGACTGGAACGGCGCCGAGGCGAGCGACGCCCGCGTCCGGCGGGAGGCCGGCGGCATCGTGGCGGCCTACCTGCAGTGGCATCTCGAGCGGGCGCTGCGCGCCCTTCCGCACCTCGAACGGACGTGAAATGGGGGGTCGGTCGTGGCGCCGTCGGCCCGGACGAGAGGATGTCGGCTGTGAGCCTGCGTGAAGAGGTGGGCCGGCGGTTCCGCGATCCGCGTCCTCATCCGTCCGGAGCGCAGCCGCCGCAGTTGCCGCCGGCGCTGGTCCCGCGGCATGTCGGGATCGTCATGGACGGCAACGGGCGCTGGGCGAAGCTGCGCGGCCTGCCCCGGACGAAGGGGCACGAGGCGGGCGAGGAGGCGCTGTTCGACTGCGTCGAGGGCGCCATCGAGATGGGCGTCCGCTGGCTGTCGGTGTACGCGTTCTCCACGGAGAACTGGAAGCGCTCGCCGGACGAGGTGGCGTTCCTGATGCGGTTCACCGACGGCGTGTTCGGCCGGCGGATCGACGACATGGACTCACTCGGAGTCCGGGTCCGCTGGGCGGGCCGCCGGCCCCGGCTGTGGGGCAACGTGATCCGGCGGCTGGAGTCGGCGGAGCAGCGCACCCGGGACAACGACCGGCTCACGCTCGTGATGTGCGTGAACTACGGCGGGCGGGCCGAGCTGGCGGACGCCGCCGCGGCGATCGCCCGCGACGTGCGGGCCGGCCTGCTGCGCCCGGAGCGGGTCAACGAGGAGACCGTCGCCCGGTACCTCGACGAGCCCGACATGCCGGACGTCGACCTGCTCATCCGGACCTCCGGCGAGCAGCGGCTGAGCAACTTCCTGCTCTGGCAGGCCGCGTACGCCGAGTTCTCCTTCGTGCCCACGCTGTGGCCCGACTTCGACCGCCGGGATCTGTGGCTGGCCTGTGAGGAGTATGCCCGCCGGGACCGGCGCTACGGCGGGATCATCACCAACCGTGCCTGAGTTCGACGGACCGGGGGCTCCGGTGGTGGCGGTCCTGCGCTTCGAGGTGCCGGAGCCGGCCCGGGCCGGCTTCGCGGCGGCCGGGGAACGAGTGGTGGCGGCGCTCGCCGGCCAGCGCGGGTTTCGTTCGGCCCGGCTCGGTCGGGCCGTCGACGAGCCGGCGGCCTGGCTGCTGGTGACCGAGTGGGCCGGGCCCGGGGCCTGGCGGCGGGCGCTGTCCGCCTTCGCCGTGCGGTGCGAGCTGACGCCGCTGCTGGCCTGGGCCCAGGAGGCGCCCGGAGCCTTCGAGGTGCTGCACGAACGGGAGGCCGGCGGCGCGGCGCGTTCACACGGGTCCGCGCTGGCGCCGGACGCCGCCGTGGCCGCGCCCGGCGCGCGCGACCAGGGCGGGCGGTAGCGGCGCCGCCACCCGGTAGCCTCGGCGGTGAGTGGCCGAGACCGAGTCGCCGAAACCGAGTTGCCGAGGCTGAACCCGATGCTGACCATGCAGGACGCCCTGCTGACGTTGACCCGCTACTGGACCGAGCGCGGCTGCATGATCGTGCAGCCGTTCAACACCGAGGTCGGCGCCGGTACGCACAACCCGGCGACGATCCTGCGGGTGCTGGGCGGCGAGCCGTGGCGGGTGGCCTACGTCGAGCCCTCGGTGCGTCCGGACGACTCCCGCTACGGCGAGAACCCGAACCGGCTGCAGACCCACACCCAGTTCCAGGTCGTCCTCAAGCCCGACCCGGGCAACCCGCAGGAGCTCTACCTGGGCAGCCTGCAGGCCCTGGGCATCGACACCGCGGCGCACGACGTCCGGTTCGTGGAGGACAACTGGGCCTCGCCGGCGCTCGGCGCCTGGGGGCTGGGCTGGGAGGTGTGGCTGGACGGGCAGGAGATCACCCAGTTCACCTACTTCCAGCAGGCCGGCGGCCAGAGCCTGGATCCGGTGAGCGTCGAGATCACCTACGGGATCGAGCGGATCCTGATGGTGCTGCAGGAGGCCCGGCACTTCACCGAGATCACCTACGCGCCGGGGGTCTCCTACGGCGAGGTGGTCGGCCAGGCCGAGTACGAGATGTCGCGGTACTACCTCGACGAGGCCGACATCGACACGGTGCGCCGCATGTACGCCGACTTCGCCGCCGAGGCCCGCCGCCTCATCGACGCCCGGCTGCCGGTGCCGGCGCACATCTACGTGCTGAAGTGCTCGCACGCCTTCAACATCCTGGACTCGCGCGGCGCGGTCTCCACCACCGAGCGGGCCACCTCCTTCGCCCAGATGCGCGGCATGTCGCGCGAGGTCGCCCAGCTCTGGCGGGACCGGCGCGACGAGCTCGGCAACCCGCTGGGCGAGGCCCCGCGCCCGGCCCCGGCCATCGCCCGGCCGGTCGACCAGGCGGCCGTGCCGGCGGGGCCGGCCACCCTGCTGTTCGAGATCGGCACCGAGGAGCTGCCCGCCGCCGAGGTGACCCGGCAGACCGCCGCCGTCCGGGCGGCCCTCACCGAGCGGCTCGCGGCGACCCGGCTCACCCACGGCGCGGTGCGGGTGCAGGGCACCCCGCGGCGCATCGTCGCGATCGTCGACGACGTCGCGCCGCGCGAGCCCGACGTCGAGCGGGTCGTGCGCGGCCCGCGCCGCTCCGCCGCCTACGACGCCCAGGGCGCGCCGACGAAGGCCGCGACCGGCTTCGTCCGCGGGCAGGGCGGCGACGTGGCGGAGCTGACCGTCGTCGAGCACCGTGGGGTCGAGCACGTCGCCCTGGTGCGCACCGACACCGGCCGGCCCGCGACGGAGGTGCTCGCCGAGGTGCTCGGCGCCGTCCTGAGTGGGCTGCGCGCCGAGCGGAACATGCGCTGGAACGACCCGGAGCTGTCCTTCAGCCGTCCGGTGCGCTGGGTGGTGGCGCTGCTGGGCGGGGCTGTCGTCCCGGTCGCGGTGTCCACGCTGGCCGCGGGCTCCACGAGCCGCGGGCACCGGCGCGCCGGGTCCCCGCCGATCGAGGTGACCGGCGCCGTCGGGTACCCGGAGCTGCTCGCCGGGCACTCGGTCCTGCTCGACCCGGCCGCGCGCCGCGAACTGATCGTCGACGAGGCCGCGAAGCTGGCCGCCGAGCACGCGGGCGTGATCGACCTGGACGCCGAGGCCGACATCCTCGACGAGGTGACCAACCTGGTCGAGTTCCCGCGGCCGGTGCTGGGGTCCTTCGACCCGCGCTACCTCGAGCTGCCGTCCGAGGTCCTCACCACCGTCATGCACAAGCACCAGCGTTACCTGGCGGTGCGGGACGCGGCCGGCGCGCTGCTGCCCTGCTTCGTCACGGTCGCGGACGGCGCGGTGGACGTGCCGCTGGTCCGCGCGGGCAACGAGGCGGTGGTGCGGGCCCGGTTCGAGGACGCGGCGTTCTTCTTCGGCGCCGACCTCAAGGTCGGGCTGGAGACGTTCCGCGCGGGGCTGGCGAAGCTGACCTTCGAGCAGCGGCTCGGGTCGGTGGCCGACCGCGCGGACCGCATCGCACGGCTGGCCGGCCTGCTCGCGGACCGGCTCGACAGCTCCGCGGACGCGGCGCTGTCCGCGGAGCAGCGGCGGACCCTGGACCGCGCCGGCGAGCTGGCCAAGTTCGACCTCGCCACCCAGATGGTGATCGAGCTCTCCGGCCTGGCCGGGACGATGGCCCGTGAGTACGCCCGTCGCGCCGGCGAGCCGGAGGCGGTCGCCGTCGCGCTCTACGAGACGGAGCTGCCGCGCCGGGCCGGGGGGACGCTGCCGGCGACGGTTCCCGGGGCCCTGCTCGCCCTGGCCGACCGGCTCGACCTGCTGGCCGGGCTGTTCGCGCTCGACGCCGCGCCCACCGGCAGCTCCGACCCGTTCGGCCTGCGCCGCGCCGCGCTGGGGGTCACCGCGATCCTGGCCGAGCGGCCGGAGCTGGCCGGGGTCACCGTCGCCGACATGCTGGCCGAGGCCGCGAAGCTCGTCCCGGTCCCGGTTCCGGAGGCGGCCCTGGAGCAGGCGGACGCGTTCGTGCGCGGCCGGTTCGCCCAGTACCTGCTCGACACCGGCGTCGACCATCGGCTGGTCGGCGCGCTGCGTCCGCTGACCGGCCGGCCCGGCCAGGCGATGGTGACCCTGAAGGCACTGCGCCCGCTGGTGGAGACCGCGTCGTTCGCGCGGCTGGCCGCCGCGCTGGGGCGGGTCCGCCGGATCGTCCCGGCCGACGTCACGCCGGGCATCGAGATCAGCGCCCTGGTCGACCCCGCCGACCATCGCCTCGCCCAGGCCGTCACCGAGCTGTCCCGGCAGCTGGCGGCGCGCACGGCCGGCCGCGTGCCGGGTCTCGACGACTTCGTGGCCGCCGCCGGGCAGCTCCCGGACGCCGTCGAGGGCTTCTTCGAAGCGGTGCTGGTGATGGCCGACGATCCCGCGCTGCGCGCGGCCCGGCTCGGGCTGCTGGCGGAGATCCGTGAGGTCGCCGCCGAGGTGCTGGACTGGGACGCGCTCGGCCCGCTGCCAGTCGCGCCGACCGACACCGGTGCCGACAGCGGTACCGCCACCGACGCCTGAGCCCCCGTCGCGGAGCACCCAGGTGCGCCCGGGAGGTTTGGGCGGGTCCCGGACGGCTAACGTGACATCGCGTGGACCTGTCCCTCCGGCGGCTTGTGCCCCGTCCGCCCTCGGCGTCCTGGTTCAGGGTGCCCTGGTGGCGCTGGGCGGCCCGAATCGTCGCGGTCATCGTCGGGATCGTGCTGCTCGGGTCGGTGCTGACCTTCGGGCAGGTGTGGTGGGTCGGGCGCGGTGACGACCGGCGTGTCTCCGACACGCTGATCGTCCTGGGCGCCTCGCAGTACGACGGCCGGCCGTCGGCCATCCTGGCCGCCCGCCTCGACCACGCCCTGGAGCTCTACCGGGCCGGGGTCGCGCCGCGGATCATCACGGTGGGCGGCAACCAGCCGGGGGACCGCTTCACCGAGGCCGAGGCGTCCGGGTCCTACCTGCGTGACCGCGGTGTCCCGTCCAGCGCCGTGCTGGTGGTGCCCCAGGGCGTCGACACGCTGTCGTCGCTGACCGCGGTGGCCGGCCTGATGGACAGCCGGCAGTGGCGCTCCGCGGTGGTGGTGACCGACCGCTGGCACAGCCTGCGCTCCCGGGCGATCGCCGCGGATCTCGGCGTCGACGCGGTGACGTCGCCGGCGACGGCGGGCCCGGCCAACCGCGGGTTCGGCACCCAGATCCGGTACATCCTGCGGGAGGGGGTCGGGTACCGCTTCTACCAGCTGTTCCACCGGGCCTCGCCGTCCGCGGCGCACACTCCCGCCGTCTGACCCGCCCGAGGGCCCCGGGGCGGGTGCCTCATCGGGGTGGCGCCCCGCGACCGCGGCCGTGATGATCACCACGGCGCGGCGCCGGGACGGGACGGGTGGACGTCGCGGGCCGCCCCGGGTAGTCCCTGCGTCCGGGCCGATCGGCAGGTGCCCGCGGGCCGGGCGGGCCGGCGCCGGACGGGGCGGTGTGACGAAGGCGTAAATCCGCCCGGCGTGGCGGGCCGTAGGTGCTGGTACGGTTCGGATCGCGGAGTGACGGGGTACCGCGACAGGCGACGGAACGCCCGGGTCGGCCGGCCCTTGACACATCCATGTACTCGACCTGCGCAGGCCGTAGGACCGCGAGAGCACCTGTCACGCCGGCGCGCGCCGGCTGGCACACCGGCCCTGACCAGGACGACCGAATATCAGCACGATGCTGACTAAGGAGGCTGGTGTGGCAACTCCCGTGTCCGAAGTGGTCGGTGTCGCCGACCTGGAGACGGTTCGGGAACTCGCACAGCAGCTGCGGGTCGACTCGGTGCGCAGCAGCACCTCGGCCGGATCCGGTCACCCGACCTCCTCCATGTCCGCCGCGGACGTCATGGCGGTGCTGCTGACGCGCCACCTGCGCTACGACTGGGACACCCCGGACGACCCGGCGAACGACCACCTGATCTTCTCCAAGGGGCACGCCTCGCCCCTGATCTACTCGATGTTCAAGGCGGTCGGCGTCGTCACCGACGACGAGCTCATGACCGGCTACCGCCGGTTCGGGCACCGCCTGCAGGGCCACCCGACCCCGGTCCTGCCGTGGGTCGACGTGGCCACCGGGTCACTCGGCCAGGGCCTGCCCGACGCGGTCGGGGTCGCGCTGGCCGGCAAGTACCTGGACAAGGTCCCGTACCGGGTCTGGGTGGTCTGCGGCGACAGCGAGATGGCCGAGGGCTCGATGTGGGAGGCGCTGGACAAGGCCGCCTTCTACGGCCTGTCCAACCTGATCGCGATCGTGGACGTCAACCGCCTCGGCCAGCGTGGTCCGACCGAGTTCGGCTGGGACATGGACTCCTACGCCCGCCGGGCCGAGGCGTTCGGCGCCCGCGCGGTCGTGATCGACGGCCACGACCTGGGCGCGATCGACGCCGCGCTCGCCGACGCCGAGGACGCCTCCCGGCCCACGGTGATCCTGGCCCGCACCCGCAAGGGCGAGGGCTTCTCCGAGATCGCCGACGCCGAGGGCTGGCACGGCAAGCCGCTGCCCGAGGACATGGCCGCCCGGGCGATCATCGAACTGGGCGGCGAGCGCAACCTGCGGGTGCGCGGCCCGGTCCCCCCGGTGGACCTGGCCCGCCCGGCCCCGGCCCAGAAGCCGGCGATCAAGCTCCCGACCTACGAGCTGGGCGCCAAGGTCGCCACCCGGCGCGCCTACGGCCAGGCGCTGGCCGCGGTCGGCGCGCACACCGACGTCGTCGCCCTCGACGCCGAGGTGAGCAACTCGACCTACGCCGAGGACTTCGCCAAGGCGCACCCCGATCGGTTCTTCGAGATCTTCATCGCCGAGCAGCAGCTCGTCGCGGCGGCGGTCGGCCTGTCGGTGCGCGGCTACATCCCGTTCGCGTCGACGTTCGCCGCGTTCTTCTCCCGCGCCTACGACTTCATCCGGATGGCGGCCATCTCGCAGGCCGACATCCGGCTGGTCGGGTCGCACGCCGGAGTGGAGATCGGTGCGGACGGCCCGTCCCAGATGGCGCTCGAGGATCTCGCGATGATGCGGGCCGTGGGCGGCTCGACGGTGCTCTACCCGAGCGACGCGACCTCCGCGGCCAAGCTGATCGAGGCGATGGTCGGGATCTCCGGCGTGAGCTACATGCGGACGACCCGCGGTGCCTACCCGGTGCTCTACGGTCCGGACGAGACGTTCGCGCCGGGCGGTTCCAAGGTGCTGCGCAGCTCCGACGCCGACACCGTGACGCTGATCGGCGCCGGGGTCACCCTGCACCACTGCCTGGCCGCCGCCGACGTGCTCGCCGGTGAGGGCGTCTCGGCCCGGGTGATCGACCTGTACTCGGTCAAGCCGGTGGACACCGCGACCCTGGCGGAGGCGGCGCGGGCGACCGGCGGGCGCCTCGTCGTGGCCGAGGACCACTACGCCGAGGGCGGCCTCGGCAGTGCGGTGCTCGAGGGCCTCGCGGGTGTCCTGCGGGACGGCAGCGTCTCGCTGCGGCTGGCGCATCTCGCCGTCGGTCAGCTGCCCGGCTCCGGTACCCCGGACGAGCTGCTGGACTTCGCCGGCATCTCCACGCCGCACATCGTCGAGGCGGCGCGCGGCCTGCTGCGTTAGTGGTTCACCCCGCCCTGCCGGTCCGGGAACCCGGACCGGCAGGGCGGAAGTGGTTGTTGACGTGCACCCCGCCCGGAAAGAGAGACGGGATCAGTCGTCGCCTGCCGGGGACGGGCCGCCACCGAAGGTCATGTCGACCAGGGTGAGGTAGAGCCGGTCCGGCCGCGGCAGGAAATTGATCTTTGACAGGGCCTGGTCCTGCCCCGCGGACTCGACCACGAACTCGCCGTAGCCGAGGAGCCGCCCGAGCGGGTCCCGGTTGTAGGTGAGATCCGTGATCTTCGACAGCGGCATCGTCTGGACCTTCCGGAAGACGATGCCGGACACCTTCAGCAACCGCTTGTCGGTGATCATCAGGTGGTCGAAGTGCCAGTCCGCGATCTTCCAGAGCATCCGGAGGATCATGAAGAGGGCGAAGTACCACAGCACGGTGGTGATCGGGCCGGCCTCGTAGCCCTGTGCCGCGAACAGGATGCTCACGACGACCGCGAGCAGGACCGCACCCAGCGTCTGCAGCAGGATCGGCAGCATGATGGCCCAGTGCAGCCGGACCATCATCACCAGGCGTTCCTGGGAGGCCAGGTACTTGGTGTCCCGCAGCGCGGGGTCGGGAAGCTGGAGTCTCACCACACTCTCACCACGGACGAAGTTTCGCAGACATGAGGGCCCGCCGGGACCGCATCACAGGGCCGTGTTGGTCACGAACTCCGACACTCCGTTCCCGATGTCCTGGAGCCAGCCGAGCACTCGGTCGATGATGCTCGCGGCGCTGTCCGGTGCGGTGACGACGAAGAAGATGAGAAACGCGATCGCACCGTACTTGACGATCTTGTCCACGGCGGGCCTCCGGGCCGAGTTGGGGGAACGGGGTGCGCCCAAAGTATCGTCGTTGCGATCGACGTAGGTACGTGAATCGCGCCGATACGCTCGGCAGCGTGGTCTAGTGAGTGGTTGCGTGGTCAGTGAGTGGTATGACGCTGTCGACCTGGAGCGACGGGTCACAGAGCAGGACAAGGCTACACCGGGGGAGCGCACCCCTTTCGAGCGGGATCGCGCAAGAGTGCTACATTCGAGCGCCTTGCGGCGACTTGCCGGAAAGACGCAGGTCGTGGGCCCGCTCGACGACGACTTCCCGCGCACCCGGCTGACCCACTCGCTCGAGACGGCGCAGATCGGGCGCGGCCTGGCCCGCTCCCTGGGCGCCGATCCCGACCTCGTGGACGCGGCCTGCCTCGCCCACGACATCGGACATCCCCCGTTCGGCCACAACGGAGAGGCGGCGCTCGACCAGGCGGCGCACACCTGCGGCGGGTTCGAGGGCAACGCCCAGAGCCTGCGCGAACTGACCCGGCTCGAGGTGAAGATCGTCGCGCCCGCCGGCGGTGACGGGGCAGGCGGTGGCGGGGCGGGGCTGAACCTGACCCGGGCGACCCTGGACGCCGCCGTGAAGTACCCGTGGCTGCGTCGGGCCGGCACGCCGAAGTTCGGGGCCTACGCCGACGACGCCGACATCCTCTCCTGGGCGCGCCGCGGCGCGCCCAGGGCACGCCGCAGCTTCGAGGCCCAGCTCATGGACTGGGCCGACGACGTGGCCTACTCCGTGCACGACCTGGAGGACGGTGTCGTCGCCGGGCACATCGACCTCGCCGCACTGCGCGGCCCCGACCTGCGCGCCGAGCTGGCCGCCCGGACGGCGGTCTGGTTCCCCGACGTGGCCGCGCCCGCCGCGGCGGCCGGGCTGGACCGGCTGCGGGCCCAGCCGTGGTGGATCCGGGAGGAGGTCGGGTCGGTCGCCGGCCTGGCCGCGTTGCGCGCGATGACCAGTGAGCTCGTCGCCAGGTTCTCGATGGCCGCGGTGCGGGCGACCCGCGAACGCCACGGGGACGGGCCGCTGTGCCGTTACCAGGCCGAACTGGTCGTGCCCGCCTGGGCACTCGCCGAGTGCGCGGCGCTCAAGGGCGTGACCGCGTGGTACGTGATGGGCCGGCCCGGCGCCGCCGAGCGCCGGGCCCGCCAGCGCGAGCTGATCGCCGAGCTGGTCGACCTGCTCGCGGCCGGCGCACCGGCGTCGCTGGACGCGCCGCTGGCCGACTCCTACCGGCACGCCGTCGACGACGCGGCCCGGTTGCGGGTGGTCATCGACCAGGTCGCCCGGCTGACGGACGCCAGCGCCGGGCGCCGGCACGCGGCACTGACGGGCCGCCCGCTCCCGAGGGCGCTGTGACCAGCGAAAAACGACGTACGCTGTGATCGCTGCCGGCGGCGTTTGGGGTGGGATGTGACTGTGACGCCATACCGGAGTGATTCCGGTGGCCTCTGGGGCGTGTCCGTTGTGGTTCGTGTCGCACCGTGGTTCGACCGGAGCGCGTCGCGGGGTGCCGTCCGGTGTTCGCGTGTGGTGGTGCCGTCGTCGCGGTCCGTGGGGTCGTCGATCGGTCGCCTACGGAGTTCCTGGCGGCAAGATCGGCACTGTCGGCCGGATGACAAGTACCATCACGCTAAAGGACCGTTGACACCGGCGTCATCGGTGGCACCGGCCGACCGGCGGCATCGTCGCCCCGATGGTCGGCCGCACCACCGGCGGCGTCGTATCAGGTGACCGGACACAAGTAACCCGCGACGCGCAACCCCCGACCGGGGCGCGCCGTCTATCCAGTGACAGGGAGGGTATCGGTGGCCGGACGCATCCGCGACGCTGACATCGCTCTCGTGCGGGAGCGCTCACCCATCGCGGACGTCATCGGTGACCACGTGCAGCTCCGTCCGGTCGGCGGTGGCAGCCTGGTCGGCCTGTGCCCGTTCCACGACGAGAAGTCACCGTCGTTCAACGTGCGGCCCTCGGTCGGGTTCTTCCACTGCTTCGGCTGCAACGAGGGCGGGGACGTCTACGCCTTCATCCGCAAGATCGACGGGCTCACCTTCCCGGAGGCGGTCGAGCGGCTCGCCCGGCGGGCCGGCGTCACGCTCACCTACGAGGGCGGGGGCACCACCAGCCGCGCGGTGACGAGCCAGCGCCAGCGGCTGCTGGAGGCGCACCGGCTGGCCGCCGAGTTCTACGTCGAACAGCTCTACTCCGCCTCGGAGGCGAGGGCCGGCTGGGAGTTCCTCGCCTCGCGTGGCTTCGACCGTGCCGTGGCGGAGCAGTTCGGCCTCGGCTACGCGCCGTCGTCCTGGGACGCGCTGACCCGTCACCTGCTCGCCCGCCGGTTCACCGCCGAGGAGCTGGAGCTGGGCGGGCTGGCGAAGCGGGGTGGTCGGGGCGGCCTCATCGACCGGTTCCACCACCGCCTGCTGTGGCCGATCCGTGATCTCGGTGGCGAGGTCGTCGGCTTCGGCGGCCGGCGCCTCGCCGAGGGCGCCGACGCCGGCCCCAAGTACCTCAACACCGCCGAGACGCCGCTGTTCAAGAAGGCGAAGCTCCTCTACGGCGCCGACCTGGCCCGCCGCGAGATCGCGCGCCGCTACCAGGTGGTCGTCGTCGAGGGCTACACCGACGTCATGGCGTGCCACCTGGCCGGGGTGCCGACGGCCGTCGCGAGCTGCGGGACCTCCTTCGGTGCCGACCACGTCGCGATCGTCCGCCGGCTGCTGATGGATTCCGACGCCCGCACCGGCGAGGTCATCTTCACCTTCGACGGGGACAAGGCCGGCCAGGCCGCCGCTCTGCGGGCCTTCGAGTACGAGGACCGCTTCGTCACCCAGACCTTCGTCGCGGTGCAGCCGGACGGCCTCGACCCCTGCGACCTGTGGACGCAGCACGGTGACGCGGCGGTGCGCGACCTGGTGGCCGGTCGTCAGCCGCTGTTCGAGTTCGCCATCCGCGGCGTGATCGACCGCTACGACCTCAACACCACCGAGGGCCGCCTCGCCGCGCTGGACGCGGCCGCCCCGCTGGTGAACCGGCTCAAGGACGCCGGCATGCGGCACCGGTACGCGGTGAACCTGGACCACTGGCTCGGCTTCCTCGACGAGCGGTTCGTGGTCGAGCGGGTGGCGCAGCACCGCTCGGGTCCCGGGCCGGCCGAGGGCACGGGCCGCCCCGGGGTGAACGCGGCCGGCGGCGGGGCCCGCCCGGCCGCGCGCCGCCAGTCGGGCGCGGCACCGGACGACGCGACCGTCATCGTCGAACGGGAGACCCTCAAGCTCGCCCTGCAATACCCGGGGCTGGCCGGGCCGATGTTCGACACGCTGTCCACGGACCTGTTCACTGTTCCCGCGCACCGCGCCGTCCGGGAGTCGATCGCCACGGCGGGCGGGGTGTGTGCGGGTCTGTACACGGCCGGCGACCCGTCCGGCTGGGTCGCGGCGGTGGTGGACGCGACGCCGGACGAGGAGCTCCGGCGGTTCGTTCTCTCGCTCGCTGTCGAGGGGGTGCTGTGCGACCACGATGTGGACGACCGCTACGTCGATGATCAGATGTCGCGTGTGCAGGAGCTGCATGCGACCCGTCGGATCCGGGAACTCAAGTCGCGGATGCAGCGACTGAACCCGGCGTCCGACACCGATGCCTTCAACCGTGCGTTCGGTGAGCTGATTGCTTTGGAACAGCACAAGCTCCAACTCCGGGAGCGGGGCGTAGGTGCCGCGTAACCTGGGTCGATCCCGAGAAGGAAGTGACGAGATTCCGCCCATGAGTCCTACCGTCCTACCCCGCGAGGCCCAGGTGGACGAGGTCAAGGACCTCATCACCCGTGGCAAGGAGATCGGTTTCCTCACCACCGAGGACGTCACGGTCGCGATCCAGGCGGCCGAGCTGCCCCCCGAGCAGGCCGAGACTGTCCTGCAGGTGCTCAACGACGAGGGCATCGAAGTCCTCGAGGCCGGGGGGGAGAACGCCGACGAGGCGGATCTGCTGGCCCGTCGCCGCCGCGAGGAGGAGGAGCTGGCGCTCAAGGCGCCGACCTCCGACCCGGTGCGGATGTACCTCAAGGAGATCGGCAAGGTCCCGCTGCTCACCGCGGAGGAGGAGGTCGATCTCGCCAAGCGGATCGAGGCGGGTCTGTTCGCCTCCGAGAAGCTCGCGGTGGCGACGAAGAAGACCTCCCCGCAGATGCGGCGGGATCTCGAAGCCATCGAGCGGGACGGTCAGATCGCCAAGCGGAAGCTCGTCGAGGCGAACCTGCGGCTCGTCGTCTCGATCGCCAAGCGCTACGTGGGGCGCGGGATGCTCTTCCTGGACCTCATTCAGGAAGGCAACCTCGGCCTCATCCGCGCGGTCGAGAAGTTCGACTACACCAAGGGCTACAAGTTCTCCACCTATGCCACCTGGTGGATCCGGCAGGCCATCACCCGCGCCATCGCGGACCAGGCCCGGACGATCCGTATCCCGGTGCACATGGTCGAGACGATCAACAAGCTGATCCGTATCCAGCGCCAGCTCCTGCAGGACCTCGGCCGGGAGCCGAGCCCGGAGGAGATCGCCAAGGAGATGGACCTCACGCCCGACAAGGTGCGGGAGATCCTCAAGGTGTCGCAGGAGCCGGTCTCCCTGGAGACGCCGATCGGTGAGGAGGAGGACTCCCACCTCGGCGACTTCATCGAGGACTGCGACGCGGTCGTCCCGGTGGACGCCGCCAGCTTCATCCTCCTGCAGGAGCAGCTCGACTCCGTGCTGCACACGCTGTCCGACCGTGAGAAGAAGGTGATCCAGCTGCGCTTCGGCCTCACCGACGGTCATCCGCGCACGCTGGAGGAGGTCGGCCGCGAGTTCGGGGTCACCCGGGAGCGCATCCGGCAGATCGAGTCGAAGACGCTGTCGAAGCTGCGGCACCCGTCGCGGTCCCAGAAGCTGCGCGACTACCTGGAGTAGTCGAACCTGGCGAGTATTTGGACTCGCTGTAGCGGTTCGTTGACTAAGCGTGTCCGTCCTGTCAGGGTCGGGCACTGTGACGCAGCGGTCAGGCAGTCCGGAAGGATCTGCGGCTCCCGGACTCCCTGACGGTTCGACGCCGGTTCCGGCGTTGGGGCACCGGGCGCGCGTCGTGCCGCCCGGACCCGCCGGTAGGCGTAACAGCCTCAGAGCCTTCTGCGCCCGGATGCTGCTCGCCGTGACACCGCCGGCCCGGCGACCGGGCATGGCGCTGTGGCTGCTCGGGCCGGGCCCGAGCGGCTCCGACGGCCGGGACGAGAGCGCGTGGCGTAGCCGCCGCTCCCGCGAGGTCTTCGTCCGGGACGTGCTCGCCCCCTACCTGGCGCCCGAGCAGGACCTGCTCGACGTCGGCTGCGGGCCCGGCTACCTGGCCCGGGCGGTGGCCGGGCGGGTGTGGTCCGTGGCGGCGATAGACATCTCGCGGGGCGCTCTCGCCTGCGCGCGGGTACTCAATCCCGCGCTCAACATCGACTACCGGACCCCCCGGCAGTTCTTCGAGTCCGGCCGGCGGGTGGATGTCGCCGTGTGCCTGGCGCTCGCCGAGCAGCTCGACGATCAGGACCTGTCGGCCATGCTGACCTCGGTCCGGGCCGTCCTGCGGCCCGGCGGCCGGTTGCTGATGCGGGTCGCGATCGAAGAACCGGACGGCCGCCCGGACGGCGTGCCGGCGCGGCCGGTGCGGCCGGGCCCCGACTCGCGGCGGCGCTCCGGGCCGTACCGCGCGGTCCGGACCGGGGCGCAGGCGGTGCGGCTGGTCGAGTGGGCCGGCTTCACCCAGGTCGAGATCGTCACGACCACGGTGCCCGGGATCGAGAGCCCTGAGGGGGCCGGGAGCACCGAGGCCCTGGACGACGACGGTGCGCTCCGGCGGCTGCTGGTGGCGCGGCGCCCGCTCGACGCGCCGGCCGACCGCCGTGACGCCGGCCCGTTCCCGGTTTCCGCGGTTCGCTAGCGGATGGCCGGCGCTCCGTTCGCCCGGGACGGCTGGCCCGTCGCGAGCCCGTCCTCGGCGGTGGCCGCGACCGCGGGCTCGCAGCCCAGCAGGGCGTTGAACACGGCGCGGGTGTGTGCCCGCGGCTCGGTGCAGGCGCTCGCCCACTCCGCGGCCTGCCGGCCGGCGCGAGCCAGCCGGGCCCGGTCGGTGAGCAGGTCCAGCAGGACGCGCGCGAGCGCCCGCGGGGACTCGTCGGACGGCGTCCACCCGGTGTCGCCGTTGCGGTAGGCGTCGCGGGCGCCGCCCCGCGCCGGGCCGATCACCGCGCACCCGGCGAGCTGCGCCTCGAGCAGGGCGATGCCGTACGTCTCGCCGCTCACCGGCGGCGACGTCCGCGTCCGGGTGCACAGGGCGAACAGGTCCGCCGTGGCGTACAGCCGGGCCAGCGCCTCGTCACCGGGGTTCTCGGACAGCTCGGTGTGCTCGCTGGCGGCGACGAGCTCGCGCAGGGCGCCGGGCGCGGGCCCCGGTCCGGCGACCACCAGACGCACCGCGCCCAGGACGCGGCGGGCCTCGGCCACGGCCTCGACGAGGGCGGGCAGGCCCTTGGCCTCCCATTCGTCGAGGCGGAACACGCTGAGCACGGTGGGTACCGGTGGCAGCGGGCGCCGCCGGCCGGCCTCGGTGATCAGCATGTCCCGCCACCGCTGCTCGAGGCCGGGGGTGAGGACCGCCCCCAATCTGACCGCCCCGAGCGCGCCGGCGCCGAACGAGCTCGTCGTCACCGGGTAGAGCAGGGGGTCGCGGCGGAGCAGCCAGCGCGGGTGGGGGCGCATCGTCCACATGTCGGTGCCGTGGAACAGGACCGGGACCCGGCGCGCGCCGGTGAGACGGGCCGCCAGCACGCCCGCCGGGATGAGGTCGGGCTGCCCGACGACGACGCCGTCAAGCGCGCCGAGGGCCCGGGTGCCGAGGGCGGTGCGCCACAGCGAGCGGCCGAAGCCGGAGAGCTGCGCGCCGGTGAGCCTGGCGCCGGTGAGAGCGGGCGTCTCGGGTGGCTCGATCCGCAGGAGCTCGGCACCGCCGGCGCGCAGTCGCGCCGCGATCACCGCGAGGTTGCGTGCCGCGTCCGGGTTCTGGCGGCCTGGTGACGGGCTGAGCAGGAGTACTCGCGGGCCGCCCGCATCCTGGGTCGGTGGACGGGGTGATCTGCGAAAGTGTGACACGGAGCGTGATACTAGTGAGTCTCCTGGTAGTTATCGTGTTCCGCCCGGCCGGGTGTGGCTCCGTGTGGCGGGTGGCGGCCTGTGCGATGCCACCAACCGCTACTGCTACTGTTTGTAGTGAGGCAATCTCCTATTGTGACGATCTTTTGATGTAGTTGATCGGTTTATTTGATCTTGGTGTAGCTGGCTGGCGCATTTCCGAGCGTGGACCACAGGGAGCCGTCGATGCCCATGGACCTGCAGTACCGCAATCCGGGAAATCGGGCCCTGCTCGACCTGCTCGACATCCCACCCGGCCGGGTCCTCGACTGCGGCTGCGGTGCCGGCGACAACGCGCGGCTGCTGCGGCGCCAGGGCTGGCAGGTCACCGGGGTGACACTCGACCCGGCGGAGCTGGTGGCCGCCACCGCGGAGTGCGTGGCCACCGAGCTCGCCGACCTTTCGGCCGGGCTGCCGTTCGCGGCCGACGGCTCGTTCGACCTGGTGCTGCTGTCGCACATCCTGGAGCACCTCGTCGATCCGGCCGCGCTGATCGCGGAGGCGCGCCGGGTGCTCGCGCCCGGGGGGCGCATCGCGATCGCCCTGCCGAACGTCGCGCACTTCCGGCAGCGGGCCGAGCATCTGCTCGGCCGGTTCGAGTACACCAAGACCGGAGTGATGGACTCCACCCACGTCCGGTTCTTCACCGTCGACACCGCCCGCCGGCTGCTGGAGACGAACGGCCTGGCCATCCTCGCCTCCGACGCCAGCGGCGGCCTGCCCTGGTGGCGGAGTCGGCGGCTGTTCCCACGGGAGCTGGTCGCCCGCGCCGACCGCTGGGCCCTGGCGAACCGGCCGAACCTCTTCGCCTGGCAGGCGGTGTTCCTCACCGTCCCGGCGGGCGGGCCGGTGTCGGCCGTCGGGCGGCGCGCCGGGGAGTCCGCCCGGGAGTCCGCCCGGCTGGTGCCGGCGGCCTCGTCCAGCCCGGTCAGCCGGGAGTCGTCCAGCGGGTGACCCGTGGCTCGTCCGGGCTGGGATCACCGCTCGGCGGGAGCGCGCCGAGCCCGTCCACCAACCCGTGCAGGACGAGCGCCGAGCTCGCGCGCGCCCCGGAGCGGAACAGGTCGAGGACGGCGGCGCGGGGCAGCGTCACCAGCACCGTCCACGCCGTCACGAGGGCCGTGCGCCCGTGCCAACGGCGGACCCGGGTGAACCACAACCGGTTGCGCACCTCGTAGTAGCAGTAGTAATCGCGGTGGGCCGGCGCGCTCAGGCCACCACCGGCCCGCCAGGCGCGCGCGGGGCTGACCACCACGCTCCAGCCGGCGCTGCGGGCCCGGTGGCAGAAGTCGATGTCCTCGAAACCGAGGAAGAAACGGCCGTCCATCGGGACCCGCTGGTGGCACTCGGCCTTGATGAACATCGCCGCGCCGGAGACCCAGTCGGCCTCGCTCGGGCGGCTGGTCGGGGCCCGTCCCAGCACCTTCGACGCGACGAGGAACCTGGTGAGCCGGGCCGCGGCCGCCCGCACGCCCTCCGCCACGACGAGGGTCGGCGCGACGATGCCGATGTTGGTACCGGTCAGCAGGGCGAGACAGGTCGCGATGGTGTCCTCGTCGATCACCACGTCGTTGGTGACCAGCAGGTAGGCCGACGCGGCGGGGAAGGCGTCCGCCGCGTGCCGGAAGCCGCCCCCGACTCCGAGGTCGCGCGGCGGGAGGAGCCAGCTGACCCCGGGCGGGAGCTGGGCCGGCCGCCGGGACCGGTCGTTGGCGACGACGGCGACCTGGTCGATCTGGGCGGAGGCGTCCAGCCGGGTCGCGAGCTCGGTCGTCGGATCGGGCGTTCCCCAGTGGACTATCACCGCGACGGTCTTCATGAACTCACCTCGGGCGGACCTGCGCGGGCTGGCGTGGACGGGCGCTGGTGGGTGCTGATGCCGACCCCGGTGCCTGTCGACTCCGGTGCCGTCGGGGCACCGGCCCCTTACCTTCAGGCTAAGAGTAGCGAAGAGATTACTGAAAGTGCTGGGTGGCGAGCCGGGGTGCGGGTGCGTGGCGTACCAGCCGGCTGTCCGAGCTCGGCCGAGTCTTCCGTTTGGTACTGCAAATCATTCGCAGCTGCGTATCCTTAGCGACCGAGGACCGGTCGGGCGTCGCCGCCTGGTTCGGGCACCGCGGTCGAGGAGAGATCATGCATATCCCGGACGGATTCGTGGACGCGCCGACGTCGGCCGCGTTCGGGGCGGTCGCCGTCGCGGGCGTCGGGTACGCGGTGAAGCGTGCAGGCGAGGAGGCCTCCGACCAGGTGGTCCCGCTCGCCGGGCTGTGCGCCGCCTTCGTCTTCGCGGCCCAGATGCTCAACTTCCCGGTGGCCATGGGCACGAGCGGGCACCTGCTCGGCGGCGTCCTGGCGGCCGTACTGGTCGGGCCCTGGCTGGGGGCGATCGCGATCGCCGTGGTGCTCGGCGTCCAGTCGCTGTTCGCCGACGGCGGGCTGACGGCACTCGGCCTCAACATCACGAACATGGCCGTGGTCGGCGCGCTCGGCGGGTACGCCCTGTTCGCGCTGTTCCTGCGGCTCCTGCCGGCCCGTGCGCCGTCGGTCGCCACCGCCGCCGCCGTGGCCGCGCTGATCACCGTGCCGCTCGCCGCCGGGGCGTTCGTGATCGAGTTCGCGCTCGGCGGGACGGTGGACCTGCCGCTCGGCGGCGTCGCCGGCGCGATGCTCGGCGTGCACGCGTTGATCGGCATAGGGGAGGCCGTCATCACGGCGGCGACGGTGAGCCTGGTCATGAGCACCCGGCCCGACCTCGTCTACGGCGCCCGGAAGCTCCTCGAGGCCCGGCGGCTGGAGATCCGCCCGCGGGCCGCGGCCGTGCCCGCCGGTCCCGGGGGCGGGGCGGCCGCGGGGAGCGAGGCGTGACCGCCGACGGGGCACGTCGCGGCAACACCCGTTTCGTCGTCGCGGGGCTGTTCGTGGCCTTCGTGCTCGCCGGTTTCGTGTCTGGCTACGCCAGCTCACGGCCGGACGGCCTGGAGAAGGTCGCCGCGGAGAAGGGCTTCCTCGGCCAGGCCGACGACCACGCCTTCGCGAACTGGCCGCTTGCCGACTACGCCGTATCCGGCATCGGCAACGAACGCCTCGCCGGCGGCGTCGCCGGCGTCATCGGAGTGTCGATCGCCTTCGTCGTCGGTGGCCTGCTCGTCTTCGGGGTGGTCCGGCTGCGGTCCCGCGGCGCCGGCCGCCCGGCGGCTCCGCCCGGTCACCACGGTCCGGACGATCCCGGTCCTGACGGTCCTGACGGTCCTGACGGTGCTGCGGGTGCCGGCGCGGCGCCCGTCGTCTGACCAGGACGAGCGGGAGCGGTCGCGTCATGGGTGGCGCCCACGTCCTTGATCCCTACCATCCGGGCGGAAGCGTTCTGCACCGACTGCCCGCCCAGTGCAAGATCGTGGCGACGTTCGGGTATGTCGTCTGCGTCGTGCTCACGCCCATCACCGCGGGCTGGGCGTTCGGGGCGCATCTGGCCGTCGTCGGCGGGCTGTGCGCGCTCGCCCACCTTCCGCCCGGGCTCGTCCTGCGCAGGCTCGCGGTCGAGCTGCCCTTCGTCGCGTTCGCGGTGGCCCTGCCGTTCGTCGTGCCGGGGGAGCGGACGGAGGTGCTCGGCGTGGCGCTCTCCCGGCCCGGCCTGGAACAGGCGTTCGGGCTGGTCGCGCGGGCTACCCTGGGGCTGATGACGGTCATCGTGCTCGCCGCGACCACTCCGGCGCGGGAGCTGCTCGTCGGGCTGGAGCGGCTGCGGATGCCGCCGGTGATCGTCGCTGTGGCGTCCTTCATGATCCGGTACGCCGGTATCGTCCTCGACCAGATGGGCCGGATGAGCATCGCGCGCCGCTCGCGGGCGCACGAGCCCCGGTCGCTGCTCGCCACCCGGGCGTTGGCGGCGTCGCTGGGCACGCTGTTCATCCGCTCCTACGAGCGGGGCGAACGGGTGCACCTGGCGATGCTGGCCCGGGGCTACACCGGCGCGCTGCCCGGCGCGCTGCCCGGCCCCATGCCGCGGCGGGCGCAGTGGGGTGCGGCGCTGTGCCTGGTCATCGTCGGTGCGGCCATCGCGGTGCTGGGCCGTCGCCTCGACCTGGGCGCGCCCGCGTGATCGAGGTCGAAGGGCTCGCCTTCGCCTACCCCGACGGCCGTCAGGTGCTCTTCGGGGTCGACCTCGCGGTCGCGCGCGGCGAGCGGGTCGCCGTCCTGGGGCCGAACGGCGCGGGCAAGACCACGCTGATGCTCCACCTCAACGGCATCCTGACCCCCGGGGCCGGCACGGTGCGGGTCGACGGCGTCCCCGTCACGGCTCCGAACATGCGGGACGTCCGCCGCCGGGTGGGCCTGGTGTTCCAGGATCCCGACGACCAGCTGTTCATGCCCACCGTCGGGCAGGACGTCGCCTTCGGCCCGGCGAACCTCGGCGTGCGCGGGGTGGACCTCGCCGAACGGGTCCGCGAGGCGCTTGCCGCCGTCGGCCTCGACGAGTTCGCGGACCGGGCTCCGCACCATCTCAGCCTGGGGGAGCGGCGCCGGGCGGCGGTCGCGACGGTGCTCGCCATGCGACCCGACGTGCTCGTCCTGGACGAGCCGTCGGCCAACCTCGACCCGGCCGGGCGGCGGGAACTGGCCGAGGTCCTCACCGGCCTCGACCTGACCCTCCTCATGGTCACCCACGATCTTCCCTACGCGCTGCAGCTCTGCCCCCGGTCGGTGATCCTGGACGGGGGGGTGATCGCCGCCGACGGTGCGACGGCGGACCTGCTCGCCGACGAGGTGCTGCTGGCCTCCCACCGGCTGGAGCTGCCGTTCGGCTTCGACCCCCGCTACTCAATTACTAAGAGCATTGGTCTGATGCCTTAGGGTGATGACATGGGTGGTGGGTCGCGGGCCGCAGGCCACGAAGACGGCACGGGAAGCGTTCTGCCGGTACCTGATCCGCGCACGCTGCCGCCGCTGCCGGACCCGCCCACGGAGTTGCCGCCCACCGACCCGCCGACCCTCCCGCCCCCAGCTGACCCGCCGACGGAGCTGCCGACCGACCTGCCACCCGCGGATCCCGCGACCGGTGCCTCCGCGGAGTGGCCGGCGCGGGTAGGGCCGCCGCGGCAGCCCGCCGCCCCCCCGGCGGTGCCACGCGCCCGGCAGACCGTGGACCCGCGCCACGACCGCGGCGGCCGGCCCGGACCGGGCGGACCGCGGCGGCGTTGGCGGAAACCGTCGGCGGCCCTAACGGCTCGTCCGGTCGGCGGGCGGGTCACCCGCGGTCTCGGTGAACTCATGATTACGGCCGGTGTGGTCGTGGTGCTCTTTCTCGTCTATCAGCTCTGGATCACCGACCTGCTGGCGGCCCGGACGCAGAGCGATCTCCGCAAGGACCTGACCACGGCCTGGGCACACAAGCCCGCACTCCCCGCGCCCACAGGGAAGGCCGAGGCGCCGCCGGCCGTGCCGCCGGTCGACCTCGGCGAGGGGCTCGCCGTGCTACGGGTGCCGCGCTTCGGCGCGGACTACGCGCCGGTTGTCGTCGAGGGCGTGTCAGCGGACGCGCTGCGCCGCGGACCAGGGCATTTCCCCGGAACGGCGATGCCCGGTGAGGTGGGGAACTTCGTCGTCTCCGGCCACCGGACAACGTACGGAAAGCCGTTCAGTCGGGTGGACGAGCTGCGGATGGGCGATCCGATCGTGGTGGAGGTCGCCGATCGGTATTTCACCTACCGGGTGACCCGGTCGGAGGTCGTCGACCCACATCGGCTGGACGTGACCTATCCCGTTCCGGAACACCCCGGGGTTGCTCCCACCAGCGCAATGATGACGCTGACGACCTGTCATCCGCGATTCTCGGCGCGGAGCAGACTCATCGTCTTCGCCGAGCTCGACGAGACCACGGACAAGACCGACGGACCACCTCCGGTGCTCGCGGACGAGTAGGGGGAACGAGAATGTACGGCTGGATCTACCGACACCTGCCAGGGTCCGGGAGGGTTCGGATCCCGCTCGCCGGGCTCCTGCTGCTCCTGACTGTCGCGTTCCTGTTGTTCGTCGTATTTCCGGCGGTCGAGCCGCATCTGCCTGCTACGAGAGTAACGGTCGGCGACTAGCCGCGGAAGGCGCGGTGGTGTTGCTCCGTGTGGCATGGGTGCGGTCCGACACCTCCGCACCCTTTGGTCGGGGCAGACTACAAGCAGACCACGAACGCCAATGTCGTGGCGTTGTGTCGCCGAACGACGGCCGCTGGTCCGAAATTCGGTCGGTGAGTGTTCCTCCCGCGGAGAAGCGTGCGGCCGGGTCCGGTTCCTCCCGGTCCGGAAATGCCGGGCGTCGGATAATCTGCCGACTCGTGTGGGTTACGCTCGCACACCGCGGGACGAACGAACCATCCGCCGGCCGCCGCCATCGGGCGGCGGCCAAAGCGAAGGGGAGCTTCGTTCCGGGCGGGACAGGTTCGACTTCGGGGGCAAATCGTATGGTCAGGCAAGTCAGTTCTCTGGTTGGTCCGGCGGGTGAGGGCCCGTGACGACGTCGGCGCGTGCGGGCCGGCTCCGGCGCCTCACCGTGTCGCGTGCCGTGTCGTCGCGGCGGGAATCGGCCCCGGCGGCGACGGTGTCTCACGGCGGTGTTGTCGATAAACCGGCCGGCACTGAGGGAAAACCCCGACCTGTTTCTGGTGTGATCCCGGATTCACGGTCGGTGACAACTCCGTATTCGGCGTCGGTGTCGATTTCGGCCCGGGAGGTCGCCGGGCCGTGGGCCGTGGCCTCGGGCCGCGTCGCCGCCGCCGTCGCCGTCCTTACCGTGATCCTCGTTTGGTACCTCGCCAGCCGGGCGCTGATACCGAGCACCATGGTGCGGATGTCGCTGGCGGCGGCCGCGGTGGCGTGGCTGCCCGCGTTCGGGCTCGGCGGGCGGACCGTCGCGCTCGGCCGGCGCCACCGCAACGACACCGACAGCCTCACCGGTCTGCCGGGCCGCCGGTACTTCGTGCGGACCGCCTCGCGCTGGCTCGGTGGTGGCCACCGGGCCGGCGGCCCGCCGTCCGCGGCACTCATCCTGATCGATCTCGACCGCCTGCGGGACATCAACGGAGCGCTCGGTCACGAGCAGGGAGACCGGTTGCTCGCGAGCGTCAGCGCCCGGCTGTCCTCGGTGATCCGCCCGACCGACCTGCTCGCGCGGGTCGACGGTGACGAGTTCGCGCTGTTGCTGCCGGGCACGGACCTCTCCGGCGCTGAGGGAGTCGTCCGACGGATCCGCGAAGCGCTCCGGCTGCCCGTGGAGCTGGACGATCTGCCGGTCCAGGCCGACGTCAGCATCGGCATCGCGCACGCGCCCGAGCACGGCCGGGGGGTGCAGGACCTCATGGGGCGGGCCGAGGCCGCGATGTACGAGGCCAAGCGTTCCCGCAGCGGCCAGCGCGTCTACGGCCCCGACTGCCAGCTCGGCAACCGCACCCGCCTCGGGCTGCGGGCCGATCTGCGGGAGGCGTTGGACGACGGCCAGATCGAGCTGCGGTACCAGCCCAAGGCCGACATGCGCAGCGGGCGGATCAGCGGTGTCGAGGCGCTCGTGCGCTGGCGCCATCCGACCGACGGGGTACGTCCGCCGGACATGTTCCTGCCCGAGATGGAGCGTGCCGGCCTGATGGGCCGGCTGACCCAGCGGGTGCTGGACATCGCGCTGGCGGACTGTGCCCGTTGGCACCGCGCCGGCGCCGAGCTGGCGGTCTCGGTGAACGTGCCGGCGTCGGTCATCGTCGATCCCGGTTTCGTCGACCTGGTCCGCAGGTCGCTGCGACGCCACGGCCTGCCCGCGGCGGCGCTTGTCGTCGAGGTCACCGAGGACGGGCTGATCACGGTGCTGGAGAAGGCGCAGCGAACCCTCGCCGGCCTGCGTGACCATGGTGTGCGGGTCAGTCTCGACGACTACGGCACCGGTCTCTGTTCCCTGGCGTACCTCCGGGAGCTGCCGGCCGACGAGGTGAAGCTCGACCAACGATTCCTGCGCGACATCGACCGGGACACGTCCGCGGCCGCGATCGTGCGCTCCACGGTCTCACTCGCGCACGCGCTACAGCTGCGCATCGTCGCCGAGGGGGTCGAGACGTCACAGTCCTGGCACCACCTCGCCGAATGGCAGTGTGACGAGGTCCAGGGGTACTTCATCTCCCGGCCGCTGGGTGGCGAGCGGGTGCTGAGCTGGCTGCGGGAGTGGGGCGACCGGTTCCGGCGGCTGCCCTCGCCGGGCGAGGCCCCCGCGACGGGCCCGATCAACGTCGGGTCTGTCACCCAGGGGCCCCTGGGTGACAGACCCGACGCCCACGGGGCCGTCGCGCCGGTGGCCGGACCGGGAGCCGTCGCGCCGATCGGGAGCGGCGCCACCACGGCGGGTGGGAGACGATCAACGCCCCGGCGCGGAGCGCGAGCGGCGCTGGGCGCCCCCGTCGCGTCGCCGCGGCCGGTGCTGGCCGTCCCGGCCGCCACCGGCCCGCTGTGGCAGGCCGGAGTCCGGTCGCCGTCATCGTCATCGCGTGGTGAACGGGGAAACCCGCGACGGCCGGCCCAGCCTGTTCAGGACGGGCGTATGGCGGGCTAGCCGAGATGATCGCTTCGGCCCGCGGCATCTGGTCGTGCGCTTCGCCGGTGGTGCGCTCGAGCGGACCCATCCTGGATGGATAGTATCCATTCGAGCACTGTAAGTAGTTGACGTCGTAGGCGGCTGGTGGGGTCGCGGGCAGGCGGCACGGCGAGGATGGGCGGGTAGCGCGATGGCCAGGTGCTCGGATGGCATCGGGGAGCGGACCGACTGGTCGGTGCTGATGGTCTGCACCGGCAATCTCTGCCGTTCGCCGATGGCTGAGCGCCTGGCCGGGGCTCGCCTGGGTCGCCTCACGGTGGCGGCGGGCCTGCCGGGCGCACCGGAGCCCTCGGTGCTGGTACGCAGCGCGGGTGTGCGGGCGTTCACCGGCGGGCCCATGGAGCCGACGGCCGCGGCGGTACTGCGCGAACGCGGCGCGGACGACACCGGGTTCCGCTCGCGCCAGGTCACCCCCGCGATGGTGGCGGCGGCCGACATCGTGCTCTGTGCGACGCGGGCGCATCGGGTCCGCATCGTCGAGATGGCGCCGCGCGCCGTCCGGCGGACCTTCACCCTGCGGGAGTTCGCGCGCCTGGCGGAGGCGGTGACACCGTCGCGTATCGACAGGCTTGCCGCCGAGGTCGCCGGTCGTCATCCCAGCGGACGGCTGCGCGCCGCCGGGATGGCACTCGGGGTGGCGAGCGCGGGCGCGCGTGGCGTGGCGCCCCCGGACGATCCCGCTGACGACGACCTTGATGATCCCCTCGGCGGTGGCCTCGACGACTTCCGCGCGTGCGCGGATGCCATCGAGGCCGCCCTTGAGTCGCTGGACCGGCTACTCGCCGCTCTCCTGGCGGCCACCGCCCCCAGCTGACCGCCGCGAGGCTGATGGGAGCGCCTGCGGGCCGGCTGGGCCGGCCGGCCCAGCGGTGCCGACGGGTTCGGTCGTGCCTGCCGGCAGGACCCGGTCGAGCACCTGGGTGATCTCGGCCGGCTGGGCGGGGCGTTGCCGGGGAATCAGCCCGTCGACCGCCACCTGGGTCCGCCGTGTGACCGCGGGCCCACGGCCGCTCACGCGGGCGCCGGCGCGGGCGATCGCCCCTGGTGTCCTGGGCGTCCAGTTCCGCAGCGACAGCGCGCGTGACTCCACCGCGAACCAGCTGGCCGTCGCGAGGAGAAACGTGACGGCCAGGGTGGAGATGACATACGGAAACGGCCCCATCTTGTACAGGCCGTAGACGGCCGCGAGCTGCTGCACCGGGGATCCGTAGATGTACACGCCGTAGGACAGGTCGACCTTCGTGCCGAAGCCCTGGAAGGGAAGGCGGATGGCGAGCCATACACAGAGATAGGCCATCGGCAGCGCGCCGAGCAGGTAATTCCCGGAGGGCTCACTGATCGTGCGGAGCGCGGTGCCGGGATCGTAATACGCTATCCCCACCATAACGGCGCTGGCGGCCGCCAGGATCCGGGAACACGGAATTCTCTCGGCGTAGACGGACAGCAGGGCGCCGGAGAGGAAGAGCGGCGCGAAGCGGCCATAGCCGGACTCGAAAACGGGGCCGAGCAGCTGGGCCGTACGACCCGGATCAAGCCTAATGAGGGCCAGTACGGCCAGCACCGCGCCGAGGACGGTCAGCACCACGCGGCCCCGGAGCAGCGAGAAGACGGCGAGTGCCGCGACGCCGAGGTAGCAGAGAACCTCCCACCACAGGGTCCACAGATTTCCGTTCCAGAGCGCCGGCATACCCGAATCGGCCGGCGGAAAGGGGACTCCGCTGGGGGTTCCCGCGATGTCGAAGAAGCTCATCCGCGGGGTCAGGTTGTGCAGCACGTACGAGATCGGGCCGTGCGGGCTCGCGGTCAGGTAGCCGGCGAGGGTGCCCCGCATGTACAGCCAGCCCAGCGGCGCGACGACGAATGCCACCACGAGCTGACACACCCAGAAGGCGGGCAGGATGCGGACGGCCCGGTGCCACAGGTACCGGGCCGTCGTCCGGCACCGGATCCGGCTCCGGACGATCAGGAACCCGCTGATGACGAAGAACCCGTCGACCGCCATGGCGGCGATGTCGTAGTCCGGCCCGATCCGGGTGGAGTAGCCGCCGAACGCGATGCCGTGCACGATGATCACTGTGCAGGCGAGGCCCATCCTGAGCGCGTTGAAGCTGTTCGGGGCGACGAAGGCATGGGCAAGCGTCACGGACTGGCCGGCCGAGGCGTCGCGGCCCGCCGCGCCACGTGACCGTCGGCCCCACGAGGGTCGACCCGGCGGCCGTCGGCCCGGTGCCGGTCGGTTGGGTGGTCGGTGGTGGCTCCGGTCGCGAGACCACCGACCGAGTGATGTCATCATCCGCGCTCCTGGGCAGGCAGTGGGCAGCCGATCTCTTTCGCTCGAAGTCCGCCGCTGGGAGAACAAAGCCGCCACACTGTGATCGTTTTTCTGTGCGCCGGAGGTAGACGATAGGTCTCGGTGTGGCACGGGCGTGGGCACAGGCGTTGGCGCGGGATAGGCGAGTCGCATCCTGCCGTCCCGCGGTTGACAGAAAAATCCCCGGTCCCGCGCCGTCGCTCCTGGTGGACGCCCTGCGTGTGATGGTCGCTTTTCGTCGACCGCGCGGCGTATCGGTTTGCGCTGGTGTGTCGGCGGCGGTGCCGGTGGCGTCGGACCAGGAGCACCCTGTCGGAACCGTGACAAGAACCGTGCCGCGGCCGATCCTCGCGGCTCCCGAAAAAAGCCCCGGGTGATGTCGCCGGAACATGCGGTATTACGGCTGTGAACCTTCTTTATCCACAGGCAGCGACGCCACGGACGGCGAAACGAACTGGCGATACGGAACCGGTGCTAGGGTCCGCCTCGTGCATCGGATTAAGAGGCATCCGTCGGTGCCAGCCCTGCCTGGCACCGACCGGTGCCGGGTGCTGCTGCTCGCTCCGTCCAACGGTCTCGGTGGAGGAATAGAGCGCTATCTCTGGACCATTGAGGAATGCCTCCGGGGCGGGGGCGGCGACGTCCACCGGCTGGATATGCGCCGTCCCGGCAGGGATACTTTCCCCGTTCCTCGTGCCCGTTTCGTCATCGGAGCACTGGCCGCCGCCCGCGGGCAGTGGCGACCCGACGTCGTCGTGGCGGGTCATCCCAACCTGATTCCGGTCGCCGCGGCGGTCGCCCGGCTGACGGTGGCCCGCCGGGCGTTCGTCGTGTGCTACGGCGACGACATCTGGGCGATGCGGCGCAGGGACCGGGCGCTGCTGCACCGCGACGCCGCGCTCGTGCCGGTCGCCATCAGCTCCTATGGGGCCGGCGTCCTGGCCGCGACCAGCCAGGGGCCGATCATCCGACCCGGCCTCGCCCCGTCCTGGCGGGCCGAGCTGCTGGCGCAGGGCGCGCGTCGGTCCGCCTCGGCCACCCCGGGTGGCACGTCCGGCGTGCCGACGCTGCTGACCGCGTTCCGCCTCGCCGCCTGGGAGGGCAAGGGCCTGCCCGTCCTGCTGGACGCCCTGACGACGGTGCGCCGTGCGCTCGGCGCCGTGCGCCTGGTCGTCGCCGGCCACGGCCCGGCGCCCGAGGACATGCTCACCCTGATCCGCGCGCACGAGGACGTCATCGTGCACGAGACTCCCGGCGACGCCGACCTCGCCCGGCTCTACGCGGCGGCGGATCTGTTCGTGCTCTGTACCCGGACCAGGCCCCGACCGCCGTACGGCGGCGAAGGGTACGGGATGGTGCTGCTGGAGGCCCAGCTCGCCGGCTGTCCGGTGGTCGGCCCGGCCCGCGGTGGCTCGGGCGACGCCTACCAGGACGGGCTGACGGGGGTGACCCCGCGGGACGAGTCCGCCGAGGCGCTGAGCGCCGTCCTGATCGACCTGCTCGCGGACGGGCCGCGGCTGGCCAGGCTGGGGCGGCAGGCGGCCGAGTGGGCCGAGGCCACCACCCGGCCACAGGACTACACCGGCCGGGTGTTCAGCACGCTGACCGGACGCGAGCTCGGCGGCGGCGCGCAGCACCCGCGCATACCCGTCCAGCGGACCGCGGCCGAGCAGCCGCGCGACTTCGCCGGGGCCGACCCGCGGAGCTCGCGGTGACGGGCAAGCCCGTGGTGACGGGCAAGACGGTGGCTGTGATCGTCCACTACGGCGGGGTCGACCCGACCGTCAGCCTCGCGGCCCGTCTCGACACGAGCCCCGCCGTCGACCAGGTCGTGGCCGTGGCCAACGACCTGACGGGCCGCCCGGCCGAGCTCCCCGCCAGCGTCGCCTGGATCGTGCCGCCCCGCAACCTCGGCTTCGGGGGAGGGTTCCGGTGCGGCACCGACGCGTATCCGTCCGCCAGCACGTACATCCTGCTGAACAACGACGTGCGGCTGGACGAGGCGACCATCGCGGAATGCCTGCGGGCCCTCGCCGGAGACGACGTCGGAATAGTCGCGCCGACGCTGGTCAACGCCGACGGCCTGCAGTCCGGGGCGGCGGTCACCACCCGGGTGCTCGGCGCGCCGAGGGTGCTGCGGGTACCGCCGACCGGCGACGTCCACGACGCCGACTGGGTGACCGGCGCCGTCATGTTCGTCAAGGCGCGGTGCCACCGGCAGGTGCCGATGGACTGCCGTTTCTTCCTCGGCTGGGAGGACCTGGAGTTCTGCCGCCGCGCCCGGCGGGCGGGCTGGCGGGTCCTGCTCAGCCCGGCCCGGGCCTGGCACACCGGCGGCGCGACGCTGCCGGCGAAGGCGTACGGCTACTACTACACCCGCAACCAGCTCTGGTTCGCGCGGATGTCCGGGTGGCGGGTACGCGCGGCCCTGATCGCGCTGTGGTCCGGGCTGGTGGTGCTGCCCCGCACGGTGGCGCTGGATCTGCTGCGCCGTCGGGGGACGGCACTGTCCGTCCTCGTCTTCCACGGCCTGCTCGACGGCCTGACCCGGCTGCCGTCCGACGACGCGCCGCTGCCGGACGAGCCGCGCGCCGCGCGCTGGTCGCGGTGGGGGTGACGGCCCGATGACAGCTCCGGAGGAGATCCGATGCGCATCCTGATCGCCGACCGGTGGACCGGTGGTTTCCTGGACGAGGCCCTCCCGCCCGAGCACCTTCGGATCGCGCCGGTGTTCTGGGTCCGGCTCGACCGCATCGACGACCTCTACTTCGTGCGGTCGGCGGACGCCCGGATGCTCGCCACCTACGTCCGCCAGGTCGGGGTGCGTTCCACCGCGCGCAAGGTGGTCAGCCGGTACCGCGAGCGGAGCCGGAACGAGCGTTTCGTCGGTGTCGGCCTCGGGCTGGTCGTCGGGGCGCCCGACCGCACCGGCGAGCGGGCGTCCGACGCGGTGTTCTTCGTCGCGCCCTGCCATCCGGCCTGTATGGAACGGGTGGTGCTGCACCGCGATCTCGTGCGTCCGGCGGCGGAGCGGGTGGCCGGCGGACCCGTCGTCTACCGGCCGTCGCCGGTGTCGCCGGGTCCGGTGGTGGACTCCGGGCTCGTCGGCTGGTCGCCGAGTTCGGGTGCCCGGGTCGAGCCCGCCGCCGTCGACCGGCTCGCCGCCTGGGCCGCCGGCGAGGTGGCGGCACCCTCCGCCGGTGGCGACCGCGTCCTGTCGGTCGGCACCGCGGTGCGCGAGGTCGACCCGCCGCGCCCGCCGCTGCAGCGCCTGCCGCTGCCGCTGCCGCGCCTGCCGCGTCCCGCGCGGGTGCCGGCCCGGCCGACGGCCGCGCTGTTCGGGCTCGGGAACTACGCCAAGACCCAGGTGCTCCCGTTCGTGGCGCCGCATCTGGACGTCGTGCGGGTCCACGAGCTGGATCCCACCCAGCTGGGCAACCGGCGCCGGCGCGACGTCTGCTGGGACACCGCTCCCGGCCTGCGGGACGGGGAGCGGGTGGACGTCCTGCTCATCGCGGGCTACCACCACACGCACGCGCCGCTGACCCTCGACGCGCTCGCCGCGGGATCGGTGGCCGTGGTCGAGAAGCCCGTGGTGACCTGCGAGAGCGATCTCGAGCAGGTGGTGAAGGCTGTCGACCGGGGCGGCCGGCTGTTCGCGTGTTTCCAGCGCCGCCACTCGCCCATCAACGACTGGGCCCGGCAGGATCTGCGCCTGCGTGACAGGACCGGGCCGCTGAGCTACAGCGCGGTCGTCTTCGAGGAGCCGCTGCCGCGTCGGCACTGGTACCGCTGGCCCATCTCGCGCAGCCGGGTGGTCAGCAACGGGTGCCACTGGATCGACCATTTCCTGTGGCTCAACGACTTCGCCGCGGTCCGCCGGACGTCCGTCTTCCAGGCCCGCGGCGACGTCGTCACGCTGGCCGTCGAGCTGGTGAACGACTCCGTGCTCTCCCTGACTCTGACGAGCGCCGGTGGGAGCCGGTACGGGCAGCGTGAGTACACCGAACTGCGCGCGAACGGCCGCACCGTGCGGATCGTCGACTGGACGCGTTACGAGGCGGAGGACAACCGCCGGGTGTTCCGCCGGCACCGGTTGAACCGCCAGCACAGCTATCCCGAGATGTACCGCTCCATCTGCACCCGGGTCACCGGCGGGGATCCCGGTGACCCGAGTTCGGCGCTGGCCGCCACCGCCGAACTCACCCTGCGGCTGGACGCGGAGCTGGAACGGCTCAGGTGACAGGGCGGCTCGGATGACCGGACGGCTCGGATGACCGGACGGCACCGGGGCGTCCGGCCCCGGGACACGCGGCACCGGCGCACGCGGCCGGCGCGGATACCCGCGACGCTCGCCGTGACGGCGGGCAACGTGGCTCTGCTGTTCATCGCCACCGCCAACGGGGCGGTCGCCGCCCGGAGCCTGGGCCCCACCCTGCGCGGCGAGTTCATCGCGTCCCAGAGCTGGGCCGCCACGACGGGGGTCGGGCTCACCTTCGGGATCACCCAGGCGATCGTGATCGATCGTGCCGAGGCGTCGCGGCTGCGCGCCCCGCTCCTCGCACACACGGTTCTCACCCTGGGCGGCGGGCTGGTGCTGTTCGGCCTGTTCGTGGCGTTGGGCCTGCAACCGTGGCTGACCACCGCCGGGGTGCTCGGCGCGGCCTGCATGACGGCCGGCACCGTGGCGACCTCGCATGCGACCGGCATGGCGCAGCGGCAGGGCCGGATGTCCGGGGCCTTCCAGGCGGTGCGGATAGTCCCCGCGCTCGCCGGGTCCGCCGCCACGGTTCCGCTGGTGCTCGGCGGTCGGCATGACCCGAACCTGTGGCTGGTGGTGCTGGGCGCCACCAGCGCGGCGATCGCGCTGGGCCAGCTGGCCACGTGTGGCTTCGGGCCGGCGCCCGCGGCCTCCCCGTGGACCCGGGTCCGCCGGCTGCTGCCGCCCCGCGGGTTCGCGGCGACGGCGCGGCGCGCCTACGTCTCGGTGATCGGCGCCCAGGTCATCTACCGGCTCGACGTGCTGGTGATCGCGGTCTGCCTGGCCAGCCGGGAGGTCGCCTTCTACGGGGTGGCCACCGCGGTCGCCGGCGGGTGCGCGGCCGTGGCGCAGTCCACCGGAATGGTGATGTTCAGCCGGCTGCGCGGAGCGTCGCCCGAGAGCAGCCGACGTCTCGTCTGCCAGGGCACGGCACTCAGTCTCACGGTCGCCGCCGCGATCGCCGTCCCGCTCGCGCTGCTCGCCCCGCTGTGCATCAGAGCGATCTACGGCGCCGAGTTCGCGCCGGCCGTCGGCGCGACGCGCGTGCTGCTGCTCGCCTCCATACCGCTCGCGGCCGACTACCTTCTGATACACGCCCTGCTGGGGCTGGGTGCGCCGCGGGCTGTGACCAAGGTCCAGGCGCCCGTCGCCGCGCTGACGATCCTGCTGCTCGCCGCCGCGGTGCGCCGCGGTGACCTGGTCGGGGTGGCGGCGGTGTCCGCGGTGACTTACACCTTCTCCGCGCTGCTGCTGTTCAGCGCGGTGCTGCGCCTGACGACCGGCGGCACCGCGCGCCCCGTCACCGGTACCAGCCCCGGAGCGGTGCCGTCCGCCGGGGTGCCGTCCGCCGTCGACGGCGCCCCGCGGATTCCGCGCCAGCGCCAGCGTGACGTCGACTCCCCGCGCCCGGTCGCCGACCGGTCGATCAGAACGCGCCCGATCACCACGATCCTGGACCAGGAGGACACATGACCGTCTCGCAAGTCCCGGAAGAAGCCGCCGGAGCTCCCGGGAACGCCCCCCACGATCTTCGTGAACGGTATCTCGACCTGTTGCGGTCGACCCTCACCTTCTCGCTCTGGGACGGCCGCGACGGTACTGCCTGGGCCCCGCGGCCCGCGGTGCGGCGGCTCGCGGACCTGTTCTCCCAGCGGGCCGGAGTGGAGATCGTCCGGACCGTCGCCGGGCAGCGTGGCGACGGGCGGGACTGGCCGCGGCTGGCCCACACGATGACCGGCGTCCGACGGATGGAGAGCCTGCAGTACTGCGTCGAACAGGTGCTCCGGGACGGTGTCGCGGGCGACCTCATCGAGACCGGTGTCTGGCGCGGGGGGAGCTGCATCCTGATGCGCGGGGTGCTGGCGGCCTACGGCGACACCGAACGCACGGTCTGGGTCGCCGACTCGTTCGAGGGCCTGCCGCCGCCCGACCCGGCCCGCTACGCCGCCGACGCCGGGGACACCCACCACCAGAACCGGGCGCTGGCCGTCTCCCTGGAGGAGGTCCGGGACAACTTCCGCCGGTACGGCCTGCTCGACGGACAGGTGCGGTTCCTCAAGGGCTGGTTCCGGGACACCCTGCCCGCGGCGCCCATCGACCGGCTGGCGGTGCTCCGGCTCGACGGCGACATGTACGAGAGCACCGTCGACGCGCTGCGCGGCCTCTATCCGAAACTGTCGCCGGGCGGCTTCTGCGTCGTCGACGACTACGGCGCCATCGAGGGGTGTCGGGCCGCGGTGGACGACTTCCGGCGGACCGCGGGCATCGAGGAGGAGATCGTCCGCATCGACTGGACCGGGGTCTACTGGAGAAAAGCGGCGCGATGACCCGGCTCAGCTTCGCGGGCGGGCGGGCGTCGGCCGGTGGGCGGACATCAAGCGGTGGGCGGGCGTCGCCGCGGCACAAGCGACGGCGAGCGACCGTCGGGACGGCCTTCGCGGACGGGGGGAACTGTTTCAACTTCCTCCGCGTCGCGCTGGCGATGGTCGTCTTCGTGCAGCACATCTGGAGCGCCGGTGGCTTCGGGCTGACCCGGTTCGGCCGCTACGAGCCGGGTGCGCTGGCCGTCGACCTGTTCTTCGTGATCAGTGGCTTTCTGATCACCTACAGCCGGGTGCGGCTGCCCTCCACCGCGCGGTACCTCTGGCACCGGAGCCTGCGGATCCTGCCGGCCTTCTGGGTGTGTCTGGCCGTGGTCGCACTGGTGATCGCCCCGCTCGCGTGGCTGCACGACCACGGCTCGCTGGACGGCTACTTCGGGGGCGCCCCGCACGGGCCGTTCCGGTACATCGTGGCGAACAGCACCCTGAAGATCAGCTTCTACGACATCCTCGGCACCCCCACCGGGGTTCCGTTGTCGCCCCCGCGGATCGGGCCGACAGCCGCCTGGAACGGTTCGCTGTGGAGCCTGTGGTGGGAGTTCGTGTGCTATCTCGGGGTCGCGTTCCTGGTACTGGTGGGGGTCATCCCGCGGCGGCGTCGGATGGTCGTGGCGATCGCCGCCGTGCTGTGGGCGGCGCTCGTCGCGCACTGGCTCGTCCCGGACGCCTCCGGTGTCCTCGGTGTTCTCGGCAGCGGCCTGGCGGGGGGCGTGCTGCGGATCGGCCCGCTGTTCCTCTGCGGGTCCCTCCTCTACCTGTACGGGGACCGGATCCCGCTCTCCGGCCCGCTCGCCGGACTCTGCGTGGTCGTCATCGCCGCCGGCGGCTTCCTGACCGAGCCCCACGTCCTGATCGACCCGCCGCTGGCCTACCTGTGCCTGTGGCTGGCGCTGCGGCTGCCGTTCCGGCGGGTCGGCTCGCGGGTCGACCTCTCCTACGGGTTGTACATCTACACGTCTCCCATCCAGCAGCTCATGGCCGTGTACGGCGTGCACCGGCACGGTGTGGTGGCGTACTTCTCGGCCTGCCTGCTGCTCTCCGTCGCGGTCTCCGTAGCGAGCTGGTACGCCGTCGAGGCGCCCGCGCTGCGGCTGAAGCACGCCACTCCCGGTGTCGCCGGCCTGCTCCGGCGCCGGCGCGCGAGCGGACAGGGCGCGAGCGGGCAGGGCGCGGCCGTCGCGGTGGCCGTGCCCCGGCAGCGCGGTCCGCACGGAGGCGGAGCCTGGGAGCCGCCATCCGCGACTCCGGTCAAAACGGCCAACGAAACGGACGCGGCGTCTCAGATGCTTGAGTGAAAATCCGTCGCGGTTCTAGAATTCCGACTGTCCGCGCGGACCGGGGCCACGGCGCGGCCCAGATCTTCCTTTCTTTTACCAGGTGGTGTCAGTGGCTGCGGTCAGGCGCATCGGATTCAACCTTCTGTCGGTTATTCCGCGGATGGTCGGCGGTGCCGAGACGGCGGCGGTCGAGCTGCTGGACGAGCTCGCGAACCAGCGGCCCGGTGACCTCGAATATGTTCTTTTCTGTCTCGACGGATTTCCCCGGGAACATCCGGACATCGTGTCCCGCTTCGACGTCCGGACGCTGCCCGTGAGCGGCCGGGCCCGGTCCCTGCGGGTGCTCGCCGAGAACTCGTGGCTCGCGGCCCAGGCCCGCCGCTCGGGGATCGACCTGCTCCACCACCTGGGCAACGTGCTGCCACCGGTGCCCGGTGTCCCCGGGGTGGTGACGGTCTACGACCTCCAGCCGTTCGACCTGCCCGGCAACTTCTCCCGGATCAAGACCGCCTACCTGCGCGCGGTGGCCCCGGGCTCGGCCCGGCGGGCCCGGCTGGTGATCACGCCGTCGGAGTTCGCGCGGCGCAGCGTCATCGACCGCTTCGGCGTGGACCCGGCGCGGGTGCGCACCGTCCCCCTGGGCGCCGGCGCCGCGGGGCCGGGGGTGCCGGCCGCCGAGGCCGGGCGGCGCTATGGCCTGCCCGGGCGCTGGTTCGCCTTCAACGCGGTCACGGCGCCGCACAAGAACCACGCCACGCTCCTGCGGGCCTTCGCCCAGGTCGCGGAGAAGGAGCCGGAGGTGAGCCTGGTGCTGACCGGCGGGCCGGCCCAGACCGAGGACGCGGTCCGCGGCGACATCGACCGGCTGGGGCTGGCCGGCCGGGTCGTGCGCACCGGCCGGATCCCGCGGGCCGACATGATCGGAATTCTGCGCGGCGCGGTGGCGCTCACCTTTCCCTCCCGCTACGAGGGTTTCGGGCTGCCGGTGCTCGAGGCGATGAACCTCGGCACGCCGGTCCTCGCCGCGAACGCGACGGCGCTGCCCGAGGTCGTCGGTGCCGGCGGCCGCCTGCTCGAGCCGATGGACGTCGATGCCTGGGCGCAGGCCATGCTCGAGCTCCTGGGCGACGACGTGGCCCGGACCCGGCTGATCGACGCGGGCCGGCGCCGGGCCGCGGAACTCAGCTGGGCCACCGCCGCCGAGCGGACGGTCGAGGTGTACCGGGACGCCCTGTACGCGGCCCGGGCGTGAACGCGCCCCGATCTCCGGGGGCCGCGGGCTGGCCGGTGACGACACCGGCTCCGGCCGGCGCCGAGGACACCTGGCTGCCCCGTGGCGCCCGCCTCCGGGTGGTCACGGTGATCGTCGCGGCCTTCGGGCCCTACCTGTTCGCCGGCTTCCGGACGGAGCAGCTCGCGGTCTACACCACCGTGCTGTGCACCCTGCCGGCGATCAGCCCACGGCTGTGGATCGGGCGGGCGTTCCTCCTGGTCTTCGGGATCTGGGCCGTCTCGGCCGCCTTCGTCACGATCAACGCGGGCAGCGTCCTCGTCGTCGGGCCGTACCTGCCCGGCAGCACCCTGGCCGGCATCGAGAACTACGTCTATCCGGTCGCGGTGCTGCTCCTGGTGGCCGGCTGGAGATCGGCCGGCTACAACCGGACCGCGCTGCTCGAGCTCGTCTGCCGGACAATGGTCGCCGCGCTCTGCGTCAACAGCCTGATCGCGGCGGCCCAGGTTCTGTTCGATCTCTCCCCGATACTCCAGAGATTCTGGGACGGCGGGGCGGCGGGTACCGACACGGTGGCCGTACTCGCCTTCGGGAACGGCCGGCTCAGTGGAATCTTCAATCAGCCGGCCGAGGCCGGGATCGCCTATTCCCTGGGTCTTTTCTCGGCGGTGTACCTGTTCGCGCGGCCCGGCCGGGACCGCCCGATCCTGCTCGGGATCGCGGTGGCCCTGATGGTGACCGGCGGCGTGCTCTGCGTCTCCAAGGTGTTCCTCCTCCTGGGGGTGCCGCTCGCGCTCTGGCAAACGAGCCGGCAGGGCCGCCTGGTCCGGCGGCTGGTGGCGATCTGTGCCGTGCTGGGCGTCGGCTATGTGATCGCGATGCAGGCCGGCCTGTCCCAGTGGCGCGGCGGGTGGATGCTCTCGGCCCTGCTCCCGAACGGTGGCGGCGGCGACGGCGGTGACCTGGCCACCCGGTACACGGCGCAACGGTTCGGCCAGTCCGGGATCCTCAAGGTGGGCTGGAACCTCGTCCTGGACACCCATCCGTGGTTCGGCTACGGGGCGGGCGGCCTCACGTTGCCCTACGACAGCTCGTGGACGGAGGCCCTGGTCGTCGGCGGGCTCGTCGGCGTGCTGCTGCTCGCGCTGGCCGTCACCGTGATCGTCGTGGCGTGGCTGCGGGGAAGCCCGGACCGGGCGTCGCCGGAGCGGCCGTTCGCCGGTGCCGTGATCGCCCTCGCCGTGGGCGCGACGGCCGGCATCCCCACGTTCACCGCGAACCGCGTCGGGCTTCTCCTGTGGATCCTGATCGGGTTGCTGGTGCTCACCGCGAGCGGCCGGGCCGGTGCCGGCGCGGACGCGGCTGTCCACGCCGCCGCCGCCCGCCTCGCCGTGGCCGGGCCGGCGCCGGGATCCGCCCGGCACCCCGCGGGCCACTCCGGCGTCCCCGGCCCGGCCCGGGACCTTCCGGCGCCACGTTCGACGGAGCGCCGGCCCGCGACGTTCGTCACTTAAAGTAGTCATGTGAATCTGAAGAGTGTGATGACTGTGCCGGTTGGTTCCGGCCGCGGCGGCACCGCCGGCCGGCCGACCGACCGGCGGCGGGCGGGCGGGCGGAACTCCGCGGGGCGGATGCTGAACACGGCCGTCGCCGACGCCGCCGCGCTGGGCCGCGGCGCGGTGCCCCGCGCCGCCTACGAGGCCGCCAAGCGGATGGGCGGGCACGCGCTGGTCTTCGGCGCGATCGAGCTCCTCCCGCACCGGACCGGTGGGCTGCGCACCCTCGGCCTGCCCCGCCCGGCCCCGACCCCGAGCGTGGAGTACGCCGCCGACGCGACGAAGGGCCTGGTACGCCTGTTCGGCCGGCGGGTGGATCTCGGGCCGCGCACCGACTGGCACGCCGTCCTGGACGGGCCGCACCGGTGGCCGGCCGGGCACTGGTGGCGGGTCGACATCCGCGGCGACGCCCGGCCCGGGGACGTCAAGTGGGCCTGGGAGCTGGGGCGGATGCGGCACCTGGTGCTCCTCGCGCGGGCGGTCCGCCAGAGCGGGGACCAGGCCGCCCTGGAGCGGCTGCGCTCGGAGCTGGAGTCGTGGTTCGACCAGAACCCCCCGGAGCGGGGGATCCACTGGTACTCCAATCTGGAGATCGCGTTGCGCGCCTTCGCGTTCGCCCAGGTGCACGAACTGGCCGGCGAGGCACTCGGGCACCGGCTACGCTCGCGCACCGAGCGGGAGCTGCGCCACTCTCGGCGCCACCTGCTCGCCGATCTTCCCTACACGGCGAGCAGCATGCGCAACAACCACTGGCTCGGTGACAGCCTCGGGCTGCTGGTCCTCGACCGGGTGCTGCCGGAGGACCGGCTCTCCGCGCCGTGCCGACGGCTGGCCCGCGCCCTGTTCGACGCGCAGCTGCGCCGGCAGCTGCGGCCGGACGGCTCCATGATCGAGGATTCGCTCTCCTACCACCGCTTCGTGCTGGAGATGCTGGCCGTCCGGATGCTGGCGGACCCGACCGAGCCGGTGCGGGAGGCCCTCGTCCGCGCGGCCCAGTTCCTGAGCCGGCTCGGCGCGCTGGAGGGCCCGGTTCCCCAGCTCGGCGACTGGGACGAGGGACGTCTGCTGTGCACCGCGGGCGATCCGGGCGAGATCGGCGGCTCGGTGGCCGTGGCGCTGGCCCTCGCCGGCACCGGCGCGCCGGTGGACTGGCGGGCCGGGCACGACGAGTGCGCCTGGTACGCCGGGCCCGGCATCCCCGTTCCGCCCGAGCGTGCCGAGCCGGACGGCCATGAGGTCGGCGGGGGGATCGCCCGGGCCGCGCGCGGGCTGTGGACGTCGTGGCTGAAGGTGGGCTCCGGCCCGTCGCACGGGCACGCCGACCTCGGCTCGACCTGTGTGCTGCACGACGGCCACTGGGTGGTGGGCGACCCGGGCACCGGCACCTACAACGGCGCGCTGGAGCAGCGCAACGGTCTGCGCTCCTCGGCCGCGCACAGCGTCCTGCGGCTGGCCGGGCAGGACCAGCTCGTCCCGCACCGGGTCTTCCGCTGGGCGCACACCGCCCACGGGCACGTGGGCCCCCCGCTGCGGATCGGTGACGCCGTGGTGAGCTGGGGCTTCCACGACGCCTACACCCGCCTGCGGCCGGCGCGGCGGGTCGCCCGGGTCGTCGTCACCGGCCCGGACGGCGTCGCCTGCGCCGACTTCGTCGAGGGCCCGCCCGGCGTGGACTGGCGGCTGACGCTCCCGCTGGCGCCGACGGCGGAGGTGGACCTGACCGCCGCGACGCTGCGGACCGGTGGCGGCGCCGTCCTGCGGCTCATCCTGCCGGAGGGGGCGCGCGCCGCGGCGGTCCGCGGGGAGCGGGAGCCGTGGGCCGGGTGGTGGAGCCGCACGTACGGCACCGTGCGGCCGGCCACCTGGGTGTGCCTCGCCGGGCGGGTCCCGGGGCCGGTTCCCGGGCCGGTGCTCTGGGCGGCGCACACCGGTCCGCGGCCGCCGGCGGCGTGCGTCGACGGGGAGCTGACGCTCGGCTCGACGGTCCTGCGGGTCGAGTGGGGCGTCGACCGGGTGCGGCTGGTGGCGCGTGGCGAGCACGAGCAGGCGGTGTCCGCGCGGCCCGCGCCGAGCTCGATCCCCCGGCCGCGGCCCCGGCCGGGCGCGGGGGAGTGGCCGGGCCCACGGCTGCCGGCACGCCGGCGCCGGCCGGCCCGGGTCCGGGTCCGGGTGGAGGAGGGGGCATGAGAACCCTGCTGGTGCTCAACCACTTCGCGGCGCCCCGGGGCGCCCCCGGCGGGACCCGGCACGTCGAGCTCGCCGACCGCCTGACCGGCTGGCGGTGCACCATCGTGGCCGCGGACCGGAACTACTTCACCCGGGAGGTCCAGCCCACCCGGGAGGTCCAGCCCCGGGACGGCGCGCGCCCCACGTCGACCCGGTACCGGACGGTCCGGACGGCCCCCTACAGCGGCAGCGGCCTGACCCGGATCCTCAACTGGGCCAGCTACGCGGCCGGCGCGTTCGTGGCCGGGCTGGGCGGCGCGCGCCCGGACGTCGTCTACGCCTCGTCCCCGCACCTGCTGACCGGCCTCACCGGCTGGGCGCTCGCCCGGCTGCGCCGCGCCGCCTTCGTCCTGGAGATCCGCGACCTGTGGCCCCGGGTACTCGTGGACATGGGCCAGCTCCGCGCGGGCTCGCTGACGCACCGGCTGCTGCGCGCCGTCGAAACCTTCCTCTACCGCCACGCCGACGCCGTCGTGGTGCTGGCCGACGGGGTGCGCCGGGTGCTGGAGACCGAGGAGTCGGTGCCGGCCGGCCGGATCGTCTGCGTCCCGAACGGCGCCGATCCCGCCGACTTCGATCCGCCGGCGTCGCGGGAGGAGCTGCGCCGAGAGCTCGGCCTCACCGGGTTCGTGGTCGCCTACACGGGCGCGCACGGCCCGGCGAACGGCCTCGACCTGGTCCTGGACGCGGCGGAGAAACTGGCGAACGAGCTCCCGGAGGTGTGCTTCCTGCTGGTCGGCGACGGCGGGGTGAAGGCGAAGCTGGTCGAGCAGGCGCGGGCGAGGCACCTCGACAACGTCGTCTTCCGGGACCCGGTCGCCAAGGACCGGATGGCCGCGCTCCTCGGGGCGGTCGACGTGGGCCTGCACGTGCTCGCCGACGTCGAGCTGTTCCGGTACGGGGTGAGCCCGAACAAGCTGTTCGACTACCTGGCCGCGGGGCTCCCGGTGATCACCAACACGCCCGGCGAGGTGTCGGGCATCGTGGCCGACGCCGGCGCGGGGGTGTGCTGCGAGCCGGCCGGCATCGCCGACGCGGTGCGCGAGCTGGTGGCCGCCGGGCCGGAGCAGCGGGCCCGGTGGTCGGCCGCGGGGCGGGACTACATGACGCGCACCAGGTCACGGACCGCGCTCGGCGGCCGCCTGCAGGAGCTGCTCGACGGCCTGTCCCGGAGCTGACGCCCGTCGGCGGGGAGCCGGCTGCCGCCAGCCGGCTCCCCGCCGACCTGGCTGGTCGGGCCGACCTGGCTGGTCAGGCCGCCGCGGCGGTGAGGACCCGCTCCACCGCGTCGGCGGTGTCCCGCATGTCGTCGCCGGTGAGGGTGGGATGGACCAGGAAGGCGAGCGAGGTGTCCGCGAGCTCGGCGGCGACGGGGAGCCGGCCCGGTGGGAGCGGGCCGGCGGCGAACGCCCGCTCGCGGTAGACCTCGCCGCAGCTGCCGACCGAGCAGGGCACCCCCTCGGCGCGGATCGCGCGCAGGACCCGGTCCCGGTCCCAGCCGGGACGCAGCGCGTCCGGCCGGACGTAGGCGTACGCGCGGTAGTAGGAGGCCCGCAGGGTCGGGTCCGCCGAGGGAGTGGGCACCCGGAGCTGGGGCAGGCGGGCGAGCCGTTCGAGCAGCGCCGCGGCGTTCTCACGGCGCCGGGCGACCCAGGCTGGCAGGCCGCGCAGTGCCACGCGGCCGGCCGCGGCGGCGAGTTCGTGCATCCGCGCGTTCGTCCCGACGGACGTGTGGACCCACCGGAACCCGGCCGCGTCGTGCGGAGTGGCCAGGAGGTCCGGGTCCTTGCCGTGGTCCTTGTACGACCAGACCCGCTTCCAGAGCGCCCGGTCGTCGGTGGCCACGAACCCGCCCTCGCCGGCGGTGGTGAGGATCTTGTCCTGGCAGAAGGACCAGGCGGCGACGTCCCCGAAGCCGCCCACCGGGCGGCCCCGGTAGAGCGCGCCGTGGGCCTGCGCACAGTCCTCGACCACGGCGAGGCCCACCCGCGCCGCCAGCCGGGTCAGCGGGTCCATGTCGACCGGCCAGCCACCCAGGTGGACGGCGACGACCGCCCGGGTGCGCCCGGTGATCGCCGCGTGGACGGTGTCCGCGGTCAGGTTCCCCGACTCCCGGTCGACGTCGGCGAAGACCGGCCGGGCGCCGACGGCGACCGCGCAGCTCGCCGACGCCAGGAAGGTACGGCTGGGCACCACCACCTCGTCGCCGGGCCCGACGCCGAGCGCGCGCAGCGCGAGCTCGAGGGCGACGGTGCCGTTGGCGAGCGCGATCCCGTGGTCGGCCCGCACCGCGGCCGCGTACTCGCGCTCGAAGGCGCGGCCCTGCTCACCGGTCCAGTAGTTGACCCGGCCGCCGCGCAGCACCTCCCCGACGGCGTCGATCTCGCCGGTGGAGAAACTCGGCCAGGGGGCGAAGGGAGTCGACCGGACCGGAATTCCGCCGTCGACCGCGAGCAGGCCGGACATGTGAAGCCGAGATGGCAACGAATCTCCCAAAGAAGTCGCCTTGGCCCAGGACGGTTTCGGTTCAGGGAAGAGTTGTCGGTTCAGGGCGGCGCGGTCTCCGGCACCGCCACCGGCGGGAGTTCCTGGTCGGCGCCGTCGAGATCGTGGTTCACGCCGCCCACGCCGTAGGTTCCGCCACCGAGCAGCATGATGTGGGCGGTGCGAAGAAGGATAGCGAGATCCAGCCGGGTGGACCGGTGCTCGACATACCAGACGTCGAGTTCGATCCGGCGGGACCAGGGAATGCTGTTCCGGCCGTTCACCTGCGCCCAGCCGGCGATTCCGGGGGGAACGGACAACCGACGCAGCTGGAACGGCGTGTAACGCTCCACCTGGCGGCGCACGGTGGGCCGGGGCCCGACGAGGCTCATGTCGCCGCGCAGCACGTTGAGCAGCTGGGGCAACTCGTCCAGGCTGGTCCTGCGGAGCAGACCGCCGACCCGGGTGATCCGTGGGTCACCGCGGTAGGTGACCAGCCCGGTGCCCCTGTTCTCGGCGCCGGAGACCATCGTCCGGTACTTGAGAATGGTGAAGGGCCTGCCGTGCTCGCCGATGCGTTCCTGGCGGAACAGGACGGGCCCGCCGTCCTCCGCCCGGATCGCCACCGCGGCCGCCAGGAACAGCGGTGATCCCACGGCCAGGCCCAGCAGTGCCCCGGAGACGTCGACGGTGCGCTTCACCCGGCGGTGGCGGTGCTCGCAGCGGCCGCAGCGGGCCGACTCGGGATCGAGCTCGGCCCGGGCGCGCCGGTACCGCGCCCGGATCGACCCGCCCGGACCGGGCCTCGCCGGTGTCCGCGGCGGGTCGTCCCCGCGCTGCCGCGGGACGGACCAGGCTGGCGGTGCGACGCTGTCGCCGCCGGGTCCGGGCGGGTCCGCGGCGACGTCCGATCGGCCGTATCTCTCGTCCGAAGGAGTGAGATCATCGATCGCTTTCACGCTGCGCAGTGTTACAGAGAGTAGTTGAAGGGTCTTGTAGCGACACGGGAACGGGAGGTGAGCGGGGGTGCGGGATCTCGTCGTCGTCGGAGGTGGCGGGCACGGCCGGGAGCTGGTGGAACTGGTCGGGGCGGTGAACGCGGGGCGACCCCGGTACCGCCTGCTCGGCGTGCTGGACGACGCCCGGCCCGACCCGGACCTCCTCGCCGCCGCCGGGACGTCCCATCTGGGCCCGGTGGGCCTGCTGTGTGAGCTGGACGCCGAGTACGTGGTGGGGATCGGCTCCCCGAACGCGCGCCGGGCGATCGACCTCGCCGCGACCGGGTGGGGCCGGCACCCGGCGACGCTCGTCCACCCGCGGGCCGTGGTGGGCCGGGCCGTCACGCTCGGGCCGGGCAGCGTGGTCTGCGCGCTGGCGAGCGTCACCACCAACGTGCGCACCGGTCGGCACGTCCACCTCAACGTCGCGGCGACCGTCGCGCACGACTGCCGGCTCGGCGACTACGTCACGCTCGCCCCCGGCGCCCGGCTCAGCGGGACCGTCACCCTGGGCGATCGGGTCACCGTCGGGACCGGGGCGACCGTGATCCAGGGGCTCGGGATCGGGCCGGGCGCCGTCGTCGGTGCCGGGGCGGTCGTGGTGCGCGACCTGCCCGCCGAGGTGGTCGCCGTGGGGGTGCCCGCCCGACCCCGCTCGCCGCTGGCCGGGTCGGCGCCCGGCGGCTCCTGACCACCCCGGTGGGGCGGGTTCCCGGGAGCTCGGGGTGTTCTCGGGTCGTCCCGCCGCGAGAACACAGTGTGAGCGACCTTGCGGGCTTAACGTAATGCTTCAATTACACTCCGTGTTGTCACGCTGTGATCGGTAGCGGGAGGACCCGTTTCCCGGTCACCGACGATGCGGAGGTCCGATGAGGCAGGCGGTGCAGTCAGCCGGGGGTGGCGAGGTCCGGGTCGTCGATGTGCCGCGTCCGTCCATCGGCCCGACCGAGGTCCTGGTCGAGACCGCGGCCACCGTCGTCTCGGCCGGCACGGAACGCGCGGTGACGAAGCTGGCGCAGGCCGGGCTGCTCGCGAAGGCCCGGGCCCGCCCCGACCTGGTCCGCCGGGTGGTGGACAAGGCCCGCACCGACGGTGTCCTGGACGCCGTGCGAGGGGTGCGTACCCGGCTGGCCACGGACATGCCGTTGGGCTACAGCGGCAGCGGCCGGGTCGTCGAGGTCGGGCTGGCCGTGGACGGCATCCGTCCCGGGGATCTGGTCGCGACCGGTGGCGGCGGCTGGGCGAACCACGCCGAGTACCAGGCGGTACCCGGCCTGCTGTGCGCCCGGGTGCCCGAGGGGGTCGGCGCCGCCGACGCCGCCTTCGCGACCATCGCCTCGATCGCGCTGCACGGGCTGCGCCTCGCCGAGGTCGGTCCCGGCGCGAAGGTCGTGGTCATCGGGCTCGGCCTCGTCGGCCAGCTCGCCGCCCGCCTCGCCCAGGCCAGCGGCTGCGACGTGGCCGGCGTCGACCTCGCCGACCTGCCGCTGCGCACCGCCGGGGCCACCGGCGTGCTCGCCCTGCGGGAGTCCGGCGCCGCGACGACGGCGGCGGCGCGGGAGTGGAGTCGGGGCCGCGGCGCGGACGCCGTGCTGGTCTGCGCGGCCGGCGGCGCCGGCGACCCGGTGATGCGCGCGACGGAGCTGGCCCGGGACCGCGGCCGTCTCGTCGTCGTCGGCGACGTCCCGTTGAAACTCGAACGCGGGCCGTTCTACGACAAGGAGCTCACGCTGCGGGTCGCCCGCTCCTACGGGCCGGGCCGGTACGAGCGCGGCTACGAGCAGTGGGGGGTCGACTATCCGGCCGGGCAGGTTCGCTGGACGGAGGGCCGCAACCAGGAGGCCGTGCTGGACCTGCTCGGCTCCGGGCGGCTGCGGGTCGCCGACCTGGTGACGCACGCCTTTCCCATCGAGCAGGCCCCGGCCGCCTACGACCTCGTCGCGTCCCGGCGGGAGCCGTACCTGGCCATCCGCTTCGACTACCCCCGCCCGCGGGCGCATCCGGCCGAGACACTGGCCGGGGCCGGGGCCGGGGCCGGGGCCGATCCGGCCGGCGCGGCGCCGGGTCGCCGGCCGGATCGCCCGCGCGCCCGTCGCGGTGACCGGGTCGGCTGGATCGGCGCGGGCAACTTCTCCGCCTCCGTGCTGCTGCCGGCCTTCCGGGCCGCCGGCTTCGAGCGGTTCATCAGCGTCACCTCCGCCAGCGGCCGCTCGGCCGGGGCCTTCGCGCACCGGCACGGCTTCACCGGGACGGCGGCCGGGGTCGACCAGCTGCTCGACGACGACGACATCGACGTGGTGGTGATCGCGACCCCGCACTCGACCCACGCCCGCCTGGCGGTCGCCGCGCTCGAACGCGGCCGGCACGTGTGGTGCGAGAAACCGCTGGCCCTCGACCCGGCCGAGCTGCGGGCGGTCGAACAGGCGGCGGCGTCCGGCGGCGGGGTGCTGATGGTGGGCCTCAACCGCCGGTTCTCGCCGGCGGTCGTCGAGGCCCGGCGGCGCACCGCCGAACGCGACGGCCCACTGAGCATCGTCTACCGGATCGCGGCCGGCCCGGTGCCGGCCGACCACTGGTACGGGGACCGGGCCGAGGGCGGGCGGCTGCTCGGCGAGGTCTGCCACTTCGTCGACACCTGCGCCGCGCTGGCGGGCAGCCGGGTCGAGGCGGTGACCGCCCTGCCCGGCCGGGCAGGCGAGGCGCTGCTCGCCGAGGACCTGGCCGTGACGCTGCGGCACGTCGACGGCACGCTGTCGACCATCGCCTACAGCTCGGCCCGGCCGCGCGAGTGCCGCAAGGAGGCGGTCGAGGCGCTCGCCGGCCGGCGTCACCTGCGGATCGACGACTTCCGGGAGCTGCTCGTCGACGGCGAACCGGTCTGGAAGGGCACGCAGGACAAGGGCCACCGGGCGGCGGCGCGCGCCTTCCTGCAGATGTGCCGCGGCGGCCGGGACGACGTGACGACCGAACTGATCATGTCGTCCCGGGCGGTGCTGGCCGCCGCCGCGAGCCTGGGCACCGGGGCCGCGCACCAGGCGGGGGGTGCGGGTGACGATGATCCGCGCGGCGGCGTGGGGGTGCCGGCGCCACGCGAGCCCGGTCCCGTGCCCTGGCTCGAGGAGACGGACCAGGGCTCGGGACCGGGCACGGGCCAGGGCACGGGCCAGGGCTGACACGCCGCCCGCGTACCGCGTACCGCCATCCACCCGCCCGGACGACCCTGACCCTCCTGACGTCCGGGCGGATCACACGGCCAACCGACTCCTCCGGACGGAGGAGAGCGTCCCGGTCGAACCGGGCGCAGACAGGGGGATGATCGTGCCTCGCGCGCTGATTACGGGAATCACCGGCCAGGACGGGTTGTACCTGGGGGAGTTGCTGGTTGGGCGGGGTTATGAGGTGTTCGGGCTGGTGCGCGGGCAGTCGAACCCGAAGGTGGCGACCGTGGAGCGGCTGGTGCCGGGGGTCGTGTTGTTGGAGGGTGACCTGACGGATCTTCCGTCGTTGATCGGNGCGGTGGAGATCTCCCAGCCTGACGAGGTGTACAACCTGGGCGCGATCTCGTTCGTCGGGCTGTCCTGGAAGCAGGCGGAGCTGACGGGGGAGACGACGGGTATGGGGGTGCTGCGGGTTCTGGAGGCGCTGCGGATCGCGGGTGGTAACGACCTGTCCCGGGT